>CAZTMV010000007.1:0-27423 GCA_964615225.1 uncultured Candidatus Saccharibacteria bacterium
ACCTCGACCGACGGTTTTGGAGACCGACGTTCTACCATTAAACTATGGACCCGTACGGGCATAGTAGTAAGTTTTCATGCAGATAGCAATTGGTCTGTCGGGTGTGGGGAAATCCACGGAATCACCGCAATGTTGGCTATACTAGGCGCATGACCTTCCCTCGAACCCTCCTTATGGTGCTGGTGCTTGGCATCCTTACGTTTGTGCCGACCATGGCATTTGCTGCAGACGCTACATTCTTCGGTCCGATCATCCCGCAGGAATGCCATTGCGACGGAAGTGCTCCGGATTGGGGTTGTGTGATGCAGGTCCTGCAAAACGGCATCAACTTCATGGTGTCGCTCGGCATCATCATATTCATGCTCTCTATCGCATATGCAGGCGCGTTATATATGGGAAGCGCAGGCAATCCCGTGAAGCATGGGCAGGCGGTGGACATGATGAAAAACACCGTTCTTGGCATCTTGGTACTCGTGTCCGCATGGCTTCTGGTGGACTTCGTGATGGGCGTCCTCTACAACCCAGGCGCAGCTCGCTTCGGCCCCTGGGAAGCGATTTTGCAGGAAGGAGATCCGCGTATCTGTCTTGAGAAGACAACTCCTCCAGCAGCGCAGGCATTGGCGCAGTTTAGTGCTGGAAATACGGTTACCTGTACCTTTGAAAGTGGAGCCGAGCATGTAGGTACGGTTACGAGCATCAAGGACACGCTGCCTGATGGCCGGCAGCTGCTTGTCATTCAGTTCCCTCCAGATGCGCAGGGAAATCCTAATGTTGTAGATGGCATGCTTTCGACTGAGTGTCGATTAGGTGGAAGTACGACAGGTGGAGGGGAAGAACCTCCGCCAAGCACAGGAACCGGCCCTAACTGTCCCGCTGCAGATCCGTCTAGCATGGTTGCTTTCCCTGCTGCTGCGACATCTGGAGAAACGGAATCAGCTACCCCAGCAACGGTGGAGCGCTTCATGGCTATGCGCGCCGCAGCGGCCGAAGACGGCATTGATCTTAAGGTGACCGACGGATTCCGTTCAGATGCAGAGCAGGTGCAGCTTTGGAATCAGAACGGTTGTGCTGATGGAAGCTGTGATCGCGCGACTGCAAAACCATGTTCTCTAGGAGGCACTGGTTCTAATCACAACTCAGGCCAGGCGATCGACATTTCCGTAGGTTGCCAGAACGGACAGAGCAACTGCAACACGCCAGCATACAACTGGCTTAAGCAAAACGGCGCGCAATGGAGTTTCAGGAACAGTCTTCCGAGTGATCCTGTGCACTGGTCACCGACCGGACGCTAACGTGCGCAACCACGCCTCCTGCCTGCGCGCATACTGGAATAGGGCAGACTCCAGCGCTGGGATGAGCGTCGCCTCCTCGCGCTCCCCGCGCAGGTATTCGCCGACAATACGGTACTCAAGCCCGAGCTCGTTTAAGCGATCGTCGCCGACATAGTCGCGAACAGCACGTACTTCGTCTACGAGTCCTTTTGCCATCGTTTCTTTGAGTCGTGCGCTGATGCGTGCGCGCAATTCCTCACGCTCAGGAAGGATAGTGATCCATTCGACGTCATAGGTGTTGAGTGGTACCCGGGCAGGGACCTTGCCGAGCGCGTCCACGATTTCAAGCGCACGTACGATGCGGCGGCGGTTGTTTGGATCAAGGTCAGCTGCACGCTCGGGATCCAGTTGTTCGATGCGCGCATACAGCTCTTCGGTCGAGAGTTGCTCCAGTTCTGCACGAAGCGTGTCGTTGGGCGGCGTTTCCGGCGGGAGACCGCGCAGCAGGGCGCTGAAGTAGAAATGCGTTCCGCCTGCAAGAATAGGGAGCTTGCCGCGGCGGGTAATGTCATCGATAAGGTACGTAGCGTCCTGCACGAAATCGGCTGCGCTGTAGGGGTCTTTCGGATCCCGCATACCTATGAGGTGGTGCGGAACGCCCTGCATTTCCTCAACCGAAATCTTCTCGGTGCCAAGATCAAGCATGCGATATATCTGGCGGGAATCGACTGATATAACCTCGCCATCGCGCTCCTTAGCAAGCGCGATAGCTCGGGCAGTTTTACCAGAAGCAGTAGGGCCGACGATGCAGACGATTTTATGCATGTGGCGGATGCTAGCACTTTGCGTAACGTCGGGGTAGTATCCGTCCCGGGTATTGTCCCTTACGAGAAAGGCTTACACATGGCTCGCAACGGCAATCGTGCCTTGGAGATCTTCGTCGAAGCAGGCGGGATCATCCAAAACGGCCACTTCGTTTACGCCAGTGGCAAGCATGGAGACGTGTATGTAAACAAGGATGCGATCTATCCGTATCCGCACCTCGTTTCCGAGCTGTGCCACATCATAGCCAAGTTCCACTACGATCAGCGGACGTCGATCGATGTGGTCGTCGGTCCGGCGACTGGCGGCGTCCTGCTTTCAAACTGGACGGCTCACCATCTGTCGAAACTGACCCGACGAAGCATTGTCGGCGTATACGCTGACAAAGTCGGAGATGCATTTGAGATCGGGCGCGGTTATCCGGTATTCGTTACCGGCAAGAACGTGCTTGTTGTCGAAGACATCTTCACTACCGGCGGCTCAGCCAAAAAGACGGTCGACGCCGTGCATCGCATCGACGGCCACGTTGCGGCGGTGCACGGGCTTTGTAATCGCGGAGACGTGACTGCAGAGCAGGTGGGTGCGCTGCACCTGGATACACTCTTTTCGCTGCCGGCGAAAGCCTATGCGGAAGACGAGTGTCCCATGTGTGCTGCGGACCTGCCGATCAACACGGAAGTCGGCCATGGTCGAAAATATCTGGCTGAACGCGCACAGCGCTGACGCTACGGAAGCGCCTCAAACGAGGCGCTTCTTTGCATATGGCTACGCGATGTTCTAGTATCGTACCGGACATGTTCGTCCTACGTTTGAGGAGAAATCAGCATGAAAACGCTGAGTGCGGCAGAGCGACTGATCGTCGCTGCCGATTTTAAGCCGGCTGCGCCACAGGGTGCTCAGTGGGCGCGAGGAGAAGTCCTCAAGCTTGCTGACAGTCTTGCGGACACCGGCGTCTGTCTCAAGGTAAACTCCGTCTTGCGTGCGTGCGGCTATAGCCTTATTCAGGAAATCCAAAGCCGTGGACTGCGAGTCTTCGCAGATCTAAAGCTCTACGATATTCCCGAAACGCTCGCAACCGACGGCGCCTTCCTTCGAGAGGCAAAGCCGGCGATTCTGACGACGGTGTGCAGCGCCGGCGTGCTTGCACTCTCGGCATTGCAGCGAGAGCTGCCGGAAACGGAAGTGCTCGGTGTCACGGTCCTGACCAGCCTCAAGGATGAAGACACGCGGGCGATGTTCGTCTGCACGACGCAAGAAGCAGTCGCCCGATTCGCTGAAGTTGCGAAAGCGGCGGAAATCGACGGGTTGGTCTGTTCGCCTGCAGAAGCAGAATTTCTGAAGGCGAAATACGGCGTACTGCTCTCGACGAACACCCCGGCGATTCGTCCGGCGTGGGCCGTGGTCAAAGGCGACGATCAGAATCCTGATCGCGTCATGACCCCGGAAAAAGCGATTCGTGCAGGCGCCGACCGCATCATCATCGGCCGCCCGATCGTCCAGGCGGACGATCGTCGTGCTGCTGTTGAGCGGACGCTTGAGGAAATTACTGCGGCGACAAGCTGACGTGTTCCTCTACTACGCAGAACGCGCGACTATGTCGCGCGTTCTTTGTTGGTGCCGGAGGAGAGACTCGAACTCTCAAGCCTTGCGGCAGTGGGTTTTGAATCCACCGTGTATACCATTCCACCACTCCGGCGTTACAGGGATTATCCTACGCGGATTCACAGCTTCCCGCAACGGACACATGGTACACTTGGCGCAAATGCAAGAGCCAACGAAATACGATTCCGTCTTTTGGATCGAGGTCGATAAGATCGTCCCTAACCCCTACCAGCCGCGTCGCGAGTTCGACGAAGCTGCCTTGAAGGCGCTCGCAGAGTCCATCCGTCAGTACGGTATCCTGATGCCGCTGGTAGTTTCTCGCGTAGACGTAGAGCGCGCAGACGGGGGGCTTGGAAGCCAGTATGAGCTCATTGCTGGAGAGCGCCGCTTGCGCGCTTCAAAGCTTATTGGCCTGAAAGCAGTGCCTGCAGTCATTAAGCCGGTAGAGAGTGATCGCATGAAGCTCGAGCTTGCGATCATCGAGAACCTGCAGCGTGAAGATTTGAATGCTATTGATCGCGCGAAAGCGTTCCAGCAGCTGGTAGAGGAGTTCGGCATGTCGCACGGCGAGGTCGGCGAGAAGGTGGGCCGCAGTCGCGAATCAGTTTCCAACTCCATCCGCCTTCTCTTACTTCCGGAAGCTATTCAGAATGCAATTGTTTCAAAAGAAATTACCGAGGGACATGCCCGTGCGCTCTTGATGCTTTCAGACCGTCCGCAGGAGCAGGATACCTTGTTTAAAGAGATCGTCCTTAAGAAGACATCCGTGCGCATGGTGGAGCAGCTTGCTCGCCGCATTGCAACCGATAAGGTCCGCAAACATGACAAGACGCCTGAAATGATCGAAATAGAGAAATCACTGACTGAAACCTTGGGTACGCGCGTGTTGATCGAGAACCGTCCGAACGGCGGACGTCTCCTGATCGAATTCTTCTCTCCTGAGGATCTTTCTAATATCGTATCCGCGCTTGCCGCTGAGACTGGTCAGAAGGTGATTGCAGCAGAAGAGCTTCCTGTAGAATCGGAAGTCGCGCCAAAAGCTGCTGACGACGATATCTATTCGGTGAAAAACTTCAGCGTTTAGGCTTTCTTTTTCGCTTTCTTGCGAGTAAGCCTGCTGTCTGGCTTAGGTGCGATCGAAGGGCCTCGCTCAGGAACTTCAAGCGCGGAGCGAATATGCTTGCGTGCGATCGAGGTGCGTGCCATATCAAGCCACTTATGCGTCGGGTGCGCACTTTCTTTAGTCATAATTTCCACGATGTCACCGTTTTTGAGTTCGGTATCAAAGGCAACCATTTTCGAATTCACCCGAGCTCCGTGCATATGATTGCCTAAGTCGCTGTGGATTGCGTAGGCGAAATCTACAGGGGTTGAGTTAATTGGCAGGTCAATGACGTCCCCTTTGGGGGTGAAGGCAAATACTCGATGCGAGAAGAAATCTTCCTTGAGGCTGTCTACGAATTCTGCAGACTCGGGAAGCGCAGTGTGCACATCGGCAAGCTCTGAAAGCCAGCGCGGCGAGTTATCGACCGTGCGCTTACGAGAAGATTTTATCGGTCCCGGCTTACGGGAAGAAAAATTCAACAAGGTCGGTACTAGATCGCGCATCCAGGTGAAAGACAGTACCTCAAAGGCGTTTTTCTGCGCGCCCTTAGCCAGTTTCTCGATGCCTTTGCCAAGCTGCTTGTACGACATGTGGGATGCGATGCCAAACTGTGCAGAGCGATGCATCTGGTCCGTGCGCACCTGCATCTCTACAACGCCCGCGTCTCCGGTGAGTACAGTTGTGTGAAGGGACTGATAGCCGTTAGGTTTTGGGAAGGCGATGTAGTCCTTGAATTGGCCCGGAAGCGGGCGGAAGCGGGCATGAATCGCGCCAAGCGCCGTGTAGCAGTCATCCACCGAAGAAACGATCACGCGAAGCGCTGCGATGTCATGAATATCGCTGATATCGTCCTTCTTTCGCTCTAGTTTCTTGTGCAGGCTCCAAAGACCCTTCATGCGAGTTTCAGTGCGAAACTCCCGTAACCCCTTTTTTGCAAGATCCTTGCGCAGCTCTTTCTGCACTTTCTTCAGTCCTTCTTCGGTCTCTTTGGTCTTCAATTTGCGCACTTCTACCGCGTGCTGGTACGCGTCCACATCGATGATCGGGAAGGCAAGATCCTCCAAATCCTTTTTCATGCGTCCCATACCAAGACGGTCTGCAAGCGGCGCATAAATTTCCAAGGTTTCAAGTGCGATGCGCTTCTGCTTTTCCTGGGGCACATGCTGGATCGTAGTCATGTTATGGAAACGGTCCGCGAGCTTGATGATCAGCACGCGCACGTCAGCTGAGGTTGCAACCAAGAGGCGGCGCAGCGATTCCGCGTGGCGCTCAGCGCCGCGGTATTTGTGTTTTCCGAGCTTGGTTACGCCCTCGACGAGAAAGAGAACCTCCTTGCCAAACTCCTTCTCGATTTCCTCTGCAGTTGCCTTGCCGTCTTCAATGGCGTCATGCATGAGGCCTGCGGCAATCGTTGCTGCATCCATGCCAAGCTCTGCCAAGATCTTTGCGGCAGCAGAGGGATGTACGAAGTAGGGCTCGCCGGAGTAGCGAACATCGTCCTTGTGCGCGTTCTCTGCAAAGACATAGGCCTTCTGCACCAAGGCCGTATCCTCCGGAGAAGGGTTTCGCATCTGCCCAAGTATCTCCTTGACGGATGTCATATGAAGCACAATACTTCAAAACAGACGTATACAGAAGGGGAGAGAAACAATGCCTTCACAACGTTCGACAGCAGGCGTCGCGCATTGCGTGGATGACACGCTCGCGCGGGCAGCATGCACAAAATGCGGCGTAGTCGGAAAGAAACTCTGCACCATGGACGCTGGCGGCATGCCGCTTTCTCCTGCAGAAGTTCTGGAAGCTCAGGCCCAGTGCCCGAACAACCCCGAACGCGCGCAAGCCTCGACGCTTGCCGCCTAATACACGAAGAGGCCGCTCTAGGAGAGCGGCTTCTTTTATTTTAGATATTCGGCTGCTTCTTCTGCTGTGAAGTCGTCTGCCTTCACTGAGTCAGGCAAGTAGATGCGGCGGAGTCCCTTCTTGAGGAAGAGTCCCTGCTTGCTCTTGTACAAAGTTAGCGCCTTGCCAGTCTTCGGGTGCTTCCCGAGCTCTTTCTCGATCGTGGCGCCCTTTGGTGGAGCCTTTGGGGTGTTCACGAGCACCAGTGCTTCCTCAAGTGTGATGGTGTACGGGTCTCCCTTTTTGATAGAGCGGAATTCGCCGTTGTGCGCAACATATGGGCCGAAGCGTCCGGTGTTCGCCATGACCGGAAGGTTCGTTGCGGGATGGAGGCCAAGCTCGCGCGGAAGCGAGAGGTATTTGACCGCGTCTGCAAGCGTCAGTTCGTCGAGCTTCACTCCAGCAGGGATAGATGCGCGGCGCGCATTAACCTTCACCTTCGCTTTCTTTTTCTTTGCTACCTTCTTAGCTTTCTTCTTTGGTTTCTCCTCAACCACCTCTTCTACGGACGCAGCCTCTTCCGGAAGTGGCATCTCTACGTAGGGACCAAAGCGTCCCGTGCGGATGAAAATAGGGTAGCCGGTCTCTGGGTGCATGCCAAGCGGCTCGTCCGGCTTTACCTCAACGCCGTCTTCCTGGCGCGCGCCGGTGCACTCCGGGAAGCGGGTGCAGCTCATAAAGATGCCGCCGCGGCCGAGCTTGAACTCCATCTTGCTGTTGCAGATCGGGCAGGTGAACTGTGCCGGCACTTCGCCAAGCGAGGTGGCTTTCGGCAAGTCCTCTTTGCCCTTTACTGCTGCCTGAAACGGCGTGTAGAACTCACGCATCGTCTTCTCGTATTCGCGTTCGCCGCGCGCAATTTCATCGAGTTCGTCCTCCATCTCGGCGGTAAAGGAATCACTAATATAGGAAGGGAAATGCTCCTCAAGCCAGCCGGATACCACCATGCCGGTAGCGGTCGGCTGCAGGGCGCGCCCAAGCTTTTCTACGTAGCCGCGGTCCTGAATGGTTTTCATGATGGATGCGTACGTTGAAGGGCGTCCGATGCCGCGCTTTTCAAGCTCTTTGATCAGTCCTGCTTCCGTGTAGCGGTTTGGCGGCTCGGTTTGTTTCTGGAGTGAATCGAGTGAGAGAAGATCAAGCTTCTCGCCTTCCTGTACTTTTGGAAGTTCGACATCTTCTCCGCGGGCGCGCGTGTCGCACAAGAGCCAGCCCGGGTAGACAATGCGGGAACCGTTAGCGGTGAACGAAGGAATGTCCGCGTCTGCCTTCGCCTCCACCTTCGTGCGAAGCACCAGTGCGCCTTTCATCTGGGAAGCGAGCGTACGGGTGCGGATCAGTTCGTAGAGTGCTACCTCATCACCTGTAGAGCCTGCGCGTGCTTTGCCGGGATCGGTCGGACGCACCGCTTCGTGCGCTTCCTGCGCGTTCTTGCTCTTGGTCTTGTAGGTGCGGGCCTGCGCGTAGTCGTCACCGTACTCTTTTGCAACGGTTGCAAGAAGCTTAGAAACTGCGTCTTTGGCGAGGTTTACCGAGTCGGTACGCATGTAGGTGATGTGTCCTGCTTCGTAGAGCTTTTGTGCTGCACGCATGGTGCGTGACGGAGCAAAGCCAAGGCGCGTGGATGCAGCCTGCTGCATGGTAGAAGTCGTGAAAGGAGGACGCGGAAGGCGCTCCTCAGATTTCTCAGTCACGCTGCCAACGCTCCATGCGGCTTTCTGGCCAGCGTCCAGAATACGCTTGGCTTCTTCTGCGGTCTTTGGTTCTTCTACGCAGGTAGCGGAGAACTCACCATCTTTTGCCTTGAAGCGGCCCTCGAGTACGAAATAGGTTTCAGGAATGAATGCTTTGATCTCGCGCTCACGCTCAGCAAGGATACGAAGCGCGGGGGACTGCACGCGTCCTGCAGAAAGGCCGTAGCGCACCTTCTTCCAGATAAGGCCGGAAAGATCGTAGCCGACGAGGCGATCCAAGACACGGCGCGCTTCCTGTGCCTGTTTGAGGTTGTCATCAATTGCGCGCGGATGAGTCAGTGCTTCTTTAATAGCTTCCTTGGTGATTTCATGGAACACCACGCGCTGGGGCTTTTTAAGTCCTACTGCCTCCTTGATGTGCCAGGCGATTGCCTCGCCTTCGCGGTCGGGGTCGGTTGCAAGCAGTACCTCGCTGGCTTTGTGCGCTGCTTTCTGGATTTTTTCGATCACTTCCTTTTTTCCAGGAGTGATTACATAGCGCGGCACGAACCCGCCCTCGATATCGACGGCGTCCTTGTTGGTTTTTGGGAGGTCGCGGACGTGGCCCACGGACGCGAGTACCTCGTAGTCATTGCCGAGATACTGCTGAATCGTGCGGGCCTTTGCCGGCGACTCTACGATAAGTAGTGTCTTGCTCACGTGGTTAACAGATAGCGCGATACTCCTTATATTGTCAAATACGTGTGCTGTGCGTGAAGCAAAAAGCCGCCTCCTTTGGGGAAGCGGCTTTGGTAGTATTCACCGTTACCGCATCGCTGCGGACCATGCCTTTGTAAAGACCAGTTCGGCGAGGCCGGGAATGTTCATGGCAGCGGTTTTATCGATCGTACCGCCTGTAAGCGACAGACACGACGCGATATCTTCCGGACTTCTGTGTCGAACCCCGGCATTGGTTGCCATAAGGGCCGGCGAGCTGCCGAGCATGTTGTTTGGGATGGCGCAGAGAACATCGTCCTCTTTGCCAGACCATTCTCGGCCGCAGAGCAGACAGACAGTCATTGCTTGCTCCTTTCGTAACTGCCAGAAGTGCAGTATCTGGTATTAGAAGGAAAAGTCAATCTATGCCGAGCGCCTCTCGTATGTGCGCGGGTTCGGAGACTAGGGTTGCGCCAAGCCGTATATAAAGGTGCGAACCATACCCAGTGGTTTCTTGGATGCGATGTGGGACCATGAGTAAGTCGCGGTTGTAGTCAGCAGCCATCCGGCACGTGATGAGCGTTCCTGACTTTGGTCCTGCCTCAATAACAAGCACTGCCTGACAGAGTCCCGCCATCAGGCGGTTACGAGACGGAAACTCTTTCAGGTACGGTTTATGTAATGGCGGGTTTTCAGAAAGGAGCAAACCTCCGGCTGCAAGAATGTCGCGGGAGAGCTGGAGGTTGGTTCTCGGGTAGATAACGGAGTCATCAAGGCCGGAGCCAGGGATTGCAATTGTGTGCAAGCCTGCATTCAAGGCTGCCTGGTGTGCGCAGGCATCAGTGCCAAGCGCCAGGCCCGAGACAATGGAGATAGGATAGCCGGAGAGTCCGCTAATGAGGTATTCGCACACAGCTTTGCCATAGGGCGTTTGCGCGCGCGAACCAACTACCGCCAAATACTTGGCGTCAGCTCTAGGCCAGGATCCTCTGGTCCATAGCGTCTCGGGGACATCGGGGATTTGAAGAAGCTGGGATGGATACTCGCGTTGCGAGAGTTCCCGTATCTCCATAACGAACTCAGTATGCCATACAGAAAGGCGTGTACAGAAGTGATCTGTACACGCCTATGTTTTTGCTCTCAGCATGCGCTGGAATTCAGGCGTTGCCAGATAGGCTGGCGCTGCCTGCTCTCCATATTTCATAACGAGAAAATACAGCACACGTTGCTCCAAACGCTGTTTGCTAGAGCGAGGCTGGCATATGCTGACGGCAAACTGAGAGAGTTCCGCAAGCGTTGGTGCTTCCGGAAGTAGTTTAAGAGAGACGGGTGCCATGCGCACCCGCTTGAGTGGTGCGTCTTTCATCTGGCTCTCCATGCCTTACATCTATGCGGGACTATAGCGCAGCAAAAAGCGCGTGGATACGGTTATCCACGCGCTTCTACGTTTAGGATCGATAGGCGACTACGACGGTTGCATCGTCCTTACGCATGCGAAGCCGATGAAACGACGAGTCGATCATCTGCTTTGCATCCATTCGTTCCGCGATGCAGGCCAGCCAGCCCATTTGCATGTATTCCGGCTGGCTCATCGAGAAGAAGCCGTCAGTTCCAAGAATGACAAAGCCATTTCTTGGAACAGTCGTGCTCAGAATCGCGGGGTAGCGGATCAGCTGGTCTCGGAACACCCGATTCCCAAGCGTTCGCGAGAGCGAAAGCTTTGCGTCGCCTGGAGAGTGCAAGTACCCGAGCGAAACGTTTGCTCCGAGCACTTTAAGTGCTTCCCGTTCGTCGTCGTTGCCTTCTATGTCTTGCGGTTTAAGCCATTTAAGCTGGACGTTCTCTCGGTCGTAGATGCCAGCGCACGCAAAGGTGTCGCCAAGCGTCGCGAGATGCACCGTGCCTTCGTCGCTCACATAGGCAAGCGAGATGCACGCGCCGCTTTCATGGTTTGCAGTCTCGTTGAGCAGTCGCTCAACAATAGCCCGCATCATTGCTGGTCCGGACGTCCATTCCGCTTTCGCCAGAAGTCCTGGGAGCAGATCGCTGCAGCGTATGATCGCGTCATCGTCTTCGCCGTGTCCGTCGAGTACGGCAATGGCCGTTCCGTTGAGCGCGGGAACGATCAGTGATCGATCCTGATGCCGCCAGTGCCCACTTGGGCGTTCAGCAGCTGTGACCTTCCATGTCATTTACTACTCCATCTATTAGAGGTCCGGGCGGACTATACCACGACACATCCTTCCGTGAAGCTCTAATATGCCGTACAATCGCCACATCATGCTCGATATTCGGTTTATCCGGGACAATGCGGATCTGGTAAAGCACGGCGCAGCCAAGAAAGGCATTGAAATTGACATCGACCGCCTCCTGGCGCTCGACGAGGATCGCCGTACCGTTGGTGCGGATTTGGAAAACCGCCGCGCAGAGCAGAACCGCGCATCTAAGAAGATCGCGCTTGCCAGTGGCGAAGAAAAGGAAAAGCTCTTGGAAGCTATGCGCCATCTGAAGGCTGGTATGGGCGAGCTTGAAGAGAAGTATCAGAAGACGATGGAAGAGTGGCAGCGCCTGATGCTTGCGGTGCCTAATATTCCTGATATTTCGGTTCCGGAGGGAGCGTCAGACGCGGAGAACCAGGAAATTCGCGTGTGGGGAGAGAAGCCGCAGTTTTCCTTTGCGCCAAAGTCGCACACCGAGCTTATGACCGGTCTTGGGATGGCGGACTTCGAGCGCGGCGCAAAGGTCGCGGGCTTCCGGGGCTACTTCCTGAAGGGGGATGGCGCTTTGCTTATGAATGCAGTCTGGCAGTTTGCGATTGCGCACTTTTCGAAGAAGGGCTTCCTGCCGATGATCGTGCCGTCCTTGGTGCGCCGCGAGGCATTTATGGGTACCGGGTATCTTCCGCAAAGCGAGGAGGATCTGTATAAGACGCAGGATTCGGAATACCTCGCTGGTACCGGAGAAGTTGCAGCGATGGGTTACCACATGGACGAGGTTTTGGAGGCGTCTGAGCTTCCGAAGAAGTATCTTGCGTTCTCGCCGTGTTTCCGCCGCGAAATCGGCGCGCACGGCAAGGACACCAAGGGCCTTATTCGCGTGCATGAGTTTTATAAATGGGAGCAGGTCATTTTGTGCGAGGCGTCGCACGAAGAATCTGTTCGCCTACATGAGGAGCTCACCCAAAACGCAGAGGAGGCGCTCCAGGCGCTTGGCTTGCCATACCACGTGGTCGTGAACTGCGGCGGAGACTTAGGTCTCGGACAGGTCAAAAAGTATGACATCGAGTGCTGGATGCCTTCAGAAGGCAAGTACCGTGAGACGCACTCCTCGTCGTACTTCCATGACTTCCAGACGCGCCGCTTGAACACGCGCTACAAGGGAGCAGATGGCGAACTTCGCTTTGCGCACTCCTTGAACAACACAGCGCTCGCAGCGCCTCGCCTCTTGGCAGTCATCGTAGAGAATTACCAGCAGGAAGATGGTTCGATCAAGGTGCCAGCAGTACTCGTCCCGTATGTCGGCAAGGAAGTCATTCGACTTGGAGAGTAAACGAGTCGCGCCTAAAAAGCGCGTCGCGAAGAAAAAGTCCAGCGCAGTGCGGGAGCCTGTCGTGCGCCGCAGGAAGACGCTGAGAGAAAAGCGCGCAGATGCACAGGGAACGCGCAACATACTCGTGCTGATTGGCTGCGCAGTGCTCCTAGGTCTTATTGTGTATGGCTTCTGGCGCCCTGAGGTGCGTATTGCGCGCGTGATTGCTGCAAGTGATTCTTATGCCGCGCTTGCTAAAGCGGAGCTCTCCGGCACCTACTACCACGTCTTCCCGCGCGACTCGTTCTTCTTTTACCCTGAACGCTCGATCCGCGAGGCTATTCTTGCTGAGAGCCCTTCGGTAGCGTCGGTATCGGTTTCGCGCGAAGGGTTTGATGCGATCCAGATCACAACGACTGAACGCAGATCTGCGCTTCGCTGGTGCGGCACGCCTGCTGAGGCTCCGTTAGTCTCGCACGAATGCTATGAGGCGGATGCAGATGGGATGCTGTTTCGGGTAGCGGCAGCCGAGAGCGCAAGCTCTACGCCCGAGCTTCGCGTGTATGCAGAGTTGGATACTGCTTCTTCGACAGACCAGTATCCACTTCGCGCCAAGGTGCTCGGCGTCGACAACATGCGCGATGTGCTTCGGTTCATCAATGACGTGCAATCGTTTTCGGTTCCCGTGCACGCGCTTGGCATCCGAGGAGATGAAGCGGATTTGTATACACCAAACGGCACTCGTATTACCTACGTGATTGGCAAAGAGCGCGAAGCAAAAGAGAGCGCTGCCGCAGCATTCCCGAAGCTGAACCTCGTGGACGGATCCGTGCAGTACGTGGATCTGCGCTTCCCGGGGAAGGTGTATGTGAAGCGCGCGGGCGAGTAATTGACGCAGGGCACGGCGGGGCGTAGGGTTTGTGCGGAAGGAGTAATGACATGAACGCAGCGATTCTATTTATCGTCGGCTTGTTTTTGATGGTTGGAGCGATCGGCTGCCTCATCTTCAGTTATGAGTTTGTAGGCATTGGTCTTGGTGTAGTAGGCGTTGGCATGCTTGCCGCGGCTGCGATCCGCTCAACGCGATCAGGATAATACCGGGCGATACTTGTAAGGCCGGCAGAAATGCGGGCCTTTCCCGTATCCATTTGGTAAGGTACGGGTATGTCTCTCTGGGAAAAGCAGCAAGGACCTATCTTCGCGCTCGCGCCTATGGCGGACGTGACCGATCCTGCCTTCCGTTCGCTGATTGCGGAATACGCAACAGAGCCGTTTATTACCTGGACGGAGTTTGTGTCCGCAGACGGTCTCTACCACACCCGGGAAAAGAAGGGCATGCAGGACGCAGAGAACCCGCTCGTGCGTGATCTTATCTATACAGAGCATGAGCGTCCGATCATCGCGCAGTTCTTCTCAAGCAAGCCCGAGATGATGGAATATGCTGCGGCGCTCGCGCTTTCCATGGGGTTTGATGGCGTAGACATCAACATGGGATGCCCTGACAAGTCCATTGAGAAGCAGGGGGCGGGCGCTGCGCACATCAAGAACCCCGAGAACGCAAAGAAGGTGATTGAGGCTGCTATTCGCGGCACTGAGGGCAAGATACCGGTATCGGTTAAAACCCGTATCGGCTACAACAAGATCGAGTACAAAGAGTGGCTCCCGCATATCCTTTCAACTGATATCGCAGCACTCACCATTCATCTGCGCACCCGCAAGGAGATGAGCAAGGTTGCTGCGCACTGGGACTTGGCGCCTGAGATTGCAGCGTTCTGCCGTTCTCTAAACCCGAACGTGAAGCTGCTTGGCAATGGAGACGTTACTGATCTTGCGGACGCAAAGCGCAAAATTGTAGAGAGTGGCTTTGATGGCGCCATGCTCGGACGCGGGGTGTTCGGTAATCCGTGGCTATTTACAAAGCGTTCGCTTGAGGAGGTCACGCCAGAAGAGAAGCTGAAGGCACTTTTGGAGCTTGCGCGCCGGTTTGATGCGATGCGTCCGGCGAAGCATTTCGCCATTCTTAAAAAACATATTAAAGCCTTTGTGACTGGCTGGGATGGGGCTGCGGAGCTGCGCAGCGCGCTCATGGAAACGCAGAATTTGTCGGAGATGGAAGAGGTGCTCACGGGCTTGGTATAATCCAGTGCATTATGGCCCACCAATCCCTGTACCGCGCATATCGCCCTTCTAAGTTTTCAGAGGTATTGGGTCAAGATCAAGTAATTGCTCCGCTTCAGGAACAGATTAAAAGCGAGAAGGTTGCACATGCATATCTATTCTCAGGTTCGCGAGGCTTGGGTAAGACTTCCGTTGCTCGCTTGTTTGCTAAGGCGCTTGGCACGAGCGATAAGGATCTGTATGAAATTGATGCAGCGTCCAACAACAGCGTTGAGGATATACGCGGTCTGACCGAGAACATCCACACGCTTCCATTTGATTCAAAGTACAAGGTCTATATTCTCGACGAGGCACACATGCTCTCGAAGGGTGCATGGAATGCCTTCTTGAAGACGCTTGAGGAGCCGCCGCACTACGCACTCTTTATTCTTGCAACCACGGAGCTTGAAAAGGTGCCCGAGACCGTCCGCTCTCGCTGTCAGGTATTTGAGTTTAAGAAGCCTTCTCGCGAAGGACTTTCAAAAATGGTGCAGGCAGTTGCAAAAAGCGAAGGATATACGCTTGAGGCGGGGGTAGCGGAGTTGGTTACCTTGCTTGCAGACGGCTCATACCGCGATGCGCTTTCCGTGCTAGAGAAGGTGCTGGCAACCGGCAAAGATAAGACAATCACCAAAGACGAAGCAGAACGAGCAACGGGGGCTCCGAAGAGCGAGCTCGTGCTGCATCTTGTAGAGGCTTTGCATGCGGGGAATATGGAAGCGGCACTTGCTGTGGTGCAGAAAACTGCTGCCAAGGATGTTGATATGCAGCTCTATCTGATGCTTGTGCTTGAGGCGATGCGCGCTGTGTTGTTGGTTCGTCACGCGCCTGAGCTTCGCAAGGAGATTGCGGCAGAGCTTGGCGAGGAGTATTCACTACTTGAGGCTATTGCATCTGATAAAGAGTCGAAGCTTACCCATAGGACGGTGGCACTGTTTTTGAGCGCGGCAGAGCGTCTTCGCTACGCCCCTATTCCGGCCCTCGCTGTGGAGCTTGGGATTTATGAGAGCTTGGGTAAGCAATGAGAGTAATCCATATCATCGTTCTTGGTGGGATTGTTGCTGCGTCTGGTGTCGGTATCTGGGTATACGGGAAGCCGTTAATGTATCCATGCAGCGAGCCGATCACCTACAGCGTCACGTCGTTTGATCCACGCTTTGGAATTACAGAAGCGGAGTTTGCCGATGCGCTTGCGGACGCCGCTTCGCTTTTGAACGAAGCTGCGGGCAAAGAGCTGGTCATTGCTGCTGCAGACGGTGATATCAGTGTCGAACTCGTCTATGGCGAAGAACAGCAGGCCGCGCAGCTGGGCGAGCGCATTGATGGTGAGCAGGCTGCATATGATGCGAAACGCGACGAGGTGGAAGCGCTTCGAAGTGTCTATGTCCGCGAAGAACGCGCGTATGACGCTGCAGAAGCGTCGTTTGAACGAAAAGCAACTGCGTATGAAGCGGAGGTGGAGTACTGGAATGCGCGGGGCGGAGCGCCTGCTGGAGAATATGAGCAACTGCAACGAAAAGGAAGGGAATTGGAGCGCGAGCAGCAGCAACTTGCTGCAGACGCTGATCGGGTAAATGCGCTTGCGGAGGAAATCAATACGCAGGTAGAAGAACTAAATGCTCTTGCTCGGGTATTGAATGCAAAGGTATCCGTATACAACAAACAAGCAGGTGAAGAGTTTGATCAAGGCCGCTACATAAGCGATGCGCAGGGCGAGCGAATTCTTATCTATGAATTCACGAACGGCACAGAGCTGCGCCGGGTGCTTGCGCATGAGTTCGGACATGCGCTTGGTATGGATCATGTGGAGAATCCGGAATCTATTCTGTACTCCTTTAATATTGGCACTGAGCTTGAGCTAACGTCTGAGGATGTATCTGAGTTGCGTTCTGTCTGTCGACTTGAATAGTCACCCAGAGTCGGGCAGGATGTAAGTACTTGGGGGATCGTCTAATGGTAGGACAGCGGGTTTTGGTCCCGTCAATCTAGGTTCGAATCCTAGTCCCCCAGCAAAAATTAAAGCCCGGCAACGAAGCCGGACTTTAAAAGGTTCTCATGCAATGACCTAGTCCTTGGCGCGTGAAGGCGGTCTCCACAAGCTCCAGAGGGTCGACATGTCCTTGCCTGTTTTGATTTGTTTCTTAGCGAATCTGAGAATTCGCTTTTCCTGACCAGCCTCAAACATGCTGACGATCGTCTCGTTAGTAAGCGAGTAGAGTTGCAGGGAGCACATCTGGTCAGAGATGCGATCCATAGCCTTCTCGCTCATGTCATTGTCTTCGAGCAATTTGTGCAAGTCAGCGCGTTTCGGGAAGATTCGCTTGAATGCTTTTACGAATTCACGCGGATAGGTATCCGGCATGCCTCTCTCCTTCGTAGAAGTTTAAATCTGGACAAACCCTACCATACGTGCCCAAAAGGTTCCAACCTCGTCCCAGACAGCCAGCAATAAAAAGGCCCGCTTGCGCGGGCCCTTCCATCAAAAACCATACTGGTTTATGTGGCCAGTTCAACGAGTTTCCAGATGCCGAGACCGAAGACAGCCATAGCTCCCCAGGTTGCAAAACCCTTCAGATCTTCAACCCAGTTGAGTGGTTCGGTGCCGTCGCGGTAGGAGACAAGGTACATAGGATATTCTCCCTCTACTGATATAAACATATTAAAACTTACATAGTTTATGTCAATAGTAGTTCCAACATCGTCCCAGACTGCCAGCAAGAAGTTAGAATAGCTATATGAATAAAGTTACCCATGACAGCGAAACTCCTGCTGAAGGAAAGCAAGTGATAACAGCTTGCGCTTTCATTCATCATCAGTTTGATGGAGTTGAGAAGGTGTTCTTGCCGAAACGAGCAGCAACCAAAAAGTTTCTTCCAAACATTTTTGAGATTCCAGGAGGTCATATTGATTTCGGCGAGAACATAGTTGAAGGATTAAAACGGGAAGTTATGGAGGAGACGGGAATGAAAATAAGTATCGGAGACCCTTTTGCCGTATTCGATTACACCAATCCAATTAAAGGTTCGCACTCGGTCGAAACTGTCTATTTCGCTCGTTTCTTAGACTCGCTCGAAAATATCACCCTTCACCCTGAAGACCACTCAGAATTCGTATGGATGTCGGAATCCGAGCTTGATTCGATAGTGGGCTCTATCAGCCCAGAAGAGCTGGGGAATGTGAGAAAAGGATTCGCTCTACTTAGAGGAGAAAAGCACAATTTTGCATAGTTCCTAAAGAGGTCCCAACATCGTCCCAGACGGCCAGCAACGCTGTTAGAATATTTGCAATGACCGAGCAAGATATTGTCCACCTTATCGAACAGGATTCTTGGATGATGCAGGTACTCAAATCCGCACAAAAGCTGAACCTCCCTCAGTGGATGATTGGCGCTGGTTTTGTTCGCAACAAAGTTTGGGACCATCTAAGTGGAAACACGAACAGAGGACACTCCACTGACGTAGATCTCATCTACTTTGATCCATTGAATACAGACGAATCGGTAGAGAAACAATACGACAAAGAACTCCGAGCTCTCCTAAATGTCGATTGGTCTACCAAGAACCAGGCGCGTATGCACGTAATAAACAGTGATGAACCGTATTCATCTGCTGCAGATGCGCTCGCACACTGGCCAGAAACCGCCACTTGTATAGCGGTATCTTTGAAAGGCGATAAACCTGTACTGATAGCCCCTCACGGGATAGAAGACCTTGTTTCAATGATTGTCCGCACAGGACCTCTATTCGCGGAAGGGGCACAGAGGGTTAAGGAACGGGTGGAGGAGAAGAAATGGGTAGAGCGTTGGCCGACTCTAACGTTAGCTTATTAAAAAGATTCCAACATCGTCCCAGACGGCCAGCATCAAATCTGTACTATCTCCAGTCCCGTTGTATCAACTGTTCCCTTATAAAGAACGTGAGGAACATGGTGGAAAAATAGAGGTCGTTTCTCTAGAGCCTTCTGCTCTTTGTAGTATTTGATGGTCTCAGGAGGCATGGTGGCATACTCTTGCATCTTCTCTGGAGCGAACGGATGGAAGTCACGCGCGTCAGGCACGAGCCGTACGTCGCGACGGTAAAGACATACCGCAAGCTTTTCAAAATCGAAGAGGGATATAGGCACCTTGAACCACTGTTTGTGAATAAATTCCTCAGGAGTGAACCCTGCATTCTTCAGGTTCATATACAAAGTTTCTGGATGGACTGCAGTGAAGTGCAGCACGTCATTCCAGAGGCAGTCCAGTGGTGCCGGGATTTTGGTTTCGAGTACATGCTCGCGTCCGGTGTATTTTTGTACATGCGCGTTGTATATCTCAGGGAATATTTCCTTGAGCTGATTCAAGGGATAGAGAATAGACCCCTTGAACTCCTCAACCTTCCGGTGGTAGACGAACTGTTCCATACAGGAACTTTAACGTGAGATGAGATTGGTTCCAACATCGTCCCAGACAGCCAGCTAAGTCGTGCAGCGCTTCCTAGTATAGAAATATATAGATCTTTAAGTGGGTATCTTGCAGAGCTAACAATTTGGTAGAATTGTCCCATGCAATATAAGAAGCTGGAGACCTCCGTAGAGCGCAATCGCGTCTATGAGCACTATCGAGGTAATAGATATCTGGTAATTGATATAGCCAAGAATGCTGACCTCGATGGAGACGAGTTTCTCGTCATATACCGAGCGCTCTACGATCACGGGCAGCTCTACTCGACAGCGCTGGAGCGCTTCACCGGAACAAGTACAGCGGGCGTACCTCGTTTCCGTCTCGTAGAAATCGAGGAGGGGAATCGCAACCCTGCTCACGTGTATCCGACAATTACGATGTAACCCTTCTAGCTTGTAAAAGGGATAAAAGCGTCTACTCTTCCGGGTAGAGGTAGAATGGAGGCATCTATGAAAAAGGGCTACGACTACACCGGTGTATCAATTGTGTTCGCCTGCCATGATGGGGAAGGTAACTTCCTCTTCGCCAAGCGCAGCAACCGGTGCCGCGACGAACATGGCGTCTGGGACCATGGCGGCGGCGGTCTTGAACTCGGAGATACAGTTGAAGGAACGCTCAGAAAGGAGATCAAGGAAGAATACTGCGTCGACGTTTTGGACTTCGAATTTTTGGGATACCGAGATGTGCATCGCGAGCATGACGGCGCAAAGACCCACTGGATCGCACTCGACTTTGTGGTTCGCATAGACCCAAGCAAGGTCCAAAACGGCGAGCCGGATAAGGTTGATGAGCTGGCATGGTTCAAACTTGATACGCTTCCGGAGGCGCTGCACTCGCAGTGGCCCGTATTCTTCGCGCTCCATAAGGACAAGCTCCTTGCACTGCCCTCACGCTAGAGGGCAGTTTTGCTAGCTGCTTAGCTCATATGGTTCTCATCGGTCTTGGTACACTCTGGGTATGATGGATCATTGGAATCCTGGAACAGGTATAGGTCTTGGCATCGCGCTTGGGGCGGCCTTGGGCCTATTGTTCGACAACCTCGCTATTGGCGCTGCGATCGGCGTAGCGGTTGGTGCAGCACTCGACGGGGTAGCGGCAGCGGCGAAGCACAAGGAGTAATCTTGCCAGCAGTATTCAAATATGCCATAATCTTCGTACCAACTCTATGTCTGACTACAACCCCCGTTTTTCCAACAAGAAGCCCTTCCAGAAGCGTGGCTTCGATCGCGGTGCTCCTAAGCAGATGCACAAGGCAGACTGCGCCAAGTGCGGCAGCATGACCGAGGTTCCGTTCCGCCCGAACGGCCGCAAGCCAGTGTACTGCTCGAATTGTTTCGTGAAGGACGATGCTGCGCCGCAGCGCTCCTTTAGTAGCGGCCCGCGCCGTGAGTTTTCTCCGCGCCCGTCCTTTAACTCTGCTCCCCGCGACGACCGCTCCATGCAGGACGTGAAGCGCGAGCTTGAGGGCGTCAACGCAAAACTGGAGCGCCTGATTTCGCTGATGACTCCTGCCGCAGTTGCAGCTCCTGCGCCTGCAAAGAAGGCAGTAAAGAAAGTAGTCAAGAAAAAGGCTGCTAAGAAAAAGTAACCACGATGGCAGGCGCAAAGGGAACATCGGCTTCACCTGGAGGACCGCGAGAAGCGGTCCTGCGCTTTGAGAATGTCTCGTATAGCTACGGATACAATTACCCGATCCTGGATGATGTGTCGTTTTCTCTCAAGCGCGGCATGAAAGTGACCTTGATGGGCCAGAATGGTGCCGGCAAGTCCACGATCTTCAAGCTCATCACAAACGGGCTTGAGCCGGAAGCAGGCAAGATCCAGAAGCAGCACGGGCTCACGGTTGCAATGGCTAATCAAACAGTGTCTGCAAAGGAACGCGAACTTACCGTACGCGAGTACTTTGAGTCTCAGTTTGCACAGAAGGTGTACGACATCGATCCGAAAATTGATGCGGTTTTGGAAATCGTGAATCTGCACGCTCCCAAAGAGAAGAAGATCAAAGAGTTTTCGGGCGGACAGCAAGCGCGTCTCTTGCTTGCCTCAGCTTTGATTCAGGACCCTGATTTGCTTCTTCTGGATGAGCCGACCAACAACCTGGACCACGCTGGCATCGAGCACTTGACGCAGTTTCTCAAGGACTACAAGAAGAACTGCATGGTTATTTCCCATGATGCAGACTTCTTGAATTCATTCACCGATGGCGTTCTCTACCTGGACGTACATACTCGCAAGGTAGAGCAGTACGTGGGCGACTATTTCTCGCTGCTCGCGGAGATTTCAGCGCGTATTGAGAAAGAGAACCGGAAGAACGCGCAGCTGGAGAAGAAGATCCAGGACAACAAGGATAAGATGAACTTCTTTGCGCAAAAGGGAGGCAAGATGCGTCTTGTAGCTAAGAAAATGCGCACAGAAATCGAGGAGATGGAGGAAGACAAGGTAGACGTGCGCCGCGAGGACAAGACCATTCGCCCGTTCGTGATCCCCTCCCAGCCAGATATCTTGGGTCAGCTCCTGACGATCGAGTCGCTCACGATCATGGATCCGAAGACGCACAAGGTGAAGCCGAAGAAGGCGAATATTGTGTTGAAGCGAAATACGCACCTGCTCTTGAAGGGCCCAAACGGCATCGGAAAGTCGACGCTCCTTGAGTCGCTTGCCTCAGGTACTGCAGAAGGTGCGCAGATAGCGAAGGGTGTGAAGGTTGGCTACTACCGACAGGATTTCTCGACGCTTAACTTTGAAGACACAGTCTACGACTCGCTTATGAGCGCGATGGATAAGCCAAACGAAGAACGTATGCGAGCAACTGCCGCAAGCTTCCTGCTTACCAGCGAACACATGACCAAGAAGATTGCCGTACTGTCTGAGGGACAGAAGGGATTGGTCGCATTTGCGCGTCTCGTGCTTGAGCGCCCCGGCGTCCTGATTCTTGATGAGCCGACCAACCATATCAACTTCCGTCACCTGCCGGTCATCGCAAAAGCGTTGGATCAGTACGAGGGCGCGATGGTGCTTGTGTCGCACGTGCCGGAGTTTGTCGCGCAGATCCGCATCGACGAGATTCTCGATCTGGGTTCGTAGAACGGTATACTGGATTCATGAGAATCCTTGTTGCTCTGATTGGAGTTGCTGCGCTTGCGTGGTCGCTCTACATACTGTTTCCTCGCGCTGTAGAAGAATCAACGGTTCCCGCGCCGCAGGGAGCGCCGACAATGACCTGGCTGTATGTTCCGATAGAAGGCGAGACTCCGCATACCGCTCTTTCGCTTAAAGCTACCTATCCAAGTGGCACAGTGACAGTGCTCGAGGTGGAAACCATAGAAGGTTCGTGCAATGACTTTGAAGACAGGGATGCTGACGTGTATGCGAACTCGCAGATGATCATCTGTTACTACGCAGGACTTGGCAGATACTACAAGGTCGTAGAGAACGACACTGCGTATTTGGTACAGCGCAGGGTATTTGAGGAAGGAACGCCCGACTACATGCCTCCTCGAGAGGAATTTGAAACGGTCGCACAGATCACCAAGTAATCAGTAGTAGAGGCGGCCATAAGTGCTATGCTTACCGGGAAGTCTACGATAACGCATAACTATCTATGAACATGCAATCACTTTTGGGCGTCATTATCGCTATTGCCGTCCTTGGCGGCGGAGCATGGTATCTGTCGCAGACCAAGACTCCCATGGAGGAAGGTGCGCCGACTGCGTCAGGAGAAACTGGCAGCGCTACCTTTGCGGACTTTGTCGCGCAGGGCGGTTCGCGCTCGTGCGACGTCGTGGTCAATAATCCTGCAGCGCCAGCAACGGGCGTGGTCTTTGTCTCTGGCACCAATATCCGCGCTGACATGGTTGCAAAGCCGGTCACTGCAGGCGGTATGGAGATTTCCGCGCATGTCATCCAGGCAGACGGCTATGTCTACTCCTGGACCGATATGCTACCGCAGGGCGTCAAAGTTGCGGTTGCAGACGGCATGGGCGCTGCTGCAAACTACGGCTTTGATATGAATGCAGACGTGCAGTACGACTGTTCGCCGTGGATTCCGGATCCAAGCAAGTTCTCGGTCCCAACGAACGTAACGTTCATGGAAGTTGGGGCGCAGGGAACTACGCAGTAGAGCAGCAACGAACAACGCCCTCTCCACGAGGGCGTTTTCGTTGTTAGGCGGCGCCGTCTAGTTTACGGAAACGGGCAATGCCAGGCTCTACTTCCTCAAGAAAGCTCGCAAGCGGGCGCACGAACGTGAGGTTGTATTCGTAGTCTGCTTGGTACACGACCGCAGGAGCTTCATCTGCTTCCAAAAGCGCAAGCGAAAGCACGGTGTAGGGCTTGTCCGGGCTTTTGTAGTGGACGTAGCGCGCACCTACTTCTACCTTGGTCGCCGCGTCGCTTAGAACCTGCGCGAGAACCTCTGCTGGGGTGTGTGCCATATCTGTCCAGTATGCCATCACCAAGTCTTCATGGTGGGAGGTATACTTGTGGATGAGTTATCCGGCATAATCTTTCAGGTCTATGAACAAAACCGCTTTGTGGGTGATCGGGGTGCTCCTTATTCTCGGTGCATCCGGGCTCTGGTGGTACAGCGCCTCAGCTCCTGCGGCTCCGGGCGATGTTTCGGGCGCTGCTACGACTACGCCTGAAGACTTCGGCGCTGACCCCAAAGATGGGGGCGCTCTAACGGTTGTGTACACCGATGCAGGCTTCGTTCCTTCTTCAATTACTGTGCGTGAAGGCACTGTCGTGACCTTCATCGACCAGAGCGAGGCTAACGAGATGTGGGTGGGCTCGGACGAGCATCCGACGCATACGCAGTACGATGGCACGAGCCGCGAGGAACATTGTCCGAACACCACCGGCGCGTTTGATCAGTGCGGCCCTGGCTCCACGTACTCGTTCACGTTCTCAAAGACCGGAGTCTGGGGGTACCACAACCACCGGGAATCTGATCATCACGGCAGCGTGACGGTCGTCCAGTAGAGGTATGCGCACTGCAGAACTGCTGCTTCGTTTGGGTGTTGCATTTGCATTTCTGTTCCCGGCTGTAAACGCTGTCATAGATCCCTACTCCTGGATCGGGTACTTTCCGAGTTTCGTGCGCACGTTCCCGATCGAGGAGATGGTTATGCTGCATGTGTTTGGGTTCATTGAGACAGTCATCGGTCTTTGGCTCATCTGGGGCAAGCGTCTCTTTGTGCCTGCGGTTGCCGCAACGGTCATCCTCCTTGCCATTGTTGCCTTCAATCTGGGTGACTTCCAGGTCCTCTTCCGCGATCTTTCGATCGCAGCAATGGCGCTTGCGCTTGCAATCTTGAATCGTCCAAAAGCCCGGGCATAAGAAAACGGCGCTCCCGAGGGGAACGCCGTTCTTGTTCTTCATGCGAGCAGTTACGCCGCGGACTTCTTGCTGCCGGACCCGGAGAGAAACTCCCGGGTCGCAAGCAGCAGGCACATCATGATCACGATCGCGACCATGCATGCCTCCATGACTGGCACACCGTTCGACGTCAGGAAGCTGTAGTCACCGTCCTTGAGGGCGGGAATCAGAAACATGACGGCGCCGATGCCACCGGCCAGGGCGAAGCACACAGCGGCTGCGGCAAGGCGAAGAGCGGAAAACAACATTGGATGCAATCTCCCCAGAGCCATCCTGCGGGTGCAGGCGCTCAACTCTATATTTATACACTATAACAACTAAAATGTCAATAGCTCTCTAACGCATAACAGGCAGCCGAAGCTGCCTGTTGTCTTATAATCCTCCTTCTCTTTGCATGCGTTCCCGAAGCACTCTATAGAGCGGATCATCAGGACCGGCAGCGCGTAGAATCGTGCTGTCTGGCGGAAGAACGTCTGGCGAAATACCGGCCACCGAGCGGGAAACGGTCCTAAAGTGGACCTGTCCCTCTCGATCGATGAGCCATACGCGCGCAGCCCGGCCATCAGCCAACTCGACGTAGCAGTCGCAGACTCGGTTGCCGTCTGCGGTTGCGTCGCTGCAGAAGTCATCAATAGACTCCAGGAGCGGTTTTTCAGTTGAGCTTTGTGCTGGATCTGGAGTGCACCCAGAGAGAAAAAGGACAGGAAGAACGCGTAGTAACGAGCGAAGCATTATCGTGCCTCCAACAGCCTTTGTAGAGTGTACGGCATGCGGGCGTGTATACTCTGCGGTATTCACATGCGGCAATCAGAAGCGCTCAACATTCTGCAGACAGGCGCTAACGCCTTCCTGACCGGAGAACCGGGCAGCGGTAAGACGCATACGGTGAACGCTTATATTGCATGGCTTCGTGAACGCGGCATCGAGCCGTCTATTACGGCTTCGACCGGCATTGCCGCAACACACGTAGGTGGCATGACCATACACTCGTGGAGCGGCATCGGCATCAAGGAATATCTGACCGAAGCAGATGTAGATGCGATTACGTCCAAGGAACATGTTGCGCGTCGCATTGCACGCACGCAGGTACTTATTATCGACGAGGTGTCGATGCTCTCAGGCTCCGTACTTTCGATGACCGAGCGGATTGTACGCGAAGTAAAACGCACACACCTTCCGTTTGGCGGCATACAGGTCGTGCTTGTTGGTGACTTCTTTCAGCTGCCGCCTATTTCCAAAGGAGGTGGGCAGGCAGACTTTGCGTTTATGGGGCCGGCATGGCGCGCCCTCAATCCGCTCACGCTCTATCTGTCCGAGCAACACCGCACCGAAGATCCGAAATTTCTTGGCGTGTTGACTGGCATCCGCAAGGGCGAGACGGATCCCAATGATGTTGGACGCATTGTGTCGCGTGAGAGCTTGCTTGAGGATGTGCCGGCAGACGTGCCAAGACTCTACACGCACAATGCAGACGTTGATAAGGAAAATGCAGACAAGCTTGCAGCGATCCCGGGGCCCGCTAAGACCTTTCGCATGGAGACCAGCGGTGCGCCGGTACTCATTGAAGGATTGAAGCGCGGCTGCTTGTCGCCTGAGACGCTTACCTTGAAGGAGGGTGCGGTTGTCATGTTTACCAAAAACAGTCCGTTCGGGAACTTCGTGAATGGAACGTTGGGTACCGTCATCGGCTTTGAGCGAGGCACCAACTATCCAATTGTGGAGACCAGAGACGGGCGCGAAATAACCGTGGCGCAGCAAGAGTGGGTTGTTGAGGAAGGTGGCAAGATTAAAGCAAAGATTGCGCAGCTGCCCCTTAAGCTTGCGTGGGCAATCACCATTCATAAGAGCCAGGGACAGAGCCTGGACGCCGCAGCGATTGATCTATCGCGCGCGTTTGAGTACGGGCAGGGCTACGTAGCGCTTTCTCGCCTGCGCACGCTACAGGGGCTGCATTTGCTCGGCTGGAGCGAGCAGGCGCTCAAGGTGCATCCAGACGTAGTGCGGATGGACGGCGAGTTTCGAGGAGCGTCCGAAGAGGCGAGGAAAGTATTCGCGCAGCTGGAGAGCGCAGGCGAGCGTTCAGTGCTCGTAGAGCGGTTTGTGAAAGCGTGCGGCGGGACTATGGGGAAAGCAGAGAAAAAAGAGAAGCGCAGCACGTATGACGAAACACTCTCGCTTATTAATGAGGGGCGTCCGCTTGCCGCCATTGCTGATCTGCGCGGCGTTACCTTTGACACGATTGCAGATCATGTGGAGAAGCTCGTTCTGCAGGGAAAGATTTCTAAAGACGATGTGCGGGAGCTGGTGCCTGCGGAGGTCATTCGCGGCCTACCGGATATATTCGAGGCATATGACGACTTGGGGTCTGAGCGTCTGGCGCCGGTATTTTCGCGCCTCAAGAAGAAGTATTCGTTTGCATACCTGAAGCTTGCTCGAGCCTTGTACGGGGACTAGTGTTCATTCTGGGTTCATGAAGGGCTTAGTATGGTAAGTGCCGTTACCCGCTAATATTTTTCCATGTCCATCATTCACTGGATTGTTTCTGCAGTCGCGATTCTGATTGCGGCCTACTTGATTCCCGGCATCGACGTCACGCTGATAGGCGCCTTGGTGCTTGCTATTGTGCTGGCCTTGATCAATGTGTTCTTGAAGCCGCTCATCGCGCTTTTGACCCTGCCGATCAACATCGTCACCCTAGGTCTCTTCTCGCTGGTGGTGAACGCGCTCCTGATCATGCTCGCAGGAATGATCGTCCCTGGTTTCACCGTTGATGGATTCTGGGCAGCGTTCTTCTTCTCGATCGTGGTATCTCTGGTCACCGCGCTCTTCGG
>CAZTMV010000008.1:0-18652 GCA_964615225.1 uncultured Candidatus Saccharibacteria bacterium
TTCTCGTGATACACCGCTTCACGCAGAACATGGTCACCGGCACAGCCAATATCGTTCCGACTCCTGAAGTCCAGGTGGTAATGGTGATGGACGGCTGGGGCTTTGGTGCGAAAAAGATCAATACGTACAACACCGTTATTTATCCTGAACCGGTACAATTCACCGGCTTCAAGATTTTTTATAAAAACGACATGAAGCCGCCTTCAACCCGCTTACTGACTCCTGCGGAAGTGCTTGAACTAACGCCGTCTCCGTCATTCATTCAGTACCAGTAGGATTGACACTGTACAATATTTAGTACATAATGCTCCTCTTGTTCATTTCGGGAGAACTACACGATGTGCAGACAATTTGCACTTGAACATGCGCTCCGGAGTGCATGCGCGAATTTGGATGTGGAGCGGCAGAGCTACAACGGAGTGCAAACTCCCGTAGCAAGCCGCTCGCTCTCAGGCATTTCGCTCATTGCGCAGGCGCGCTACCTCAAAGAGGGTGTGTGGCGGCTCGACGGCGACGACTCGTTCGACCAGATCGATCGGGACGCCAGTGAGTATGCTCGGCTGCTTCGGTTCTCACCCAAGCAGCTGCAGTATGGGGACCAATGGGCGCGACAGGTGCATGAGCCTGCCAACGACGGCGTGCTCACCCTCACGCAGATCGCGGCCTGGCCTCCGGCCTAAACCTCATAAAAGCGATGGATCATTCGGTCCATCGCTTTTTGCATAGCGTATACTGTAGGCAAATGGACCCGAATCGCGTCACGTACTTTGCTTCTACCGATAGCCGCGGCAAGCGGATTCCGTTTGGTATCAAGCGGGAGGATCGCCGCCGTCATATGTACGTGATCGGGAAGACGGGCATGGGCAAATCGACCATGCTCGAAAATCTTGCAATCCAAGACATTGTGAACGGGGAAGGGCTCGCGTTCATTGATCCACACGGAGGAACTGCAGAGACATTGTTGGAATACGTGCCGGAGCATCGTAAGAAAGACGTTGTCTATTTTGCGCCGTTTGATCTTGATAATCCGATCGCCTTTAACGTGATGGAGGACGTGGGCTATGACAAGCGCCACCTGGTCACGTCCGGCCTCATGGCGACGTTTAAAAAGATCTGGCAGGACGCATGGTCTGCCCGCATGGAGTACATACTCACAAACACGCTCCTTGCGCTTCTTGAGTATCCGGGCGCAACCTTGCTTGGCGTGAATCGCATGTATACCGATAAGGTATTTCGTGCAAAAGTAGTCGACAACATTAAGGATCCAGTGGTGAAAGACTTCTGGACTAAGGAGTTTGCTGGCTACACGGATCGCTTCACGCAGGAGGCGACGCCGGCAATTCAAAACAAGATCGGCCAGTTCACCTCTAATCCGCTCATCCGCAATATTATCGGGCAGCCAGATTCTTCCTTCGATATTCGTAAGCTTATGGATGAGAAGAAGATTCTCATCATCAACCTTTCCAAGGGACTGGTGGGCGAGGTGAACATGCGTCTGCTGGGTTCCATGCTCACGACCCGCATCTTCTTGGCCGCAATGAGTCGCGCAGACCAAGGGCCTGAGCAGATCAAAAAGCTCCCGGACTTCTACTTCTACGTGGACGAGTTCCAGAACTTCGCCAACGACACCTTTGCTGAGATTCTCTCGGAGGCCCGCAAATACAAGCTAAACCTCACTATCGCGCACCAGTACGTTGAGCAGATGGAAGAGCAGGTGCGCGCTGCAGTGTTCGGCAACGTCGGTACGACCGTCTCGTTCCGTGTGGGACCGTTTGATGCCGAAACACTAGAGACAGTCTTTGCCCCAGAATTTACAAAAGAAGATTTGGTGAATCTTGGATTTACACAAATCTACCTGACGCTCATGATTGACGGTATCGGTTCGCGACCATTCTCCGCTCTCACTATTCCGCGCATCGAGCCTCCGAAGAAAACCTTCAAAGATGAGGTGATTAAGTGGTCTAAGGAGTTGTATGGAGGTAAGCGTGATGAGATTGAAAAGAAGATTTTCAGCGAGTTGGCAGAAATTCCCGCACCAGAACCCCAGCCAAGCTTTAGCAAGAAGAACAACTTCAAAAAACCTACTAACAATGGAGGGGGTGGTGGCACTACTAAAAATCAAAACAAGCCCAAAACTCCGACACCGCAGCCGCCAACTCCTCCAGACAAAGACGCGCTTCGTGCTGCGCTTGCAGAGCTGACCAAAAAAGCTCCCCAGCCGCCTGAGAGCCCGTCCCTCAAGCAGACCATCGGCACGGCACTTGCAGAAAAGCCAAAGCCGGTAGATACTCCTCCCGTGTCACCGTCAAAGGACGTCACTCATACGAAACCCGCATTTGAGGTTCCTGAGGCAGAGCTCCGAGCTCTCTTCAAGAACGATGCGTAGGAACCTCCTCCCTGCGCTTGTTCTCCTGGCACTGGGCGCCCCGACCGGCGCGCAGGCTAGTGTCTTTATAAGCGAAATCGCGTGGATGGGTACGGAAGAGAGCGGTACCTGCGAGTGGATTGAACTCTATAACAGCGGACCGGATACCGTTGACCTCTCGTCATGGAGTATGCGCATAGATAATCCTGGATCCACAAAAACTATTGCTTTTAATGAAGCAGGAAGCGTACGCTACTCCGGAATTGCAAGCCAGGGATTCTATCTGCTTGCGCGCAAGTCAACATCTTGTTCTCCGCCGGTTGCAGATACGCTTGTCGACTGGCTCGGCAGTTTTGGTAACGGCATCAGCAACGAGGGTGCGAAGATTACGCTATTTGCAGGAAGCGAAGAGATTGATTCGGTGAATGCGCTGGAGCTCGGCTGGAAAGACAGCGGCGTAGGCGGCAAGAATACGAGTCCGAAGAAGACGCCGCAGTATACCGGTACCGGCTGGTTTGAGGCGGACCCCACGCCAAGAGCAACCAATAAAGCTCCTGAAGCTCCGGAGCTCGAAGAGCCTGAGGAAGAGCCAACGCCGACTGAGGTAACGGTGGGCGGCACAGTTCCCATGCTTCCGGTCGAGCATCCGATTGCAAAACTCTTTATTTCTGCAATTCCAAGCAGGATCGTGTTTGCGGGAGCAGAGACGCCGTATGACGCGGTTGTGTATGACAGTACCGGCAAGTTGCGTAGGGACGCAGATGTGCGCTGGAGTTTTGGCGACGGCGGGAGTGAGAAAGGAAATAAGGCGCGCTATACATATCGAGAACCGGGTGAGTACACTGCCGTTGCGCGCGCGACAGGAAGCAAAGGCGGCAGCGCAGTTGCACTCGTATCTATCGTTGTTGTGACAAGCGAAGTTGTGATTTCTTCGGTTGACGAGCGCGGCATCACGCTTATGAATCCTTCGAAGCAGCTTGCAGATCTGTCTCTTTGGAAGCTTCGCGCAGGCGCAAAGAGGGCGTTTACGCTGCCTGAGGACATGGTGATCGCGGCAGGGAAATCTGCCTTGCTGCCGTGGTCCGTAACCGGTCTTGCAACCTCAAGCGAAGCAACGCTCCTGTATCCTGATGGCTCTCCGGTGTATTCTGTAGCCAAATGACCATTGTGGTTACGGGGGGCGCAGGGTTCATAGGCTCGCATTTATGTGAGCGTCTTGTGCATGAAGGGCATCGCGTCATATCGCTTGATAACTACTTCACGGGTACCAAGGAGAATCACGTTGAAGGCGTTGAGTACCGGGAGGGACATACCAAGAATATTGCGTCTCTTGTGCCGGAGTCTCCCGACCTCATCTTCCACTTGGGCGAGTACTCGCGCGTCGAGAAGAGCTTCGAAGACGCGTCTTTGGTATGGGACCTGAACCTCGCAGGAACCCTTGCAGTGCTTGAGTTTTGGAAGGCGCGTGGCGGTAAGCTTGTGTATGCAGGCAGTTCTACCAAGTTTGATCAAAGCGGCATGGGACGCGACCAGAGTCCGTACGCCTGGAGCAAGGCAAGTATGACGGACCTGGTGCGCAACTACGGCGAGTGGTTTGGACTGCCATATGCCGTTACGTATTTCTATAACGTCTACGGTCCGCGCGAGCGATCGGGCGCATACGGAACGGTAATCGAGATTTTCAGGCAGCGCATGCTCGCAGGTGAATCGCTTCGAGTAACGGCGCCCGGAACGCAGCTGCGCAATTTTACGCACGTGGATGATATTGTCGCTGGGCTTGTGCTTGTGGGCGAACACGGCGTTGGAGATGACTATGGTATCGGCAACGAGCGTTCGTATTCTATTCTTGAGGTTGCGCAGCTGTTTGGAGGTGAGATCGAGATGCTGCCTGAAGTGAAGGGCAACCGCATGGGTTCGACTATTGATCTTGGTAAAATGCGTTCGCTCGGCTGGGAGCCGATGCGTGAGCTTCCAGACTACATTCGCTCTGTTATATGAAGCGCATCCTAATTTTCTCCACCGCCTATATCCCGCATGTGGGCGGAGCGGAGATCGCCATTCAGGAAATTACCAAGAGAATCGACGGGTACGAGTTCGAGCTCGTATGCGCGCGGTTCGACCCCAAGCTCCCAGCGCAAGAGCAGATCGGAAACGTACTCGTACAACGTCTCGGTTTCGGTAGTCGCGCTATCGACAAGCTGCTGCTTCCATTTCTGTCTGCCGGCTATGCGCTCTCGCGCAGGTTCGATTGCTACTGGGCAATGATGGTGACGTACGGATCGCTCGGCGCATACATCGCGCAGCTGTCTACACGAACGCCGATCATACTCACCCTGCAGGAGGGAGATCCGCCTGCGTATCTTCGTCGCAAGTGGTTTGGCTTGATCGCGCTTTCGTGGAAGTACGCGCTTGCACAGAGTTCAGCAGTAACGGTGATCAGCTCGTATCTTGGAAAGCTCGCACAGGAGTTTGGCTACGAGGGAGAGCCGGTACTCATCCCAAACGGTGTTGAGACCAGTACGTTTTCTGCGGCGCCACGCAGCACGCATGAGGGAACAGTGCTCATTACGACCTCAAGGCTCGTGCACAAGAATGCAGTTGATGACATCATACGCGCGCTCGCGCTCTTGCCTGGCTCTGTGTCGTTTTCTATATATGGAACCGGCCCCGATGAGGCGATGCTGCGTTCACTCGCCAGAGAGCTTGGCGTTGAGACGCGTGTGCATTTCAAGGGACAGATTCCATACAGCGAGCTGCCAGCCGCACTTGCCGAAGCAGATATTTTCATACGTCCCTCGCGTTCTGAAGGAATGGGCAACTCCTTCATTGAGGCTATGGCTGCCAAGCTTCCGGTTATTGCAACGCAGGAAGGAGGTATTAAAGACTTCCTCTTTGACGCAAAGCGCAATCCAGATGCTGCGACGACTGGCTTTGCGGTATCCGTAAACGCTCCGGAGGAGATTGCTGCGGCTGTTACGCATATACTCGAACACCCGCAGGAAGTAGAAGCGACCGTTGCAAACGCAAGCCGTCTGGTAGCAGAGCGCTACCAGTGGAGCGGTATTGCTAAGGCTATGCGAGGTATATTTGGGCGCGTTACAGACAAAACGGTACAATAGGCGTATGAAGCTCGTGCTCGCCACTCCGCTGTTTCCGCCCGAGTTTGGCGGTCCTGCCACGTATGCTGAGATTCTCGCCGAGCAGCTCCCGCGCGTAGGGGTAGAGATTGCGGTCGTACCGTTTTCTTCCGTACGTTCGCTTCCGAGAGGTATCCGCCATATCGCGTACTACTGGCGTCTGCGAAGCGCGCTTAAGAGATCGGATGCGATTCTTGCACTCGATCCGTTCTCGGTTGGTATTCCTGCCATGCATGCAGCGCGTCACACGCGAAAACCGCTCTATGTGAAAATCGTCGGCGACTATGCCTGGGAGCAGGGACGCCAGCGCTTTGGGATTAACGAGTCGCTTGATTCCTTTGTACGCACTCCGCAGCATCATCCTTTGGTACTGCAGCTGCAGAAATTACAACGCAAGGTAGCGCACGCAGCTTCACGGGTCATCGTGCCGAGCAGGTATCTGCAGACAATCGTAGAGGCATGGGGTGTTCCGGGCGAGCAGATTCAGGTGATTCGCAATGCTGTGTCGATCAAGGAAATCGGCAGCGTGCCCGTGGCGGTGCAGGAGCTTCCAAAGCCAGTCGTGGTCACCGTCGGACGACTAGTTCCGTGGAAAGGAATTGCTGGGGTTATCGAGGCGGTATCGCACGTGCACGCTTCGCTTGCGATTGTTGGCGATGGTCCGGAACGCGAGTCGCTTGAGGGTCTCGCGCACGCAGCAGGCAAGCTCTCGTATGTATTTACGGGCGGTATTGCGCATGCGGATGTGCTTGCAACGCTTTCGTTCGCAGATGTATTTGTTCTTAACAGCAGCTATGAAGGACTCTCGCACCTCTTGCTTGAGGCGGTCGCGCTTGGCGTGCCTGTTGTCGCGACTGACGCCGGAGGGAACCGAGAAGCATTGATGGGCTATCCGGCAAGCAGGATCGTGCCAGTCGGAGATACCCAAGCGCTGGCGGATGCGATTGCCGAGCTTTTGACTGAGCGACCGGCTCGCATCCGTGCGCATCCAGATGTCGAGCGCCTTGCTGTCGAGACCGCACAGCTTCTCTCACGCGTATGAAAGTTCTCTTCATTTCAAACGACCCGACGATATTCGAGACAGAGAGTCCTGCGCACGCACGCATGCGCGAGTATGCAGCTGCGCTCGGGGACCTGCATGTTGTTTCGCATGCGCCTTCAGGCGCTGCCGCCTACGAGGCAGGCGGTCTGTATCTTCATGCCGTTACCGGGAGCAAGCTTTTCTCGTTTTCCCGACTGGAAAAGCTTGCCGCGAAGATTGTGCGCGAGCACGGTATTGATGTTGTATCAGCGCAGGATCCGTTTGAGTACGGCCGCATTGCAGCACGCGCAATAGAAGGCACGCAGGCCAAGCTGCAGATCCAGATACACACAGACTTTTTGTCGCCGTGGTTTGTGAAAGGTGGTGGGTTCCGTTCGCCGCAGGTTAAGATGCCGGCTATTAATACAGTTCGCCGCGCGATTGCGGACTCAGTACTGCCGAAAGCTTCCGGCATTCGCGTTGTGTCTGAGCGCATCCGTGCTTCGCTTATCGAGCGCTACGGAACAAAAATTCCTGATCCGGTCGTGATTCCGATTGCCGTTCCCGCACAGCTACCTCCTGCAGTAGCGCTCCCCGCGCATCCGTTTTCATTCGTACTTATGACGGTAGGTCGTCTTGAGCCAGAAAAGCGCATTATCGATATCTTGTATGCGCTCGGACGCCTACAACACCAGTATCGATCGGTCGGGCTTATGGTCGTTGGAGACGGTACGCGAAAGCGTGCGCTCATGCAGATTGCTAAAAAGCTTGGTCTTCAAGATCGCGTCATGTTCTTAGGCTGGCGCACTGATATGCTCGCTCTTTTGCAGAGCGCGCATGCCTACATCCAGGCGAGTGCGTATGAGGGGTATGGCCGCACGCTTGTAGAAGCAGCACTCGCGCGTCTCCCGATTATTACGACTGACGTCGGCATCGTCGGGGAAGTGTTTCAGGGATACAAAGATGTGCTCGCGGCTCCGGTGGCGGATCCAGCCGCGCTTGCAGTCCACATCGCAGGCTTGGTCCAGGACCATCAGGCGCGCGAGCTTCTTTCTCGCGAGGCGGAGCATACGGTGCGCAACCACATTGCTGCCATCGGAGACGTGCCGACTCGGTTTGCTCAACACCTCTCATCGCTATGAAGCTTCTGATCATCACGCAAGCTGTCGATACGCAGGACCCGGTACTCGGATTCTTCCACGAATGGATTGCTGAACTTGCGCCGCGCTTTGACTCTGTCGAAGTTATCTGTCTGCGCAAAGGGCTGCACTCGCTTCCTCACAACGTGCGCGTGCACTCCCTAGGAAAGGAGCGAGGAAGCCAGCTTTCGATCATGTATGCGTTACGGTTCCTTTGGCTTGCATGGGGTCTGCGGAAAAACTATGATCGCGTATTTGTGCACATGAACCAGGAGTACATTCTGGTTGCGGGGTTGCTCTGGAAGCTATGCAAGAAGCCAGTCTACTTCTGGCGCAACCACTATGCGGGATCGTTCCTTACGGACCTTGCCTGTAAGTTCTGCGAGAAGGTGTTTTATACCTCCAAGAGTTCTTTTACCGCAGCGTGTGCGAACGCGATGCAGATGCCGGTCGGCGTTGATACGAACCGTTTCCGTCCGGACACCGCATCCGGGCGCACGCCGCGCTCAGTGCTGTTTCTTGGGCGTATGGCGCCTTCTAAGCGCCCTGAGCTTCTGCTTGAAGCGCTCCGGCGATTAGAACAGGATAAGGTGCTTTATAGCGCGACCTTCGTCGGCTCACCGCTTCCGCAGGATCAGGCGTACTATGATGCACTCGTCGCTCATGCACCTCCCAACGTATCCTTTGTGCCGGCTGTGTCGCATGCAGATACGCCAGCGCTCTATCGCACGCACCAGGTCTTCGTGAACACTTCACCTTCAGGAATGCTGGACAAAACCATCTTCGAAGCGGCAGCGAGCGGCTGTATCGTGCTTGCGGCAAGCAAGGACGCGCGTGAGCTGTTCGGGGAGGCATGTTTCTTTGAAGACGCGGCAGGGCTTGCAGCTCGCCTGAGAAGCGTTCTTGGAGTGCAAAACTCGGCACTGCAGGCGCGCATCCAGAGCGCCGCTAAGGAGCAGGATCTGGGCCGGCTCGGTGCTATACTCTCCCAGACTATTACGGCGCCTGTCGACTCTCTATGAGAAACAAATCATTTTTGCGCCGGGAAGAGTATGCAGCCCTCGCGAAGCTGACGCTCGACGGAAGAATCCTTGATATCGGAGGCTCCACCAAGTCCGGCTACCAGGAACTGATTCAAGGAGAGCATACGTTCGTAACCGCTAATATTAATGCTGACTACGGCGCAGACCTTATATTCGACGCGGAGCAGCCATGGCCCTGCAAGGACAATGAGTTTGATGCTGTTTTGTTCATCAATGTGCTTGAGCATCTGTACGACTATCGCATGGCATTTTCCGAGGCAGCGCGCGTAACGAAGGCAGGAGGGAAGGTGGTCGGGGTCATTCCATTTATGTTTAACGTGCACGGCTCTCCAAACGACTACTTCCGCTACACCCGTTCCGCGCTTGAGCGTATCCTTGCAGAACATGGATACGAAGAGCACTCCATACAGGCGCTTGGCACAGGTCCGTTCAGCGTCGTGTATCACTGCCTCCTCGGGTTTGTACGCTGGCACTGGCTCGCTGATATCGTAATTCCGCTCATGCGCGGCCTGGACCACCTGCTGCATACGCTCGTGCCCACCAACAAGATGTCACCCGAGCATTTGCCGCTCGGCTATATCTTCGTCGCACGCAAGAAGGCATGAGTAAGCGCGTAGCGGTCGCGTACGTAGTGAACGATCTCTTGTTCGGAGACGCACAGGTTGCGGTGCTTGCCATTGCTGCCCGTCTCGATCGGGAGCGCTTTGAGCCAACGGTCTATTTTTTACATGAGTTTCCAGAAGAGCGCCCGAACCTGAAAGCTGCGTTCGCACGCGCAGGGATTCGCATGGTGCATGTCGAAACAGAATCCTCAACCTTGAGAGGGCGCGTACGATCTCTTGCCGCGCTTTTCGCGAAGGAGCGTCCGGATATCGTGCATACGCATCTGATCGACGCGACGTTGGTCGGAATGGTCTCTGCGCTTCTGTCGGGCGTGCGTACTCGCATTATTCATGAGTATCAGACGCATAGTTTGTATGGGTGGAAGGTGCGGGTTGCCTATGCGTTCCTGCGTCCGTTTGCTACGCTCACTATTTGTTATTCGCCAGTTGTTGAGGGTGAGTTGTTTGGAAATGTGTCGGTGCTAAGCACTCCACCAGAAAAGCTTAAGCGCCGATCCTACACGATCTATAACGGTGTTGACCTTGTTGCGCTTGAACGCTCGCGCGCTTCTGATGCGCGCCGAAAAATCCGGCAAGAACTTTCTATACCTGAAGAGGCGGTCGTTATTGCATCGGTTGCTCGGCTGATTCCCTGGAAAGGGCAGCGTACACTCTTGGAAGCATTTGCGGTGCATGCGCGTTCGGTTTCTACCACGCACCTCGTATTGGTCGGAGAAGGGTATTTATATAACGAGCTTGCTGCTCGAGCGGTGCTACTTGGGCTTGCTGGACGCGTGCATATGACGGGAGCGAGAGAGGATGTCTACGACATCCTCAGTGCAAGCGACTTGGCGTCGCTTGCGCTGACGTATGAGAATGATTTAGTGAACGAAGCCGTAGGGCTCTCGGGTTTTGAGGCCATGGGCTCCGGTCTTCCGCTTATCGCAAGCAGCTATCCGTCAGCAAAGCTTTGTATTGAGGATCGGGTGAGCGGTGTGCTTGTGCCGCCTGGAGACAAGGCTGCGCTAGCGGATGCTTTGACCGAGCTTTCGCAGGATGCGGCGGGCATGCGGGAACGCATCGGAGCACAGGGGGCTGCATTTGTGCGCGAGCATATGGACTGGCAAAAACTTATTCCGTGCTATGAGCGACTGTACGCTCTGATGCATACGGAAGCGACGCGAACACGTAGGCACTAAGGACGCTGAATGCGCTAGCCGCAATGCGGGCAAAGATAAGTCCCCACAGGCCGTAGAACAAGATGCCGAGTACTTGAGCTGCGGTCTGAAACAAGGAGAAGGTGATGTTATAGGCATAGAGCTTGCGCTCGTCTGCCTGCGACATAAGTGCTGTGACCGGTAGGTGTGCGAGTGCTCCTATAATCGTGAGCGCGAGCAATTGTGAATAGATAACGCCCGACTCGTATTGTGGATACACGAGTGAGAACAGGAGCGGCGCAAAGAATATATAGAGGGATGTTACGGCTCCGACGGCGAGACTCATCAAAAGCATTTTGTGCAGAAGTGTTGCGCGTATCTCTCGCGGGGTTCGTGTCGCAAAGCGCGGTAGTACCGTTGCAATCTGCGCTTTGAATACGCTTCCCACACGCTCGGGTATTAGTTTTGCAAGCGCGTATTCTGCAACGATCACAGGTCCTAGCAGGGTATAGATGAGTACGGTATCGATTTGTCCGCTTATACGCACAAGTCCGTTCATGACGCTTAGGTGTGCGCCGTATGCGTTTGCCTCGCTGTCCTTAGGGGCGTCGGCGGCAATGGCGCGGGTGACACGCACATAGACGAATGCGGTCAGTACAGTGCTTACAATCAGATTTGTAGCGAAGAGCCAGAGTGCGTCGCCGAAGAGAAACGCTGCAAGAATGACGGCACCGTAATAGCACACATTGATAAGCGTGCCCGTGAAGAAGAGTCCGCGAAAGTCCTTCTTACCGGTTAGGTATGCTTGGTAGCTGCCGTAGCCTGCGATGAGCGGGAGACAGACGCTGACAAGTACCAGACCTCCGGCAATTTGTATGTCGTCGGTTAGGAAGTAATAGAGAGCTCCGCATAAGGCTGCAATACTTACCAAGAGCGCCCAGCGCATCTGGGTACGGAGCGCACTGCGTACCGTCCCCTCCATATTACGCGCAACTGCTCGCGTAATTGCGGTGCCCATACCAGTGAGGGTGAATCCGCTGAGGATCGAGAACAGGGAAAGGAGGTACTGGTAGGTACCATACGTCTCCTTAGGTAGTACGTTTGCAAGGACGATCGAAAGGAGGAAAGCAAGAAGCGTGAAGACCGCGAAATTAGCATTCACCCAGAATCCGTTGTGGGAGAGGTACACCATATCGGTCTTGGTGTAGCGCTCGGAGGCTCGCAAAAGGCTGTAGAAACGTTCCTTGAGGGAAGACATAGGGGGAAGGCTCGTACTATATACTATCGTAGTATGACTACCGCCGCCCGCTATATCGTGCTCGCAGCGCTCTTTTTGATCCCGTTTCTGCCGCTCTACGTAAGCAGCGACCTCCTGTTTCCGTTCATTGCAAGCAAAGGATTCGCGTTCCGCATACTTATAGGGCTTGCCGCAGGTGCGTACCTGCTGCTTGCACTTGCGGACAAGCGCTACCGTCCGCGCTTCTCGTGGACGCTCCTTATATACGGAGTATTCGTTGCTTGGATGCTGTTTGCTGACCTGCTTGCGCCAAACCCGCATAAAGCTATCTGGAGTAACTATGAACGTATGGACGGCTGGATTGCAATGATCCATACGTTCCTTTTCTTTATCATCGCAGGGTCCGTTCTCACAGTCGACAAACTTTGGAAGCGCTGGTGGCTTACGTTTGCGGGTGCGTCTGCGCTTATTGCAGGCTACGGCGTCTTGCAGCTTATGGGCGCGCTTACCATTCACCAAGGCGGCGTGCGTCTTGATGCAAGCTTCGGCAATGCTGCCTATCTTGCGGCCTACCTCCTGTCTGCAATTGCGATTGCGCTCTGGCAGGGAATCGAGTCGAGAGGCTGGCTTCGCTATGCGCTCTTTACGCTTGCTGGAGTGCAGACCATCCTCTTGTTTGCGACCGCGACGCGCGGAGCGATTCTCGCATTCGTGGGCGCGGCGATCCTGGCGGCACTTTTGTTTGCGCTTCGATCAAAGCAGACTCGCAAGATAGGATTCGGGTTTTTGATCGCATTTGCGATCGTGATCGGTGGCTTCTTTGCGCTTAAGGATACGTCGTTCGTGCGTGAGGATCCGACGCTCGGACGAATCGCATCAATCTCTCTTGCCGATGGCGATACGCGCTTCACGCTCTGGGGCATGGCAGCAAAGGGTTTTGCAGAGCGTCCTATTACTGGCTGGGGCCATGAGGGATTCAACTTCGTATTTGCGCACCACTTCGATCCCTCGCTGCACGGACAAGAGCCGTGGTTCGATCGCGCGCACAGTGTATATGTCGACTGGCTTATGGCAGGAGGCTTGCCAGCGCTGCTTCTATTCCTTGCACTCCTGATTAGCGCAGTTGTAGGTCTCTATCGCGGAAACGCTTCTGCAAGCGAACGCATACTACTCACTGCAGCTCTGGCAGCGTACGCATTCCAGGCACTGTTCGTATTCGACAACCTGTTCACGTACGTGGTGCTTGCGGCCCTACTTGCCATGGCGCACGCGGAGCGCTCGCGTCCGATCGGTCTGTTTGAGCGTCTGCCGCAAGCGAATCTATCTATTGCAGCTCCGGTAGTCGCTGTCCTAACACTGCTTACCGTCTGGTTCGTGAACGCGCCCGGCATGGCAGGCGGTAGCGCGCTTATTCGCGGACTCAGTGCACAGGATCCTGCCGTCGGTCTTACATACATGAAAGAAGCGCTTGCAAGCGGAACGTTTGCAACACAGGAAGTGCGCGAGCATTTCCTGACATATGCCTCTGATGCGGTGCGTCGCCCAGATGTTGCACAGCAGGTGAAACAGGAAGCGCTGGGGCTTGCGCTGCTTGAGATACAGAAGGAGGTGGAGCGTTCGCCGAATGATCCACGTCTGCGCATTCAGTTCGCAAGTGGCCTTGAAGCGGGCGGACTGATCCAAGAAGCTCTCAAAGAAATGGAGGCAGCAATCGCACTCTCGCCCAACAAACAGCTTACGCTCGTACAGCGCGGCATCATGTACTGGAGAACGGATAATCGTGCTCTGGCCCTTGCTGATTTCGAAGCTGCATATGCGATCAGTCCATCATCGGACGACCTTGCTGTGTATGTAGGAGCAGGCAGGATCACGTCAGGAAACATTGCGGGCGGTAGAGCATTCCTCTTGGAGCGCCTGGGAACTACAACTATAGATCACATGTTCTTGCGCGCAGCATACTACGAAGCAAAGCTGTATCCAGAACTGGTAGCCAGTACCGAAGCGTTCGTGCGTGCGAATCAAAACGATCCGCAAAGCTACTACGCGCTTGTACAAGCATATGCACTTGCAGGTCGCATTGCAGAAGCACGCACCACTGCACAGTTGATGGAATCTCGCTTCCCGCAGTTGATGGATGCTGAACGAACAAATGCGGTGTATCAACTTATCGAACAGTCAGGAAAATAATTTTTCTTGTTACAAAAATAAAAAGTTATCCACACTTTAAAAATTTTTCTCACAAAAAAATTAATAGCGCGCAATAATACAACGTAGAACACTTCACGCGAAACGTTTTTTACAAAAACAGTTCGCGCGAGTGGGTCGAGTATATTAAGTCCTGTAATTCTCACACAACCATGGCGATGAAGAAGAAGGCGAAGAAGGCTGCAAAGCGCAAGACGGCTAAGAAGACCGTCAAGAAGGCAGCTAAGCGCCGCAAGACTGCAAAGCGCGCATAAGCGCTTTACGGAAAAGACCTCCCTCGGGAGGTCTTTTCTTTTTGTCGTAAGGAGGCAAAAAGCCAGCCAAAATGCTATAGTGCGCCATTATGGCCGGTCTACTTGGTCGGGTTTTCTCCCAAAACGAATCAGCAGCCTTTCTGAAGGCGGCTAAGCCTATTCTTGCCCGGGCACAGGCTCTGGAGGCTGAGTTGACCGAGCTCTCCCAGGAGGCGCTTGCTGAGCGCTACGCACAGGTTCGCGGACGGGTAGGGGAGAAGGATCCGTCGGATACTGATATTGCGGAAGTGTTTGCGCTCACGCGCGAAGCAGCTCGCCGCACCTTGAATGAACGCCACTACGACGTGCAGCTTATCGGCGGACTCGCGCTTGCGCGCGGACGTATTGCTGAGATGCGCACCGGAGAAGGAAAGACGCTTGTTGCAACGCTTGCGGCAACCTTGCGTGCGCTTGCAGGCAAGGGCGTACACCTTATTACGGTGAATGATTACCTCGCGCGCCGAGACGCGGCATGGATGGGACAGGTCTATAGCTATCTGGGGCTTACCGTAGGCATAATCACCTCAACCGGTTCCTTTATATATGACGCATCGCACGTGCAGCAGGAGGAGGATGCGGAGCGCGATGCAGAAGGCTCGTTCCGCGTCTTCTACGACTATCTGCGCCCGGTTTCTAAGAAAGAGGCATACGCGGCTGATATTACGTATGCAACCAATAATGAGCTTGGATTCGATTACCTGCGCGACAATACCGCATACGAGCCGAGCCAGATCGTGCAGCGCGGGCACCACTACGCGATTATCGATGAGGTCGACTCAATCTTGATCGACGAGGCACGCACGCCACTCATTATTTCTGGTCCTGCACCGGAGGGCGAGAGTCTGTATGAGCGCTTCGCGGACATCGTTCGCTCGTTCGAGAAAGAGACCGACTATACGGTCGACGAAAAGCAGCGCGCAGTACAGATAACCGAAGCAGGTATTCAGAAGGCTGAACAGGCGCTTGGCATTGAGAACCTGTATACCGAAGGCGGCATGAAGTATGCGCACCAGCTTGATACTGCGGTGCGCGCAAAGGCCCTTTTTAATAAGGATAAGGAGTATGTGGTTCGCGAGGGAGAGGTCGTAATCGTGGATGAGTTTACAGGTCGCTTGCAGCCAGGACGCCGCTGGTCAGAAGGCCTGCATCAGGCAGTAGAAGCGAAAGAGGGCGTACCGGTTCGCAAGGAGACTCGCACCTACGCTTCGGTCACATTCCAGAACTACTTCCGCATGTACGAAGCACTCGCCGGAATGACCGGTACGGGTCTTTCCTCTGAGGAAGAGTTCTTCACTGTGTATCGGCTTGAGGTGGTCGTGGTGCCGACCAATCGCCCAATCGCCCGCATTGACCACAATGACCTTATTTTCCAGACCACTGCCGGTAAGTATCGTGCGCTTGCACGCGCGGTAAAGGAGCTGCATGCGAAAGGCCAGCCGGTCTTGGTAGGTACGGTATCGATTGAAGACAACGAGGTTGTGTCCAAGGTGCTCTCCGATGAGAACATTCCGCACGAAGTACTGAACGCCAAGAACCATGAGCGCGAAGGAGAAATTATCGCGCAGGCAGGGCGGTTCGGCCGCGTGACGGTTGCAACGAACCTTGCAGGTCGTGGTGTGGACATTAAGCTCGGCGGCGTGCCAATTGACGAGGCGGAGCGCGAGAAGGTTCGTGCAGCAGGCGGCTTGGCTGTTATCGGTACCGAGCGCCACGAGGCGCGCCGCATCGATAACCAGTTGCGTGGCCGTTCGGGCCGTCAGGGAGATCCGGGTGCTACTCAGTTCTATGTGTCGCTTGAGGATAAGCTCATGCGCGTGTTTGCGTCCGATATGGTCAAGAACGTGATGGGAACCTTCAAGATTCCTGAAGATGAGCCTATCCAGAGCGGACTCATCACCAAGTCACTTGAGACTGCGCAGAAGCGCATCGAGGGCTTCAACTTTGACGCGCGCAAACAAGTGCTTGCATATGACGATGTATTGAACACACAGCGCCTCGCAGTCTATAAGCGCCGCCGTACTGCGCTCACCGGTTCCAACGAAGATATGCTCGCCGAAATTCAGGAGATCATTGCGGGAGATGCTACTGCTGAGGCGGCATTTACAAAAAAGCAGGAAGAGTTCAAGGATGCATTCCCCTCAGTGCTTCGCCGTCTTCTTCTGCAAATTACGGACAGTTTCTGGCTCGAGCAGCTCGAAACGATGGAGTACCTACGCCGTTCTGTATCGCTTCGCGCGTACGGTCAGCGCGATCCATTGATCGAGTACCGCCGCGAAGGCTTGGGACGCTTCCGTGCCATGGAAGAAGGAATTAAGGACGCGGTCCGTAATGCGCTCCCACGCATCGTGCTTGCGGACTCCGCTCGCATCAAGGCGGATGAGGCAAAGGCTCGCGCACGCATCCTTGCTGCAACCGAAGGGCAGAGCGGAGGCCCGGTTGTACAGCAGAAGGTCTATGGGCGCAATGATACGGTTACCATTAAAAATGGTGATGAAACCCGGACCATGAAATACAAGAAAGCGGAGCCTTTTATCGCTGAAGGCTGGGTTATTGTGTAGCTATGGCATTTGTCGACGAAATTCGAGTACACGCACAGGCAGGACATGGAGGCCCTGGCGTCATCCGCTGGCTGCGTGTTAAAGAGACAGCCAAGGGTGGTCCGGTCGGCGGTGATGGCGGTCGTGGTGCAGATATTGTCATTGAAGGCGTTCGCGATCTTGGCGCGCTTGCAACGTACCGGTTTACGAAAAAGTTTCGCGGAGAGAACGGAAAGCCGGGTGGAGGTTTTAATAAGCATGGCAAAGATGCGCCTCCGGTTGTGATCAAGGTGCCAGTCGGTTCCGAAGCTCGCATTGTCACGACAGGCGAGACGTTTGAAATATTGAAGGAAGGGGAGCGCAAGGTTGTATTTAAGGGAGGTCCTGGCGGCTTCGGTAATGCGCACTTCAAAAGCTCGGTAAACCAAAATCCGTTCCAGTCCACGCCAGGCAAACCGGGAGGGGTTGGGGATATCGAAATCGTCCTCAAACTGATCGCAGACGCAGGTCTCATTGGCTTCCCGAACGCAGGAAAGTCGTCCCTTTTGAACGCGCTGACTCGCGCTCAGTCCAAGATTGGGGCATATCCATTTACCACGCTTGATCCGCATCTCGGAGACTTCTACGGGCACCTGCTTGCGGACATTCCAGGCCTCATCGAGGGCGCCTCGGAAGGACGGGGTCTCGGATCTAAGTTCTTGCGCCACATTGAGCGCACCGGATTGCTTGTACATCTTGTCTCGGCTGAACAAGAAGACGTGGCAGGAGCATATAAAGCTATTCGAAACGAGCTTGCAGCCTTTGGTAAGGGTCTTGCCGAGAAACGAGAACTAGTCGTGCTTTCCAAGGTGGATCTTATGGTTCCTGAAGAGGTAGAGGTCGCTCGGGCGAAGCTTGCAGAAGCGTCTGGAAAGGAGGTGCTGCTCCTGTCCGTTACCGATCCGGACGTGCTCAAAATATTCTCCGACCGACTTGCGAAAGAGTTCGAAAACTAGCCCCGCCGACTGGCGGGGTTTTCCGTCTGGTGTACACTCAAGGCCATACCAGTCATGAGTGACTACCGACCAACCATAGGCCTTGAGATCCACGCAGAACTCAAGACAGCGACCAAGATGTTCTGCGAGTGTCGCAATAATCCTGATGAAAAGGAGGCGAACGCGCTTACCTGTCCGATCTGCCTTGCGCATCCGGGGACCATCCCAACAATAAACAAGGAAGCAGTGCGCCACGTGCTTCGCGTTGGAACGGCGCTTGGCGGCACGCTTGCCGATTACAGCGAGTTCGATCGCAAGAGCTACTTCTACCCGGATATTCCAAAGGGGTACCAGATCAGCCAGTACCAGTATCCGTTTGTGAGCGGAGGCTTCTTGAATGGTGTTGCGATTACGCGCGTGCATTTGGAGGAAGATACAGCACGTTCGTCACACGAAGGAAGCCGCTCGCTCGTTGACTTCAATCGCGCAGGAGTTCCGTTGATGGAGCTTGTAACCGAACCAGTCATTACTGACGCAAAGACTGCCGGAGAGTTTGCGCGTGAGTTGCAACTGTTGCTTCGTACGCTCGGCGTATCTGATGCAAATCTTGAGAAGGGGGAAATGCGCATTGAAGCAAATATTTCTATTTCAAACACAGATCAGTTCGGTACGAAGGTAGAAGTAAAAAACTTGAACTCATTCCGCTCTGTTGAGCGCGCAATCGAATACGAGCTTGCTCGCCAGGAGAAGGCGCTTCGTGCAGGAGAAAAGGTGGTGCAGGAGACGCGCGGTTGGAACGAAGCAAAGCAGGAGACGTTCCATCAGCGCTTCAAGGAGGGGAGCGCAGACTATCGTTACTTCCCAGAACCAGATCTCCCAAAGCTCAGGCTCTCAGAAATTCCTGAGTTCTCAAGAGAAGCACTCGCTGCTTCACTGCCTGAG
>CAZTMV010000008.1:18752-23226 GCA_964615225.1 uncultured Candidatus Saccharibacteria bacterium
GCTCTCAGAAATTCCTGAGTTCTCAAGAGAAGCACTCGCTGCTTCACTGCCTGAGCTTCCATGGGAGCGTCGTGCCAGGTATGAGGCTCTTGGTATCAAGCAAGAAGACTCAGCCTTCCTGGGCAGCTCCCTCACACGTTCTTCCTTCTTCGATTCCGTGCTTACAGAAATCTCGGATGAGCGAGAACTCGCCAAACTAGCTTCTAATTACATAACATCTGATCTCGCCGGCTATTATGCGAAATCTGGAACTCAGGAGTATGAGAAGTTTACTCCTGGAGAGTTCGCTAAGCTCGTGCGCATGATTGGTGACGGAACTCTCTCTTCTCGCGGGGCAAAAGAGGTTCTTACGGCTATGGCAGAGTCAGGTGGGGATCCTGCAGTTCTTATGGAAGAAAAGGGTCTTGCACAGGTAAGTGATCCAGAAGCTATTCGCCCCGCTATTCAGCAGGTTTTGGCCGAGCACGCATCTGTAAAGGCTGACTATCTGGCAGGCAAGGAAGCGGCGTTTAAGTTCCTCGTAGGCCAGGTAATGCGTGCTACAAGGGGTGCTGCGAACCCAGAACTCTTGCAACAGGTCCTGACTGAAGAGCTCGGCAAGTAAGGTTTTAGGCCCTGAATATGCACGGAACCCTTGGTTCTGTGCATATTCTCTTTTATACGAGATAGGAAACGGCTATACTGCAGGTTATGGATGAAATCACGATCGACGATAAGACCTATATCTCGTCAAAGCGGGCGGCAGCTATAACTGGTTATGCTAAAGACTATGTTGGGCAGCTTTGCCGTGAAGGTAGGGTTGAGGCTCGTCTGATCGGACGTAGTTGGTATGTGTTCGAGGACTCTATTCGCAAGCATCGATTTGAAGAGTCAGAAACTCCCGTAGAAGATCCTACAGTTGAAGTTGAAACATCCGAAAAAACTAATAACGAAGCCATTTGGGAAGAGGCAGTCTATACATCAGAAGAAGTAGAAATGCTTCCCGTAATTGAAGAGAAAGTAGTTGCCGAGGAGGTAAAGGAAGAAATACTCGAGGCAGAAGATGCTGCAGAGCCTGAGGTTGCACCAGAAACTGTTGTGCAGGAGTCAGAGTCGCAAGAAATCCCGATTCACGTCGTGGAAGAAGTACAGGAAGAGCTTCCCAAGGAGGAAGTTGAAGAGCCTCGCATAGAGAAAGAGTCGCAGCAGGCTTGGGAGTCCTGGTTTACTGCGGCGCCCACACATATAAAAGTTGGCCAGCAGCCTATCAAAGAGGTAAAAGAGGCGTATGACGAGTATGTGGAGCCTATGCAGGACATACAGCCAGTTCGCATACACAAGAGCGTGGCATTCGATATAGGAGCTCCTGAGGCGCCTCTAGAGGAAGTTGTCGTACGCGAATACGTTCCAAATACGACGACTAAGGTCAGATCAAACTACCTTGTGATCAAGGCTGCAGCCTTCGCAACAATAGTTCTCTTCATATCTTTGGCGGTAATCGGTACAGGTATAGCTGAAGAGGTAGGAAATAACGATTCGTGGGGAATTCTCAATATTCTCGGTGGAGCGAGCCTAATAAAATAAGCAATAAAATAAAAGATTTCTTGTCTCGTTAGTAAAAGAAATATATTTATGAAAAGTTAAGATCTATTAAAATAGTAAGGGAATCTTTAAGATATTTTCTATAAATCTAAGAGTAGGCCGCCATACATAGAGTTATGAGCGGCTTTTTCTTTTTGGATGCCGAGCATTTAAATTTTATTGCTAGATCTATCGCATCTAGTAAGACGCATCCGAGATTAAATATACCGCAGATTATAGGTTTTTCGGATGTAAGTTACTTAACGAGGTGTAGTAATTGCAAGAATATACTTCCGGTCGAGTATATTTCTTGCTCATTCTGCTTACAGAAGAAAATATTTTCTGATCAAACGAAAACTAAAAACTGCAGCGAAAATATTTTTCATCAAATCTTTTTCTTATCCACAAAAATTTTTCATGAGATTGAATTTAAACGTTGTAAAATCTAATTAATTCGGACATCCGACATGGATCCACTCTTTGATAAAAAATTTATTTCCAGCAAAGAAGCCTCGGAACTTTCCGGGTATCATTCGGACTACCTTGCTCGTCTTTGTCGTACCGGAGTTATCGTTGGAAGTCGTGTCGGACGCTCGTGGGTGATCAATCGCGACTCACTGCAGAATTTTGTTTCTAAACAGGAAACACAGAATAAGAAAAACGCTAAGAAATTAGCTCAGGATCGACAGAAAGAGTACCGCACAGCAAAGAATAATCGTGAGACAAAGATGCGTGCGCAGACGTCCACACAGCCGGTCCCGTCTGATGTTGTTTTTGCGCCTATGCTGCGTCAACAGATGGTTGCTGCATTCGTGGCAATCGTTGTGTTGAACGTAGCTCTTGCCGGAGCATACGCGGACGTTATTCCAACTGCATCGAAAATTACCGTTGAAAACATTAGGAAAGTCGGAACAGATTATGTTCCTCGCTTGGTTGAAAATCCGCTCCCTGTACTCGCAGATACCCATGCCTCAATCGGTGAAGCGTTTGTTGCGAGAGTCGGAAGCGTACAAGACATATATATAGGAATGATTTACGAAAGCGGTAATTCGCTGCTTTCAGTCGGTACCGCTACGCGCGATGCGGTACGAGATATTTCTCTCATCAATTCGTCGATTGCTTCTGGTTGGGTCTCGCTCAGCAACTCAATCGCTTACGGTGTTGTTGCAGCGGTGTACGGTGTTGGCGACGCAGGCTTGGCTGGATCGATCGCAACGCCAGGAGCAATCGCTTCTGCATATGACAGTTCAATCAATGCGTGGACGACTGCAACTGCGACACTTGCTGAATCTGCGTCAGTGTATCCGGTTGCAGTTGGTGCGTCGATTCGCGGTACGACAAACGCACTCGCTTCTGTAGTTGAAAACGAAGCGCTAGGTATTGTTGGACGCGTCGCGCTTGGTTACGACACGAGTCGTTCCGCAATGGTGCAAACATTCGCTCTTCGTCTGAACGAACCGCGCACGCGAATCGCACATGAGGCGCCTCAGCTCGTTGCTGCAGTCGTTGAAGCTGATGTTCCGTCAGTAGTAGCGGCAGTGGAACCAGCAACGTCTTCGTATGCGCTCGGATCGCGCACAGATGCGCAGCAAGCTGCTCAGCAGATCTCGCTTACCGGCACTTCTTCTCGCGGGACTGCGCAGGTGGAGTCGGCGCAGGCAGCTCAAACTCTTGCGGTAGCTACGGACCCTATTTCTTCAAGCACACTCACAATCACTGGTACAAGCCACGCAGAAGAGACCGGTCTAGACGCTGCGCTCAGTCTGGCAGCGCCATCGGACCTTAAGGCCGCCGCGGCGACAGGTGTAACCGAAGCGGTACAGGATGCAGGAGAAGGTCTGGCGCTCTATACCTATATAACAATCCGCGATTGGTTCACACGCACCGGAACAGCACTCGCAACGTTTGCAAGCGAACCAACAACTAAGATCGTTATTAACTTCATTGGCTCTCAGACAGTTCAGGAAATAACGCAGGCGGTTGGCGGATCAGCAGGAGGACCAGTAACAAACGTCTTTGAAAACTACGTTTCGGTTAACGGCGTTTCGTACGACTACCTTGAGCAGCGTCTTGCGCAACTGCGAAGTCAGGTTTCAAACGATATCTATGACAGCATAGATAACAACAGAGATAACAGCGGCAGCGGCGGTGGTTCAGGATCCGTCACCTCAGTTGACGCATCTGGCGGCACGACTGGCCTCTCGTTTGCGGGCGGACCGATCACTTCAACTGGCACGCTCACACTTGGCGGCACACTTTCCATAAGTCACGGAGGTACGGGAATTACCACAGCGCCTTCATATGGCGAGTTGCTGATGGGAGACGGCCTTGGCGGCTACACGCTTGTTGCAACATCAACGCTCGGTATCGGAGCGGGAACTGGCTCTCCAGGCGGCGCAAACACCCAAGTGCAGTTCAATAATGCAGGACTCTTCGCAGGAGACGCAGGCTTCACGTATAACCTAACGACTGACGTGCTGTCAGTTGTGAATGCGCTCTTCACGGCTGCAACCACGACTGCATTTGGCTTGAATAGCGAAACATTCCTTGACCTCACCGGCGCCGGACTTTCAAATGTCGGTGGCGCGCTCACGCTTGATGCCACTGGCAACTGGACCGGTACGTTTGATGGTCAGGAGGGCAGCTACTACCTCGCAAACTCCTTCAGCACTACCTCGGCCGCGTACTTCCTCGCGCAAAACCAGAACTCCGCATTCTCAACTACATCTGCAGATTATTGGCAGACGCAGCGCAACTTCTTCTCCTCAACCAGCGCTGCATACTTCCTTGGACAGAATCAGGGACTCGCGTTCTCAACGACAAGTGCATCCTATTTCCTGAGCCAGAACCAGGGAGCTGGATTCTCAACAACGTCAGCAAACTACTGGGAGACCCAGCAGACTGCGCGCACTGC
>CAZTMV010000009.1:0-2376 GCA_964615225.1 uncultured Candidatus Saccharibacteria bacterium
AAAGATTTTTTCCTGTGGCTTGGTGCGCTTATCGCTTTGTACGGCAGCATCTCCGCATTCCTCGCGCTCACGTTCGAATACATTAATCGCGCATTCCCTGATCCGCTTGCATACTACGGCGACCCGTATGGAGGTGGCGCCCACGTTGCGATGGCAACGATCATCGTGCTTACGCCGCTTGCGATCGTACTCTTTCGTTTGATCCGCAGCGCGATCCAGAAGGATGCAGGCAGGGCAAACATCTGGGTGCGTCGCTGGGCGCTCGTGCTCACGCTCTTCGTTGCCGGTGCCACCATTGCGATCGACCTCATCACGCTTCTCACAACCTACCTGGGCGGCGAAGCATCTGAACGCTTCCTCCTGAAGGCAGGCATCGTGCTTCTGGTTGCCGTTGGTGTCTTCCTGCACTTCCTTGCGGACTTGAAGGGCTACTGGCTCACCAACGCAGCCAAGGCGAACATGATTGGCATTGCAGTTGGCGTGCTTGCAGCCATTTCAGTCGTTGCCGGCTTCTTTATCGTCGGCACGCCGTCTGAACTTCGCGGACTCCGCTACGACGCACAGCGCGTCGGAGACCTCCAGAGCCTGCAGTATCAAACTGTGTACTTCTGGCAGCTCAAGGGCACGCTTCCTGCTGCTATGGATGAGCTCAACGATCCGCTCTCGTCCTACATCGTGCCGGTAGACCCAGAAACGGGCGCTAGCTACCGCTACGAGCGCACGAGCGACAGCTCCTTCAACCTCTGCGCAACCTTTAGCGCTGAGACGCCAGACACTGCTGGCCAAGGCAGCTTCCCAAGCCGCGACATTGCGTACACCTCCTGGGGTCCGCAGCCGGACGAGAACTGGACGCATGGGGCAGGCGAGTACTGCTATAGCCGCACCATCGATCCTGAGCGTTACCCGCCGTTTGAAAAACGCTAAACCTATGACTGACACAACCAACAAGGGATACCAACTCGAGCGCTATAACGATACGAACGAGCCACTGTTCGTCGATACAACAGAAGAAGGAAAGCCGCATGAGGGCGAGCCGTTTGTGGAGCGCGATGCCATCATGGCGATCGTCAAAGACCCTGCAACCGGTAAATACTTGGGCCTTCGCTGGAAGACAATTGATTGGAAGACCCTGATCACCGGAGGCGTTGAAGAGGGACAGACCGCAGAGACTGCTGCGCGCGAAGAGATTCAACAGGAAACCGGCTACGGCAACCTGCGCCTTATCCGCACGCTCACCAACGTGCACTCTAAGTTCTTCCATGGACCAAAGAAGCAGAACCGCTTTGCGCACTTTACGGTCTTCTACTTCGAGCTGGAGAACCAGGAGCATGAGGAGCTCTCTGATACCGAGAAGGCCATCCACAACGTTGTCTGGCTCACCTCTGAGGAGATGGACTCGTTTGGCCTGCCGCCGGCGCATCAGTACTCCTGGGACGAGCTTAAGGGCCTGTAAACAATGGCACGCGAGCGTTTTGATCACGAAGCGATAGAGAAAGCTGCCCAGGAAAAATGGGAGGCTTCTGGCATCTATGTGACTGATCTAACGGACTCTTCCAAGGATCCGTACTACTTGCTGTTCGAGTTCCCGTACCCGTCTGGTGACCTGCATATCGGGCACTGGTACGCGTACGCGGTAACCGATATCTACGCCCGCACGCTCCGCATGCAGGGAAAGAACGTGCTGTTTCCGATCGGCTTTGATGCGTTCGGTCTTCCAGCTGAGAACGCGGCCATGAAGCAGGGCGCGGACCCGAAGGCGTGGACGCTTGCGAACATGGATAAGATGCGCGAGCAGATGAAGTCCATCGGCGCTTCGCTAGACTGGTCCAAGGAAGTCGTGACGTGTGACCCCAGCTACTACAAGTGGACGCAGTGGCTGTTCGCAAAGCTGTATGAGCAGGGACTTGCATACAGAGCAGAGGCTCCCGTGAAGTGGTGTCCGAAGGATCAGACCGTGCTTGCCAACGAGCAGGTCGTGGACGGCACCTGCGAACGCTGCGGATCTGAAGTGGAGGAGAAGAAACTCACGCAGTGGTTTATGAAGATCACCGCGTACGCGGAGCGCCTGCTCTCAGACTTGGAAGAGCTTCCATGGCGCGAAGATATTAAAGAAGCGCAGAAGGCGTGGATCGGGAAGTCCGAGGGCGCAAAGCTTTTCTTCGACTTGTCGTTCAAGCTCAATCCTACGCACGACGAGTGGAAAGACCACAACGGCAACCCTGCGCGCATCGAAGTATTCACCACGCGCCCGGATACCGTGTTTGGCGCTACCTACATCGTGCTTGCGCCAGAGCACCCCTGGGTGCGCGCTATTTGGGACACGCCACATGATGACGCGGTTTCTAATAAGGATGAAGTGCAGGCATACGTAGAAGC
>CAZTMV010000009.1:2476-20925 GCA_964615225.1 uncultured Candidatus Saccharibacteria bacterium
CGCCACATGATGACGCGGTTTCTAATAAGGATGAAGTGCAGGCATACGTAGAAGCGACTAAGAAGAAGACTGAGCGCGAGCGCTCGGAGAATAAAGAAAAGACTGGCGTGGAGCTTAAGGGCATCAAAGCAATTAACCCTGCAACTAAGGAAGAGATTCCGGTGTATGTCGCAGACTATGTGCTTGGAAGCTATGGCACGGGAGCGGTAATGGCGGTACCGGCGCATGACGAGCGTGATTTTGAGTTTGCCAAAAAGCACAATCTGCCGCTGCAACAGGTGGTTAAGCCGATCTATACAGATAAAGTTAACGCTCCAAGAGAAGACGTAGGCCTCACTAAGCGCAACGGCGTTATTATCCTGATCAAACACTGGTCCGAGGATAAGTACCTATTAAACGCATCAGATCAGTACAGCTGGCGCATTTTGTTTACGGGCGGAATCGAAGAGGGAGAAGATCCGCTTGAAGCCGCGAAGCGCGAAGTGCTCGAGGAGACGGGGTACAAGAATATTCGTTCGGTCACTAAGCTACCATTTGAGCATTTCGACTATTTCTACCGCCTCCATAAGGGAGATAATGCGTTTGTCAGTCAGACGAATATCCTGGTCGAGCTTGCTGATGGCGAGCAGGTTGAGCGTGACGCGCATGAAGCTGAACTGCACCAGATTTCTTGGAAGACGAAAGAGGAAATGCTGCAGGCGTTTACGCACGACAACCATAGATTTGTATTCCAGTATGCGGTTGAAGGCGGCAAATCCAATGACTGGGACGGCATCCTGATACATTCCGGAGAGTTCGACGGACGCCCTAACCAGGAAGCTATCTGGGACATCGTGGCGTTTGCAGGCGGCGAGCGCACCACGAACTACCGCATCCGCGACTGGCTTATTTCCCGCCAGCGCTACTGGGGCTGCCCAATTCCGGTCGTGTATGACCCGGAGGGGAAAGCGCACGTGGTGCCGGAAGAGCATATGCCATGGCTCTTGCCAGAGGACGTAGACTTTACGCCAACCGGCAAAGCACCACTGGCTTCAAGCCAGGAACTCAAAGAGCGCGTGACTCGCATCTTTGGCGAAGGCTGGACGCCTGAGTACGATACCTTGGATACCTTCGTGGATTCGTCCTGGTACTTCCTTCGCTACGTGGATCACGCAGACGAGCATAACTTCTCAGACATGGCTCTTATGAAGAAGTGGCTGCCGGTCGATCGCTACTCCGGAGGCTCGGAGCACACCACCATGCACTTGCTCTACGCGCGCTTCTTCCACAAAGCACTCTATGACCTTGCACTAGTGCCAACCCCCGAGCCATTCAATGAGCGCTTTAACCGCGGTCTTATCCTAGGCCCTGACGGCCAGAAGATGAGCAAGCGCTGGGGCAATGTGGTGAACCCAGACGACATGCGCGCAAAGTACGGTGCAGACGCCGTGCGCATGTACCTGGCCTTCCTCGGCCCCTATTCTGAGCCAGGCCACTATCCATGGAAGCCTGAAGGCGTCGAAGCGATGCGCAAGCTCCTGGATCGCATGCATACGCTTGCAGGGAAAGTTGGGGAGGCGGAAATCACTGAAGATCTTCAGCGATCATTCACCAAGACTAGTGCCAAAATGAAGGAGGATGCGGATCGTTTCAAGTTCAATACGGCGCTTTCTTCCTTCATGACGCTCCTTAGGGAAGCAGAGGCGTTCGAGGTGGTGCCGAAAGCCGCGTACCTGGATTTGCTCCGCCTTCTGGCGCCCTACGCACCGCATCTTGCGGAGCACCTGTGGGAGAAACTCGGACAAGAGGGCAGCGTGCACACTGCAAGCTTCCCTGAGGGCAATCCAGCATTGCTGCAGGACGAGCTGGTGCCGGTTATCGTGCAGGTAAACGGCAAGCGAAAGGGGGAGGTTATGCTCGCCCTAGACGCGTCCGAGGACGAGGCTACGAAGGCCGCTCTAGAGCTTGCTGGGATAGCTCCGGACCGGGTGGTCTATGTGCCCGGGAGGATCGTTAACCTGGTGCTTGCCAAAAAATAGGCCTCTGGTATAATTACAACACATCACTTAATACTAAACCGGATTATTCATGAAAAAGCGCGCAAATAAGCCATCGTTTGACAGTTCGGCACTCGTGAAGAAACTGCTTGCAGACATCCCTGAGCGTGGACGCGAGGTACTGACCTTGCGCTTTGGCTTGGGCACTACCGCTACCCGCGAGACGCTTGAGTCTATCGGTGAGCGCTGGGGCATCACCCGCGAGCGCGTGCGCCAGATCGAAGCATCTGCTATTGAGGCTGTCCGGTCCTCAAAGGCATTCAAGGATGCTGAGAAGTCATTCGATGATCTCTGCGGCTACGTAGAGTCGCTTGGCGCCATCATTCCTGAGGAGCACCTTCTTGAGGATCTTGCTTCCGATGAGAAGAGCCGCAACCGCTTCCGCTTCCTGCTTGTCGTCGGTTCGTCCTTCTTCCGCGAGCGCGAAACTGAGGAATTCTACGCCCGCTGGCACGTAGATCACACGACTGCCAAGAAGGTGCACAAGGCGCTTTCATCGCTCTACAACTCTCTCTCAGATGAGGAAGTGCTTTCTGAGAGCGAGCTCTTTGAGCGCTTTATTTCTGAGCTTAAGGACGTGGAAACTGCATACCGCAACGAGCAGGTCTTGAAGCGCTGGCTGTCTCTCTCCAAGAATATTTCTTCCAATCCGCTTGCGGAGTGGGGACGCGCACATGCACCGTCTATCCGCACCAAGGGTATCCGCGATTACGCCTACCTCGTCATTAAGCGCGCAGGCGAGCCGATGCACTTCCGCGACGTAGCAAATGCCATCACCGATCTGTTTGCAAAGAAGGCACACGTTGCAACGACCCATAACGAGCTTATGAAGGACGAGCGCTTCGTGCTGGTTGGTCGCGGTCTCTACGCACTTTCTGAGTGGGGCTACCGCCCTGGCGTCGTGCGCGACGTGATCAAGGAGGTCCTCAAGGCAGGTCCGATGACCCGCGACCAGGTACTTGCCGCAGTAAAGAAGGTTCGCTACGTGAAAGACAACACCGTTTTGGTGAACTTGAACGACGCGCGCTACTTCAAGCGCAGCAAGAACGGCACGTACGCTAACGCGTAAGCGAACAAAGCGCCTTCGGGCGCTTTTTCGTTTGCTATACTTTTAGTCATGTCATCTGGCGGATCGTCTAAACCGGTAGAGCTCCTTCCGCTCTATAAGACTTTGCACGGCGCGCTTGAAAACACTGGCAGCAAGGGAGGCGTTTCTATTTCCAAGTGGAATCTGTTGATCGCGTACTTGGTGATCGGCCTCTTGTTCGTAGTTATCGCTCCCGAGCAAAGCGATTACAATTGGTCCTTGCTGTTTCTCACAGCTCCCGTCTGGCTCCCGATCTTCGTAGGACGCTTTGCCTTGCTTCGCTTCTTGCAAATGAAGCGCATGGCATTCAATAGCGGCAAAAAGTTCGTGCTCTTGGAGCTTCGCATTCCGCGCGATACGGCGAAGACTCCGCAGGCAATGGAAACTATCTTCTCGAACCTGCACCTAGGTCCCGGCGAGAGCAGCTGGCACAAGAAGTACTGGGTAGGAGGCGTGCGGCCGTGGTGGTCGTTTGAGCTCGTGTCTATAGAAGGCACCGTGCACCTCTATGTCTGGACGCGTGATGATATGCGCCGGGCGGTAGAGACGTACTTCTATGCGCAGTACCCGGATATTGAAATCATCGAAGCAGCGGACTATTCGCGCCTTCGCGATGCAGCCTCGCCTCCATACAAGATGAGCGCATATGAATACAAGCACTCTAAAGAGGATGCGTTCCCGATCCGTACCTACGTTGACTACAAGCTTGATAAGCCGCCCGGAAAAGACGAAGAGCAGGTAAACCCGCTTGCGCAGGTCTTGGAGCTGCTTGGCTCTGCTGGTCCAGGGGAACAAATTTGGATCCAGATAATGATCCGCACCACCAAGAGCGAGAAGTGGCGCGGGAAAGTGAACGGCAAAGGTAAGCCGTACACCTGGAAGGATGAGGGCAATGAGAAGGTGGCTGAAATTAAGAAGGGCTACACCGATGACAAAGGCAATATCACGGCAACCGAGAACCAGAAAGATTTGGTGAAAGCAGTAGAGCGCAATCTCTCCAAGCAGGGCTTTGATGTTGGTATTCGCGCTATCTATAGCGCTCCTAAGGATAAGCACTCTGGAAGCGTGGGTGGCTACATCGCGAACATCTTCAAACCCTTTAGTTCTGAACTCCTGAACGGTATTGAAGGCGCGCCTGGCATCTGGTCTAACGCGTTCCCGGATTATCCGTGGGCAGACCCGGGCGGCAAGAAGGAAGCTGCCATGATGCCAGAAGCCCTGGAGCTGTATCGCCGCCGCGCATACTTCTATCCGCCGTACCGCGCGAGCTGGATGATCATGAGTACCGAAGAGCTTGCAACGCTCTTCCATATCCCAGCGTCCTCAGTACGCACGCCGACTATTCCACGTATTCAGTCTACAACTGGTGCAGCGCCGTCTAATCTTCCGTTCTAGTCATGCACCTGCCGCATCTCTCCCATGCGTTCTCCTTGCATATTGCACGCAGAGCGCGCGCGTATCTTGGCGTTGCGGCAGTCGTTGTGGTTATCGGCTGGTTTGTGTTGTTGCTCCCGCCACCGCACTTTCCAACAGGGACGGTCATTGTCGTGCAGCAACAAGTGCCATTCTCAGAAACTGCGCAAATGCTGGAGGAGAAGGGAGTAGTACGCTCTGCATTCTTGCTTCGCGTATTTGCGCGTGCGTTTCAGACAGACAGACAGGTGCAGGCAGGGCGCTATGTGTTTGAGAGTCCGCTTGGCATGTCGTCGGTGCTATACAGGATTGCGCATGGCATTTCAGGGCTTCCGACAGCGCGTATAACCTTCCCAGAAGGCATTACTGCTCGGGAAATGGGAGATATCCTTGCAGCCCAGATTCCGGGATTTTCTGGCAGAGAGTTTGCTGCGCTTGCAAAGCCGTATGAGGGAACACTGTTTCCGGATACCTATGACCTGAATCTTGATGTAACACCTGAGGAAGTAATTGGGCTGCTGCGTCAGACGCACGAGGAGCGTATGGCAGAGGTACGCGCGGACATTGCAGCGTTTGGTGTAACGGAAGAGGAGGCGATCATCATGGCCTCTATCTTGGAGAAGGAAGTAAAAGGGGAAGAGGAACGCAGAATTGTGAGTGGTATTTTGTGGGAGCGCATCGATATCGGTATGGCGCTGCAGGTAGATGCAGTGTTCGGCTACATCCATGATCGCGATACGTACCACCCGTCCTTTGAAGATCTGGAATCTGATTCTCCCTACAACACGTACAGAAATAGAGGTTTGCCGCCAGGCGCTATCGGTAACCCGGGACTTGCAGCACTACGAGCAGCCGTAACACCGGTTGAGACAGAGTATCTGTATTACCTGACTGGCACCGATGGCGTTACGTACTACGCAGAAACGTTTGAAGGACACAAGGAGAATAGAGAACTGTATGTGCGGTAGCTCTGCGTCCTGGTTTGAAAAAGATATTTGCTATAACGCGAAACCGCCAGCCTAAGCCAGCGGTTCGTAAGCAGCTATCAATTTAACCTCGGTGACAACTACTGAAGATAGAGGAAGCGCATGTTTTCTTGCGAAAACATACTGCTCGTGAAGAGCGATGGGGTTACTTACCTCCCACTAGCATTCAGTATACACACTTTGGCGTTTCCTGCTTGAAACAGAAAGAGCGCCCGAAGGCGCTCTTTGCTGCTTAGACTTTCGTGACGCCAGACGCGTACTGTCCTTTCGGACCCTCTGCGACTTCAAACGAGACAGTGATTTTCTCACCAGAGTCGTAGGACTGCTTGAGTTCGTCGTATGAGACGCCCTGAAGCTCCTTGGAATGGAAGAAGAGATCCTTCTCCATACCCTCAACCTTGATGAAACCAAAACCCTTGTCGGTAAGACCGGCGATAGTTCCTGTTTGCATGTTCTAGATTTTGTTGCACCTGATAACAATCAAGTGCAGGAGGCTGAACATAGGGAGTCGACTACCTTCTGTGACCCAGCGCTGCGATTGACAGTGTGACTCTAACACGTTCTAGTAGTAAAAGATAGGATCTAATTTGGTAGTATGGAGTTATGCGAAGACTCTGGTTTAAGCGCAAATGGTTCGGGTGGGGCTGGTATCCGGCAACCTGGGAGGGGTGGCTTGCGACCGCTGCGTATGCAGCGCTTCTGGTGTTCTTCGGCCGTACGCTCGACGAAGCTGCAACGCCGCAAGACGTTGCGTTCACATTCCTGCTTCCGGTACTCATTCTCACTATTGCCTTTATTCGCCTGTGCTATCGCATGGGCGAGAAACCTCGGTGGCAGTGGGGAAAGGAAGAATAAACAAAGAAGCCGCGACATATTCGCGGCTTCTTACGTTTCTTGCCCCATAGCACTAGCTCTTGCTTCTGGTTACGACGACCTCGAGTGATTCATACTTTACAAGACCTTCCAGGGGTATTCCCAAGGAATCGTCTTGCAGGATGACCCAGTCGTCGCGCACTACTCCCGTTAGTGCTGCGCCAGGTTTGAGCGTGAGATATCCCTGGAGTACACCAGGAGCATCTTTCCGGAAGAGACTTAAGGCTAAGGGGCGCAGATGGGCTCGTTTGGGAAGTTCGAGCGTCACCGTTTCAAGGGACTCTGGTTTTGCAAGCATCGGGATCACCTCCTTTCATGCCCGCTCCAATTTTAGTATAGTCACATGTAATGAAGCTTGCTGTCAAGAACAAACGCATCTTCGTCGGACTCTCCGGCGGCGTGGATTCTGCGGTAACTGCCGCCCTCCTCAAGGAGGCAGGCGCGCAGGTTACCGGCGTGTTTATCAAAGGCTGGTATCCGCCTGGCATGCCGTGCACGTGGGCTTCGGAGCGCAGGGACGCCATGCGCGTTGCGGCTCGTCTTGGCATACCCTTTCGCACCCTTGATGCCTCCAAGGAATACAAGCAGGGGGTCATTGACTATCTACTCACTGAATACAAGGCGGGGCGCACACCAAACCCGGACATCATGTGCAATCGGGAAGTCAAATTCGGCGCATTCTTGCAGTACGCGAAAAGCGAGGGAGCCGAACATGTTGCCACTGGCCACTATGCTAGAAGCGAAGCAGGATCCTTGCTTCGCGGCATAGACGCTGCGAAGGACCAGAGCTATTTCCTCTGGGCGGTACCCAAAGAAGGCATCGCTGCAGCGCTCTTTCCGCTTGGTGGATATCGCAAGGAAGAAGTGCGCATGCTTGCCAAGCGCTACAATCTGCCCGTAGCAGACAAGAAAGATAGTCAGGGCATTTGTTTCCTGGGGTCGGTATCTGTGGAGGAATATCTGCGCCAGGAGTTTGGGGAGTCTCCGGGGAAAGCGGTGGACGCACAAGGGAACGAAGTAGGGACACATAACGGCGTTCTCTTGCACACGATCGGCGAGCGTATTGCGCTTATAAACGCAGTGGCAGGTCCTTGGTACGTTATGCGTAAGGATATTGAAGCGAATGTGCTTGTGGTGTCCAAGGAGTTGCCGGGCACCGGCACACATGACGCTATTGCGCTCGATGCAATAAACCTTCTGGAGGAAGTTCCCGCAGACGAAGTGATTCTGGCGCAGTATCGCTACCACGGACCTCAGGTTGAAGGCAGGTTTGCAGACGGGCTGTTTACACCGCTCGAAGCACTCCCAGAGCGCATTGCAGCAGGACAATCCTTGGTTTTGTACCGTGGCGAGACTTGTATCGGGGGTGGTATCATACGGTAAATGAAGCGCTGGATTATTGCTGTCTGTGTTCTTGTCGTGCTTGGTGCGGCCGCATATGCGTATCTCGCCTCACGACAAGCCGGTGAGCCGATTCCTGTTTTGAACGAATCTGTAGAGACCTATACCGTCTCGCTTGATGACTCGTATGCAGACGGGGTCCACACCATTGAGGGGAGTGTAACGCTTGCAACTCTCTGCCACAGCGTGGAAGCTACAGGCACTACAGTTGCTGGCAATATTCGCATCGATCTGACCGTACCTGCACTTGAAGGTGTGTGCTTGCAGCGTGCGGCTGTTCACGAGTTTTCTGTAAACGCAGAGGCTCCGGAAGAGGCGCAGATTGCAGTCTTTGTAAACGGCAAAGCAGCAGTCATTGAATAGGTATGACTGATATTCTCAAAGCAGACGGAACTCGCGAGCCTTTTGATGGCGCAAAGCTTGAGGCGTCCATGCGTCGCGCGGGTGCAGGGATTCACTTGGCAGCAAGCATTCGCGCACAGGTGGAGGCGATGATCCTTCCGAACATGGGTACGCATGAGATTTACCGCCGAGCATTCACCCTGCTCCGGAAGGAAACCCGCTCTACAGCCGCCCGCTACAGCCTTCGCCGTGCACTCTTTGAGCTTGGTCCGTCAGGACATCCGTTTGAGGACTTTGTGGCCGAACTGTTTCGCAAGGAGGGCTGGGACGTGGAATGGCGCAAGAATATCCAAGGCAAGTGCGTGTCGCATGAGGTGGATGTGTATGCCAAGCGCGGCGGGGAGCATCTGGCCGCAGAGCTGAAGTACCACAACGACCCCAATTACAAGACTGATGTGAAGACTGCGCTCTATGTGAAGGCGCGCTTTGACGATATCTGGCAGTGTGACCCGAAGACCACGAACACCTGTCCGGTAGATCGCGGATTCTTGATCACGAATACCAAGTTCACGGAGACTGCAATTCAATTTGCTAAGTGCTCAGGCATTGGACTTATCGGCTGGAGCTATCCGACCGAAGGGAACCTCTATGACCGCATCATGGCTGCGGGCATCTATCCGGTGACTGCGCTCACAACGCTTCGCAAAAGCGAGAAGCGCCTTTTGATCGATCAGGGCGTCGTGACCACCGAACAACTTGCGCTCAAACGAGACGGGATGCGCTCGATCGGCATCTCTACGAATCGCGTGGGCGATATCATGGCGGAGATTGAGGGGCTTCGCCAGCCGACATCTAACTTCTAGTTATGGCATTTAAATCCAAAACATTCGACCCAGCGTCCTCGGAGCCTTTCACGATCAGCCGATCCAAGATCGATTGCTTTACGGAGTGTAGACGCTGCTCATGGCTTGATCTGCGCTACGGCGTAAAGCGTCCTTCAGGACCTTCGTTTACCCTTAACAACGCCGTAGACGAGTTGTTTAAGAAGGAGTTCGATGCGCATCGAGCTGCAGGCTCCTCGCATCCGCTTTCAAAAGCGTATGGCCTTGATGTTGTGCCGTTTAAGGATGACCGCATGGAAGAGTGGCGCGATGCGCTCCGTCGGGGCGTAAAGACACACCACGAAGAGACGAACCTGATCGTCCGCGGAGGTGTGGACGACGTTTGGGTTACTCCGGAAGGAGAATTGGTTGTAGTGGACTACAAAGCAACATCTAAAAAGGAAGGGCCTAAGACCGATGCTGATTTGTACCCATCGTATAAGAAGCAGATCGAGGTGTATCAGTGGCTCTTTCGCAGAAACGGGTTCAAGGTTTCGCCGACTGGCTACTTTGTGTATGCAAATGGACTCACAGATCGCGAGGCGTTCGATGGCAAGCTTGAGTTTGATATCAACCTCGTCTCCTACACCGGCAACGACTCATGGATCGAACCGATGCTCCATGAACTTAAAGCTACTTTGATGAGCGATGAGATTCCTCCCGTAGGCACGTCGTTTGGCGGTGGGCCGTGTGATTTCTGTACGTATCGCGAAGCAGCAGGAAAGATTCTTCTAGAGATACACAAGAAAGGGAAGAAGTAGGGTTACTGCTTCCGCAAAATCTTCTCCATCGGCCTACCTTTGGCAAGCTCATCTACAAGCTTGTCGAGATAGCGCAGTTCCCGCATCAAGGGTTCCTTGATTTCTTCGATGCGCACTCCGCACACAACGCCCGTGATGAGCGTGCGGGAGGGGTTTATCTTCGAGGCCTTGGCGAAGAAATCCTCAAACGTCGTACGCTTAGCAAGATGCGCATCCAGCTGTTTCTGGGTGTAGCCGGTTAGCCAGCGGATTACCTGATCCACTTCCTCTTTGGTACGCCCCTTCTTTGCCGCCTTTTCAAGATAAAGAGGGTACACGCTTGCAACGCTCATAGTGTAGACCCGATGCTTTTTGTCTGTTGGTTTCTTAGCCTTCATTAGAAACAAGGCTACCACAACCTCATTTGGTATACTGGCACACATGACAACCGCATTCGCCGACAAGGTGCGCGCCGTGGTACGCAAGATTCCCAAGGGCAAGGCTATGACGTATGGCGAAGTTGCGAAGGCTGCAGGGTATCCGGGCGCTGCGCGAGCGGTAGGGATGGTAATGAAAAACAACTACGATCCAACCGTCCCATGCCATCGGGTTGTGCGTTCAGACGGCAAGATTGGGGACTACAACCGCGGCGGTATGTTCCGCAAAGTGCAGCTTCTGCAGGAGGAAGGGTACTTGACTAACTAGCTTATATACGGTATATTATATACCGGATACAGAGAAAGGATTCGTATGCGAATCAAGAAGTTCTTGGGAAATGCCGCCGGCCTTACCATGGTTGCTCTGGCTCTTGGAGCCTTTGCATTCATGATGAGCACGATCGGCACGACCCCTCATCCGTAACCATCTCGACGCGTCGCCTCCCTCTGGGAAGCGGCGCGTTTTGCTATACTCGCTTGCATGGACGTGAAGCTCGAACCCTCCTGGAAGCAGGCACTGGAAAAAGAATTCGGCGAAGCATATTTCAAAGAACTTGCTGCCTTCGTGAAGCAGGAGTACCAACAAGAGAAGGTGTATCCTGCGCCTAAGAATATTTTCCGCGCATTTGAGCTCACGCCCTTTGCTGCAGTAAAGGTGGTCATCTTGGGACAGGACCCGTACCACGGAGCAGGGCAGGCTAACGGCCTCTCGTTTGCAGTAAATGAGGGCGTGCGTTTACCGCCTTCGCTCCAAAACATTTTCAAAGAACTCACAAGCGACGTCGGGCCGGTTACGAACATGAGCGGAGATTTGTCTCGCTGGGCCAAGCAGGGCGTACTGCTTTTGAACGCAACGCTGACGGTGCGCGCGTCGTCTGCAGGCTCGCACCAGGGCAAAGGCTGGGAACAGTTTACGGACGCAGCAATACGCGCACTCTCAGAGCAGCGCGAAGGATTGGTATTCATTCTCTGGGGCAACTATGCGCGAACAAAAGGCGCGCATATAGACAGATCGAAGCACTGCGTCATCGAGTCGACGCACCCGTCTCCATTTGCGGCACACAACGGATTCTTCGGATCAAAGCCGTTCTCGAAGGCGAACGAGTATCTGCAAAAGCAGGGCGAAGCGCCGATCAACTGGCTCAGCTAACTACCAGACCGTCGTGCGCACACTTGGATTTCGATACAGTTTGTCTCCTTTTTTTACTTTGAATGCCTCATAGAAGGCCGGAATGTTCGCAAGAGGCCCGTTGATGCGGAACTCAGACGGGGAGTGCGGATCAGTGAGTACCTGCATCTTTTCAAACTCAGGACGCGCGTTCTCGCGATCAAAGAGTGTGATGGCGAGAAAGAACCGCTCTTCTGGCGAGTAGCCATCGATATCTTTTCTTCCGGTCTTCGCAAGACGGCGCTGGTACGCATCATAGGCAATTGCGATGCCGCCTATGTCAGCGATGTTCTCACCAAGTGTCAGCTCGCCATTTACGTGCACGCCATCTGCAACGGCGTAGTTTGAGTACTGCTTCTTGATAACATCTGCATGTTTCTCAAAGCGCTTGCGATCCTCGACCGTCCACCAGGATTTCAAGTCTCCCTTATGGTCAAACTGAGATCCCTTGTCATCGAACCCGTGCGTAATTTCGTGCCCGATCACGGTGCCGATAGAGCCATAGTTCACCGCATCATCTGCGTTCAAATCAAAGAACGGCGGCTGCAGAATTGCTGCAGGGAAGACGATATCGTTCAAGCTCCCTGCAAAGTAGGCGTTCACGGTCTGCGGACTCATGAACCACTCAGCGCGGTCCAGGGGGCGTCCGAGCTTGCGCATTTCGCGCTTGTGATGGAAATGCGATGCGCGCACTGCGTTTCCAACATAGTCATCGGCTTTAATAACGAGACCCTTGTAGCTCTTCCACTTGTCCGGGTACCCGATCTTGCGATTCATTGCATGAAGCTTTCTAAGCGCCTTCTTCTTAGTTGCAGGACTCATCCAATCGAGCTTTTTGAGGCGCTCCTCGTAAGTAGCAAACAAGTCATCAACCAGTTCATTCATCTTGCGTTTGGCTTCAGGCGGGAAGTATTTCTGTACATAGAGGCGTCCAAGCGCTTCTCCGAGCGAACCATTCACGCTTCCCATCACGCGGCGCCACAAAGGGCGCATCGCCTTCATGCCGGTTAGTACCGTGCCATAGAAGGCGAACTGATGACGGACAAAGCGCTCCGAGAGGTAGCTCGCGTAATCATTGATCGTGTGGAAGGTGAAGTACGCTTTAAGGTCCTCAAGCGGTGCGGTTGTAAGAATGCGAGACACTTCCTGCAAAAACAGAGGCTGCATGACGATAAGAGTCGACTCTTTGCCCGCACCCGTCTTCGTAAGGTAGTAGGTCCAGTCGACTGCAGGCGCAAGGCGCGCAAGCTCCAAGACCTTCTTCTTGTGGTAGGTCTTGTAGGGATCGCGCACGTCCTCTTTGGTCATGGAGGCTTTGGCGAGCATGGTTTCAACAGAGAGCACGCGCTCCATGGCTTGCTTGGAGTCGGTTAGCGTATAGCCGAGCAAGCGGAAGAGGCCAGTGACGTGGGTGCGGTATGCATCTCGCACGCGCTTAGATTCAGCATCCTGTTTGAGGTAGTACTCGCGCTCTGGCATGCCAAGACCGTCTTGGAAGATGTGCAGTATGTACTGCGTGCTCTTCTTGGAGTCCTGATCCACGCCTGCGCCAAAGAACACGCCGACGCCGGCCATGTGCAGTTCCGGAATAAGGCGCATCAGGCTCTTGGCATCCTTTGCGTTTTGTATGACCTGCAGCAGGGGAGCGGCAGGCTTCACGCCAAGCTTGTTGCGGCGCTGCATATCCATGCCGGAGCGGAAGTAGTCGCGGATCATCTGCTCGGGAGAGCCCTGTGCTGCGCGCTTCATGCTTTCAAGTTCCTGCAGAATCTTCCGCAGACGCACGTCAGTCTCCTTGCGCAAAATGGTGAAGGAGCCCCAGCGCGACTCGCTTTCCGGGATCGGATTGGCTTTCAGCCAGGAGCCTGCTGCGTGGTGGTAGAAGTCGTCTTGCGGACGCACAGACGTATCAATATCGCGCACATTAAAGCCCCAAGTTCGTTGCGTCATGCTAGTGAGTATAGTCGTTTGGCTCTGTCCACGTCACCTGTTGACAACTTCCTAGACAGGTGTACTGTTACGGAAGCTTCCTGAGGCACGGAGGACTGGCTTTAACCCTCCCCCCGCTAAGCCAGGACCAACCGCCCTTTTGTGAGGCTTGGGGCCCCGTCGATGAGTATGTCGATGGGGCCTTTTCTCTTTTCCCTTGAAGGCATGCTATCTTCTTTCGTATGACTGTGTCTGAAGTGCGTAAGCGATACCTGGAGTTTTTCAAAGCGCGCGGCCATGCGATCGTGCCGTCGGCTCCTATCGTGCCGGGCAATGACCCGACCACCTTGTTTACCTCGTCTGGCATGCAGCCGATGCTTCCGTACTTCTTGGGCAAGGACCACCCGGAAGGCAAGCGCGTTGCAGACTCGCAGCTTTCGTTTCGTGCAGGAGACATTGAAGAAGTAGGAGACAATCGTCATACGACCTTCTTTGAAATGCTTGGTAACTGGTCGTTTGGCGACTACTTCAAGGCAGAGCAGCTGCCGTGGGTGTTTGAGTTTTTAACTGATACTGAGCACGGGCTTGGACTGAACCCGGAGAAGCTCTACATTTCGGTGTATGCAGGAGACCCGTCAGTTGGCATGGCCGCAGATACCGAGGCAGTGGGCATCTGGCAGAAGCTGTTTAAGGACAAAGGGATTGAGGCTTCCTTTATAGAAGTAGGGAGCGAGGAGGCCGGATACCAGAAGGGCATGCAGGGCGGCCGCATCTTCTCGTATACCGACAAGAACTGGTGGAGCCGCGCAGGCGTACCGTCTAAGATGCCTACAGGAGAACCAGGAGGCCCAGACTCCGAGATGTTCTATGACTTTGGTCTACCGCATGACAGCGCGTGGGGCGAGCACTGCCACCCGAACTGCGATTGCGGACGCTTCATCGAGATAGGTAATTCGGTCTTTATGCAGTTTGTGAAAAACGCGGACGGCAGCTTCTCAGAGCTTCCAAAGAAGAACGTAGACTTTGGCGGCGGGCTTGAGCGCCTCGCAGCAGCAACGATCGGAAACCCCGACGTGTTCATGATCGACGTGTTCGCTAAAGCAAAGAGTGTACTTGAAGAGCGCTCAGGGAAAACCTATGGCCCAGAGACACATAAGCCGTTTCGCATCATTTTGGATCACATGCGCGCCGCGTCCTTCATGCTTGCAGAAGGCATCGTGCCGTCTAACACCGAAGCCGGCTACGTGCTTCGCCGCCTCATTCGCCGCTCTATTCGCGAAGCAGATCGTTTGGGAATCCAAGATGCCGTTCTTGCAGACGTTGCTGCGGGCTACGCTGCTGCGTACGCAGACCAGTATCCGCATCTGACGGAGAATGCAGACAAGATTCGCGAAGAACTTGCGAAGGAAGAGGAGAAGTTTAGGAAGACCTTGTCCCAGGGACTCAAGGAATTCTCTAAACTTGAGGCAGTAACACCTGAGGATGCGTTTACGCTGTTCACCACCTATGGCTTCCCAGTTGAGATGACCGAAGAGCTTGCAAAGGAGCGCGGACTTTCCCTGGATATGGAAGCGGTGGCAGCAAAGATGAAAGAACACCGGGAGACGTCTCGTGCAGGCGGCGCGCAGCGCTTTGCCGGCGGACTCGCAGACCACTCGGACCAGACCGTCCGCTACCACACTACGCACCATATTCTCCTGAAGGCGCTGCAGAGCGTGCTTGGCGAAGAAGTGAAGCAGCGCGGCTCCAACATTACTGCTGAACGCTTGCGCATCGACTTCTCGTTTGACCGCAAGATGACGGACGAGGAGAAGGCGAAGGTAGAGGAGATCGTAAACGACGTTATCTATCAGGATCTTCCGGTTACCCGCACCGTCATGCCGCGCGAAGAGGCAGAGAAGCTTGGCGCGCAGATGGAGTTTGGCGTGAAGTATCCAGACATGGTGTCGGTGTACTCAGTCGGCCCAATAGATGCAACCGAAGCAGACCCAAAGATTCCAGACTCCTTCTCGCTTGAGTTTTGCGGCGGTCCGCACGTCACTAACACCAAGGATATCCACGAGGGAGGGAAGCGCTTTAAGATACAGAAGGAGGAAGCATCGTCTGCAGGCGTGAGACGCATTAAGGCGATCCTGGTATAAGCGAATCAAAACCTGAGCGCTACGAGTATAGCGGCACGCATAACCGCAAACATAAACGACAGAATCTGCTTCGAGAGCTATTTGATTTCTGGGTTCGAATCCTAGCCTTACGTTGCTTAATGCGCTAAATCTTTTCAGCAATTACGTGAAATACGTGCCAAAACTTTTCACCTCCAGCAGCTGTTTTCCCATTTTTCTTTTCCTCTCTGAAAACATGAATTTTGTATGGCTTAAGTAAAGCTCGTATTTCTTCTTCCGAAAGAAAGGTCATTTGCGGCTTACTTGACCAACCGTCTTCTTTGCCGAAAAACTGAGCAGTGAGGACCCCGTTCTTTTTTAGTGATACGGTTAAGCGTGTAAACATTGTAGAAAATGTTTCTGGAGGATTGAATGGCAACGCATACTGCGCATTCACGAGGTCAAAATAGTCTATTGGAAAGTCGTACTTATCATAAGCGCAAATTGATAGAGAGGTGTTCGGTATTTCCTCTATAAATTTTGCGACATCCGGGTTTGAATCGACCGCAGTTACTTGGAAACCGTTATTTGCAAGAAATTTCACATCATTCATCGCACCCGCTCCTAAATCCAAAGCGGCCCCTGGATGACTGAGGTATGCGAGTGCTTCAACAAGTAGCGGACGTACTGATTTGTTTTCAGTCGCTTTTAAATAAACATCCCAGGTCATTACATGAAATAAAGCACTTAGTGGAATGTAAGTAAATAGGCAGGACTCCTGGAATTTCCAAGAGTCCTGAAGGGTAGTTAGTGCGTCCTTGTCGTCTGAACCTCATTTGGGTCAGTGTCACAGGGACGGCACTGCGGCTCTGAGTCGCAATCTTCGGCAGAACCCCAATAACGGGTGTCCTGAGCGCCGAAGTGCGCCTGGTACAGTTCCGAAGTTGCGGAACCGTGTGCCGAGCCGCCGTCCAATATCGAAGGACGGTGGTGCAGATATCGCCCGCCGACCGACTCGCACATCGCGATGTAATCCTGAGTGAACAGGATGTGCGTGTGCCAGAGCTGGTCGATTTTCTGCGAAATCGAGATCGGCGAACGATGCGAAAAGGCAAGCGCAATGAACCGCTTATACTCCTCTTCGATCGCGTCGATCTCGTCTGCACTGTATAGACCCTTGTTGACCGCGTACATCTTGATGATGGATAGGTCCCACGCACTTACTCGTGCGTAAACTCCCATCACCGCAACATGCGCAGTATGACTCTGGATCATTGGCGTCATTTTTACCTCCTTGGGCTTAGACGCTTCCTGACAATGAACAACTTCACTGTCTGGTCGTAAAATAAGTTATATACAGCTATTGTCAAGTCCACATTCATACCGAAGCGGTACCGATATACTTACGAGTATGACCACCTACGTAGCGCTCCTACGGGGCATAGGGCCAACTAACCCCAATATGCGTCCCGCAAAGCTCAAAGGGGCGTTTGAGCGCATGGGATTCAAGAACGTGCGCACGGTCATCAGCAGCGGAAACGTCATCTTCAGTTCTGCTTCGAAAAACCAAGCCATGCTTGAGCAAAAGATCGAAAAACTGCTCCCAAAAGAGCTTGGCTTCTCGAGCACCACGATCATACGAAGTAAGAAGGAAATTGACGCGTTGCTGCGAAAGAACCCCGCAAAGGGTCTGACGCACGGGACTGCGAACTATTTGCTCGTAACGTTTCTACAGAAACCCTCAGCAAAGCTGCGCAGCTTCCCGCGTAAGGGACCGGGATTCCGCGTTCTGGGTGTTTTCAAGAAAGAGGTATGCATTGCAATCAACATGAAGAACACTCGCACGCCTGAACTCATGCGAACAGCGGAGAAGGAGCTTGGGAAAGCCATGACCTCTCGCACCTGGAAGACCGTCGAGCGTATCGGCAAGAAGATGAGCGAAACAGCGGTATAGGACGTACTTGACTTTATAGTATTTTCATATCATGATAATAGGTAGGAGTCTGAACATTTCGTTCTGAAAAGCTTCAAAAGGAGCAAGCGATGAAAAGACTCGTACTCGCGTTTATGCTGCTTATGTTCGCATCAGCAGCACACGCGCAGGGACGACTCATCCCGCGTCTTGGAGATGAGGATGCCAGCCTCCAGTTATGGGGCTGGACATGGACTACGTACGACACCGAAACTGAGGAGTTCGAACCGCTCGCCATGTGGCGAGTGCGCGGAAACGTCGCGACGGATACGCCCTACAGCGCATTCTTCGAACTCGACCTCACCGATGGGCTCGGATCTGAGACTAACTGGCTTCGCCAGCTTTATGTCTCATACCGCGATCCGTCGGGTGAGTACGACCTCAAGGCCGGACGGCTCTTCTTAGCCGCGCCGTACGCCACGCAGCCGCCGTTCTTACTGCGCACTGCGCGATTCGAGCGGTTTCCGTTCTCATACTTCGGGACGGGCGTGCAATACCACACGGCTCAAGGACCGTGGGAAATCACGGCCGATCTGACCGGAGCATACGGAACACGATTCGATGAAGACCGGCAGTTCGATACGCTTTCGACGTCCGGCCGCGTTACGTACGACCTCAGTGAGCGCCTAGAAACAGGCGGATTCTGGCAGGTCTCGGAGGATTTCACGGGCGGCGGACTCGAAGTCACCTGGAATCCCAACGAGCAACATGTCGTAAACGGCATCATCTACCATTCTGATGGCGCCGTTGAGCGGACTGGGCAACTGTTGTTCTACGGCTATCGGCCTGACGAACGACTCGAGTTCCATGTTCTCTTCGACCGTCAGGACCAAGCGGCGGACGAGCTCGAGATCTACCCGGGTGTACGAATCATCGTCTCGCGTTTCCAAGTAGTGGTTGACCACGAAATCACGGAAGGCGAGACCTACGCTCGATTCACGTTCACCTACTGACTACCGCGCCCCGCAGAGCAATCTGCTGGGGCGCGCACTTTTTTACCTACAGCCAAGAGTTGAATGCCGTATACTATTCAGTAATGTTTGGCAGCTCTCTTCGCACAACGCTTGTTGTCGATATCACCTCCT
>CAZTMV010000010.1:0-11023 GCA_964615225.1 uncultured Candidatus Saccharibacteria bacterium
TCAGTAATGTTTGGCAGCTCTCTTCGCACAACGCTTGTTGTCGATATCACCTCCTCATCAGTTGGGGCCGGCTATGTATCACAGAAAAAAGAAGACGCGCCCGTGCTCGTGCACTCAGTTCGTGTTGAGCGCGAAGGAACCGGAACGCCGGGCGTCTTGCGCGCACTCGACGCTGCACTTAAGCAACTGCAACAGGAAGGCGGACCCAAGCACCACAGCCTGATTGGTGGATCAGGTATTTCTGAAGCCATTGTCTGCGTTGGCGCACCCCTGCAAGAGAGTGAGATAGCGACCAAGACCGTAGAAGCAGAGAAGCCCTTTACGTTTACGAAGGCGATGCTTGAGTCTGCGCTGCACCAGGAAGGGAGCCGCAGCATGCTGATTGCAAGCTATATGAACGGCTACGCCACTCATGAGCCGGTCGGGAAGAAGGTAAAGCGTGCAGACACGCTCGTACTACGCTCCCATATCCCTCCAGAGCTGTACGTGGTCCTCAAGAAGGCGGTACGCGGCTTCATCGGCAAGGATGAGGTCCGCATCATTTCCTTTGCGGAGGTAGCGCATTCCGTGCTCTCGCGTGCATTTCCGCAGGACCAGGACTATCTGGCGCTTCGGATCACCACTGAGGCCTCGGAAGCGGTCTATGTGCGCCATGGGGCACTTGCGGGCGTTCGGGGAGGGGACTGCGGCAGCGGTGTCTTTCATACCGCAGCGCGCGAAGGCGGCGTATCATCGCTCTCTTCTATTTCAGACGGCCTGATTGATCGCACCAGAAGCAAGCAGCTTGGCGCGCGCCTTGATGCTGCGCAGAGCGGGTGGATTTCACGCATGCGCGAGTGCTTGCAGGGATTGGCTTCCGGCGGAGCATTGCCGCGCTCAGTCTATTTATTCACGGAACCCAACAGTGCTCTCTTCATCTCTCGCATGTTTGATACTCCTGAGCTGCATGCGCTCTGGCTTTCGGATGAGCCGCTCCTTCTGAAGGAAATGAATGGCACCATGTTCGATTCCTTTTTGCACCGAACCGATCCCGTAGACGATCCCTTCCTTGACGCATTGGCGCTTATGCGTCGTGGATAGGTTTTCCAGAGCTAGGGAAGGCGGGCAGCCACTACCTGGTATACTAGCGGGTATTACTTAACGGCCATTTTAGAGCTATGCCAAAATCCCTGACTGACATCATTCCACCGTCTCGCCGCCGCGCTATGGAAGGAGGTACAACCCCTCCTCCGTCCTACACCCCGCCACAGATGTCTGGAGGCAGGGAAAAGAAGCGCTTCCCGATGAAGTGGGTGATTGCAGCCGTTGTCGTGGTTGTAGCGTCTATTGGCGTTCTGTTTGCCTTTGGCGGCGCCAAGGTTGAAGCAACCCCGACCATGCGCACCGCAACGGTGTCGGGCGAGTTCTCTGCAACTCCGTCAGCAGGCGAACTACCGTTCCAGGTTGTGTCAGTCGAGAAGATCGGCTCCAAGGAGGTGAAGGCAGAGGGTACCGAGACTGCGAATGTGCCAGCGCAGGGAACCATCACTATCTACAACGCCCAGGACAAGGTCCAGGAACTCATCAACAACACCCGCTTTGAGACCCCTGAGGGCCTTATTTTCCGCATTCGCGAGTCGGTCAAGGTTCCGGCAGGCTCGACCGCAACCCCGGGAGAGCTCAAGGTCACCGTCTACGCAGACGCAGGCGGCAACTCTTATAACATCGGCCCGTCTACCTTTGCAGTCCCAGGTCTTCGCGGCTCAGCTACCTATGATTTGGTCTATGGCCGCTCCACCGAGCCTATGACCGGCGGCTTTACCGGCGAGCGCCCGTCGCTTCCTGAAGCAGCGCGCCAGAGCCAGTACCAGTCGATGCAGACCGGACTTGAGGCCGATCTTCGCGCAGACATCAGCGCACAGGTACCGGAAGGCTATGTACTCTTGCCAGGCGCGCTGTTCTTCTCGTATGTGCCGCAGCCAGACGCTGCCGGTAAGAGCGATGCTGTTAACCTGCAGCTTGCAGGCACTGCAAGCGCGTACGTGATGCCGAAAGAGGCACTTGCACGCGCAATCGCGTTCCGCTCACTCGGAGTCTACGGCGGCCAGCCAGTCACGCTCTACAATTGGGACAACCTGACCCTCACTCCAACAGGCGTGCCTGCAGGCACTGATACCTTCGCCTTCACCCTCGGAGGGGAGGCAGCTATCGCCTGGATCGTAGACCCAGCTGAGATTGCAGGGGCTATCGCCGGCAAGAGTCGCGATGCTGCCCGCACCATCCTGGCAGGCTTCTCGGAGCTTGAGGAAGCGCGCCTGGTCCTGCGTCCGTTCTGGGCTACCACCATGCCAGCAGACCCGGCAGATATCCAGGTTGAGGTCCTCGCCCCTAAGCAGGGGGAGAACTAAGTTTGACGCAGAATGAAGGCTTTGTTAGGATACATCGGCATCACACATGGGAGATGAGCGCGCAGAAAATTCGGCCACTGGCACCGTAGAAGAGGTGTTGCCGAATTCTCTATTCCGGGTTCGTATTGAATCCGGCGAGCTCCTTCTTGCGTATCTTGCAGGCAAGATGCGCCTCCACCGAATTCGCGTCCTTGTGGGCGATTCAGTGGAGCTCGTGACGGACCCTTATGGGGGCCGGGCCCGCATTGTGAGGCGACTCTCATAACACTCATGAAGGTACGAGCATCAGTCAAAGTGCAGCAGCCGGGGGACATTATCGTCCGCCGCCGTGGACGCTTGTACCGCATTAATAAGCTCAAGCCGCGCCGCAAGGCACGCCAGGGCTAATCTTTTTCGTACTGTTTACTATGCGTATTGCAGGCGTCACACTTCCCGATAACAAGCAGTTGCTCTATGCGCTGCCACTTATCTATGGCATCGGTCCAACCCGCGCACGCGATATCCTTAAGGCTGCAAAGGTCGAGCCGACCACCAAGGGTTCTGACCTCAACGAGACTCAGGAGCAGACCATCCGCTCGCTTGCCGAGGGCTACCTGATTGAGGGTGAGCTCCGTCGCGAAATTGCGCAGAACATCAAGCGCATGAAGGATATCGGTTCTGCGCGCGGCAACCGCCACGCACGCCGCCTCCCGGTTAAAAACCAACGCACCAAGACCAACTCCCGCACCGTCCGCGGCAACACCCGCAAGACCATGGGCTCGGGCCGCCGTACGCTTGAGAAGACTTAAAATACTATGGGTAAAAAACGCATCATCAAAAAGAGTGGGAAGGGCTTGGATCAGGGACGCAAAGAGCGCGCTCTCTCCAAGATTGCTAAGCGCCGCCTGGAAAAGGGTGTGCTGCATGTTGAGGCTACCTTCAACAACACCAAGGTGGTTCTCACCGATGAGAAGGGCAATGCCATCATGTCGTCCTCAGCCGGCGCGCTCGGCTTCTCCGGCGCTCGCAAGTCCACTCCGTACGCTGCTGCTAAGGTAGGCGAGCTCCTTGGCGAGAAGGCTATGACTATCGGCCTTAAGGAAGCATCAGTTGTGATCCGCGGCATCGGAGCAGGACGCGAGTCCGCGCTTCGCGGATTCTCCTCAAAGGGCATCGCTATCCGCGCCATCAAGGATGCAACTCCGGTTCCGCACAACGGTCCTCGTCCGCCTAAGCCTCGCCGCGTATAAACCCGTATGAAAACTCTTCGCAAATACAAACTCGCTAAGCGCCTTGGTCCCTCGATCTTCGAGAAGACCCAGACCCAGAAGTTCGCGCTCTCCGCAGAGCGCGCTGAGCGCAACAAGAAGCGCAGCCGCAACCGCGGCGGCACGGAGTTCGGCAAGCAGCTTCTTGAGAAGCAGAAGGTTCGCGTTACCTACGGCATTTCTGAGCGCCAGTTCTCTAACTACGTCGAGGAGGCAATGAGCACCAAGGGCGCAAATCCTGCAGAGACACTGCACCGCCTCTTGGAAATTCGCCTGGACAACGTTGCGTACCGCCTTGGTCTTGCTCCTACCCGCCGCGCTGCGCGCCAGATGGTCTCGCATGGCCACCTGACCGTCAATGGTGTGAAGACCACCATTCCGTCCCGCCGCATGCGCGTCGGGGACCGCATTGCGGTTCGCGAGGGCTCGAAGAACGCAACGTTGTTCGCGACGTTTGCAGAGAAGTTCACAGAGCGCCCACTTGCTTCCTGGTTGACTTGGAATTCCAAGTCGATGGAGGGAGGCATGGCTGCTATGCCGCCTGTCGAGGGCGACACGGCAGGCGACCTGGTCGCGGTGCTCTCGTTCTACAGCCGTTAATTTTTATTCACCTCAGGTAATTACGATTGAGTTATGGAATACCACATTACACTTCCGTCTAAGCCCCGCGTTGTTTCTGAAGAGGGCGTTCAGGGAACTTACGAGATTGATTCTCTGTACCCAGGCTACGGCCACACCCTTGGCAACTCGCTTCGCCGCATTATCCTCTCCTCACTTTCAGGAGCTGCGGTAACGACTATTAAGATCGATGACGTTCCGCACGAGTTTGCGACTGTCGATGGCATGCGCGAGACCGTGATGGAGCTTATTTTGAACATCCGCCGCGTACACTTTGTACTCCACGGCGATGAGCCGCAGACCATCCGCCTCTCTGCAAAGGGCGGCAAGAAGGTAACTGCAGCAGATTTCACCCTTCCGTCACAGGTTGAGGTGGCTAACAAGGACGCATACCTCTGCGAGCTCTCCGGCAAGAACGGACTCGAGCTCGAGCTGACTATTGAGCGCGGCCTCGGCTACGTGCCTCGCGAGATGCTTACCAAGGAGAAGGTAGACATCGGCACCATTGCGCTTGATGCAACCTTCACCCCGATTCGCCGCGTGAACTACGAAGTAGAGAACATGCGCGTTGGTGATCGTACTGACTTCAACCGCCTGCGCATCCTGATCGAGACCAACGGCACGGTGTCTCCGCGCGAGGCGCTCGAGAAGTCTATCGAGATCATGATCCACCAGTTGAAGGCCATCGTCGGCTTCCAGGAGGAGTCTGCAGCCGTAGCCGTTGAGGCTCCTGCAACTTCCGCTGATGCAAAGGATACATCGAAGCTCAAGATTGATGAGATCGGTCTTTCTGCTCGTACGGCAACTGCGCTTGCAGATGGCGGCGTGAAGACTGTTGCAGGCCTGCTTCGCAAATCTGCAGCTTCCTTGAAGGAACTTGATGGCGTTGGCGACAAGGCAGTCGAGGAAATCACCGAGGCACTCTCAGGTCTTGGCTTGGAGCTCAAGGGCGAGTAATATCTAGAACCATGCGTCATCACAAAAAAGGTCGAAAACTAGGACGGGATCGCGACGAGCGAACCGCACTCATGAAGTCCCTCATGCGCTCCTTGATCGTGCATGAGCGCATTTCAACCACCGAGGCGAAGGCCAAGGAGATGCGTCCGATGATCGAGAAGCTCGTGACCAAGGCACGCGTGGATTCTGTGGCTAATCGCCGCCTTATCCAGGCTCGCGTGGGAGATGCTGCGGCAACCCGCAAGCTCTTCACCACGATTGCGCCTCGCTACAAGGAGCGTGCAGGCGGCTACGTCCGCATCGTGAAGCGTGCGCCTAAGGCAGATGGACGCAAGACCGCGTACATTGCATTCGTCAACTAGGTATGGCAACTTCTATTCGTATGCACAAGGACGCTCGCAACCGCATCGACCACAAGGTCGCGCCGATCAGCTACACCATTGACGCGAAGGGTCGTCCGCTTGGACGCGTCGCATCTGAGGCTGCTGCGGCATTGCTTGGCAAGAAGTCGGTACACTTTGTAAAGAACAAAGTGCTTCCGGTTCAGGTCACCATCACCAACGCGTCTAAGATTCCGGTAGCTGAGAAGAAGTTGGATCAGAAAACGTATCTTCGCTACACCGGCTACCCGGGTGGTCTTAAGATCCTTACCATGAAGCAGCTTGTGGAGAAGAAGGGCATTGCCTTTGTTCTTGCAAAGACTGTCGACGGTATGATCCCGCGCAACAAGCTCCGCAAGGAGCGCATGAAGCGCCTTACCATAACTGATTAATATGCCTGATCTCGCTTACACTACCGCCGTCGGCCGCCGCAAGACCGCAACCGCACGCGTCAAGCTCACCCCTGCAGGGAAGATGAGCGTGACCGTCAACGGCAAGCCGGGCGCCGAGTACTTCAAGACCCGCGAGCGCACGCAGGTTACCCAGGACGCGTTCCATCTGGACGCAGTCGAGGGAACCTTCGAGGTTGTTGCTCGCGTCTCTGGAGGCGGCATGTCCGCACAGGCTGAGGCAGTGCGCATGGCTATTGCCCGCGCGCTCGAGAAGCGTGATGCAGGACTCCGCAAGCCCCTGAAAGCTGCAGGCTACCTCAAGCGCGATCCTCGCTCAGTGGAGCGCAAGAAGCCAGGCCTTTTGAAGGCACGCAAGCGCCCATCCTGGTCCAAACGTTAATACTGAAAACCCGCTTAGTAGCGGGTTTTTCGTTTGTGTCGTATTGTACAGATGTTAGAAGGGAGGTTGGCTTTAATGCCCCGTCATTATTGCGAGTGCGGCGGGAAGATCATGGTGTATCAGAGAGGTAAGGGGATCGTACCCCCTCCCGATCGGCATCACGATCTCTGCGGCCGCTGCTGGGACGCTCTTTTCAAAGCTGCTAACAGCTAAGGTCCCGGGGAGGTTCCGCCTCCGCGGGACCTCTCTTTTGACTACTACTTTTTCTTCAGGCATATTTTCTCTATATGGAAGACGACGTCATCATCGAATCTGACGGCTCTGAGGAGCTCGGGAGCGAAGTCAAAGACCGTACTGGAAAACTCAAAGGCGAAATTGAAACGCTTCGCGCTGAGAAGCAGGAGTACCTGGACGGCTGGCAGCGCGCGAAGGCGGACTACGTAAACGCGCTCAAGCGTTTTGAAGAAGAGAAGAAGGGGGCCGTAGGACTTGGTAAAGCCATTGCAGCAGCAGCATTTTTGCCTGCGATGGATTCCTTGGAGCGCGCAGAAGCTGCAGGAGAAGTACCGGAGAGCTTTAAGGGTATTGCTAAGCAGCTGCATGACGCAGCAAGCGCGCTTGGACTTGAGAAGATTGGGACGGTGGGCGAAGCCTTTGACCCAAACCTGCACGAGGCGCTCGGGCAGGATCCTGTCGAAGACCAGGGACAAGACGACACCATTACCGCAGTGCTAGAAGTAGGCTGGAAGAGCAGGGAGTCAGTCGTGCGCCCTGCGAAGGTGCGCGTTGGACACTTCGGCTAGGCCCTATACACACCCCTCCTTGAGGTGGGGCAGGCACAGGCATACAATTACTTCCGGACTAGGGAGTAGACCAATGCAAGAGCCTCGTTCTTTGCACCAGAGCATTCGCCCCTACAAGCGCGGCCCCGGGCACTATTTCGGCATCATCGCAGCAGCACTCGTTACCGGCGTCATCGTGTATGCCGTTATCGATCTCGCAACGCTTCGATCGCGCGATGAGCGTCCGACGTCGTTTCCGACGACCCAGGTGGATGTGCTTGTCGCGCCCGCGCCAAGCAACACGCTTGATCTTGCGCGGGAGTACGAACTCATCCAGTTCACCGACGAAGAAGACGCTCACGGGCTCTGCTTCGACGGCGTGTACCGCCGGGTCAGTCCGAGCTTGCTCGAATGCTACGGTCCGTAACGGAACCGCCGGGTTCTTCTTTAGGGAAGGGTCCGGCGGATTTGCGTCAAGACTTGAAACGCCGGAATTCCTCCGTACAATAGGGGTATGTGGGCTACGAGAGCCCGTTTTATACGTTAGCTAATCCCATCATCAGATATGGCAAAGATACTCGGTATCGACCTTGGAACGACCAACTCCGCCATGGCGATCATGGAGGGAGGAGAGCCGCGCGTTCTTGAAAACGCGGAGGGCGGACGCACGACCCCGTCAGTAGTTGCAATCGCAAAAAACGGCGAGCGCCTTGTAGGCACGCTTGCACGACGCCAGGGAGTCACGAACCCGAAGAATACCCTTTACGGCATCAAGCGCTTTATGGGCCATCGCTTTGCTGATGAAGCGGTGCAGAAAGATAAGGATATCGTTCCGTACGAGGTGAAGCAGGGAACCGACAATGGCGTGTTGGTGCACCTTGGCGACAAGGACTACCGTCCTGAGGAGGTATCTGCAATGATCCTTGCGAAACTGAAGGCAGATGCAGAAAAGAAGCTTGGGGAAACTATCACCGAGGCGATCATCACCGTGCCTGCGTACTTTGACGACGCGCAGCGCGCAGCAACCAAGGCAGCTGGCCAGATCGCAGGACTTGATGTTAAGCGCATCATCAACGAACCGACTGCAGCAGCGCTTGCCTATGGCTTTAGCAAGAAGAAGGACGAGAAGATCGTCGTATATGACTTTGGCGGCGGAACGTTTGACGTTTCCGTGCTTGAAGTGGGCGATGACGTGATTGAGGTGAAGTCGACCGATGGCGACTCGCACATGGGCGGCCGCGATATCGATCAGAAGATCGTTCGCTGGATCGCTGATGAGTTCAAGAAACAATCTGGTCTTGATATCAGCAAGGATCCGCTTGCCTTGCAGCGCTTAGACGAGGCCGCAGAGAAGGCAAAGCATGAGCTTTCGAGCGCATCTGAGACTGAGGTCAACATTCCGTTTATCACCGTTGGTGGAGATGGCACACCACAGCACCTCTTGCTCAAACTCTCGCGTGCAACGTTGGAGTCTCTTGCGGAGGAGTATGTCACCCGCTCCGTAGATATCACCAAGCGCGCGCTTGAGGCTGCCAACATGAAGGCTGCTGATATCAACGAGGTTATCTTGGTGGGCGGCCAGACCCGCATGCCGCTTATCCAGGAGGAAGTGAAGAAGCTCTTCGGCAAAGAGCCGCACCGCGACGTGAACCCGGACGAGGTAGTTGCAATTGGCGCAGCTATCCAGGCAGGTATTTTGCAGGGAGACGTCAAAGATATTCTTCTTGTCGACGTTATTCCGCTCTCGCTTTCCATTGAGACCATGGGAGGCGTGGCAACCAAACTCGTGGAGCGCAACACCGCGGTACCAACTTCAAGAAGCCAGACCTTCTCGACTGCAAGCGACAATCAGACGTCGGTAGAAATCCATGTGACCCAGGGAGAGCGCGCTATGTCTGCAGACAACAAGTCGCTCGGCCGCTTTAACCTTGATGGCATCCCGCCAGCGCCCCGCGGCTTGCCGCAGGTGGAGGTTACCTTTGATGTCGATTCAAACGGCATCCTGACCGTGAAGGCGAAAGAGAAGACCACTGGCAAGGAGCAGTCTATCCGCATCGAGGGCTCGACCGGCCTTTCTGACGCAGATATCGAGCGCATGAAGAAAGATGCGGAAGCGCATGCTGCAGACGACGAGAAGCGCAAGGAGCTTGTCGAAGCGCGCAACATCGCTGAGCAGATGGTCTACACCGCAGAGAAGGCGCTCAAAGAGCATGGCGACAAAGTAGGAGACGATGTGAAGAAGGATATCGAGGACAAGATCGGTGACTTGCGCAAGGCGCGCGATGGCGAGGATGTTGCTGCGATCAAGTCCGCATCCGAAGCACTCTCAACCGCTATGCAGAAAATCGGCGAAGCCATGAGCAAGGAGGCTCCAAAAGAAGAAGGGCCGACTGACGCAGAATTCACAGAAAAGCCGGCAGAATAAGTTGCCGGATACTGGGGTGCTGGTATAGAGTCGAAACAGACACTAACCTACGGGAGGAAGACTATGAACCGTTTTGAACGGAATGTCCTCGAAGTTCTTAGAGCGCGCAGCAACCAGCTTTCAGTCGATCTATGCGAATCGGTTGGGAGCCGGCACTCGCACAGCATGTACTGGTACTTTTTGGGTCCCAATCTACACGGTATCGAACGCATGCTGCAGCGCTTTGCGCGCAAAGGCTGGGTCACCGAGCAGTATGACCGGTGGACCATTACCAGCGCAGGTAGAGAGAAGCTCGACTCGCTTGCGCGGCCTTTGTTTAGACTTGCCGCCAGCTGATCGTTTACACGCCTCGGAGTAATCCGAGGCGTTTCACTTGACAGTACCTGTACTTGGGGCGAGTATGCGAACTAGAACCAGCTCACCGCGAGCTGGGGTACGAAGGGGGTAGGATATGTATAAGCCTCATCTGCTCGCCAGCGCTGACGGATTCACCTCGGACGTTTCTCGTCCGCTGAATATCCCGATCGACGGCGCAGACTTCGGTCCGGAGTACTACAAGATCGACTGGACGCAGATCTTTGAAAAGATCGGTACGGCGTTTGGAACTGCCGCAAAGGGAGTTCTCATCGTCGGCGTCACGGTCATCATTCTGGCCACCATCTGGGAAAACGTTCGCATGAGCTTCCCGGGTCTCGCCTGAACCTTCGACAGGGCGGACCGCATCGTTCCGCGATCCGCCCTTGCATACAACAGCGCGCACCATATCGGTGCGCGCTTTTGCGATTCCAAACCGACAAGCGTATAGTAGGAAAACTATGGCGAAAAACTACTACGATATCCTCGGGGTTGATAAGAAGGCGACCGGAGACGACATCAAGAAGGCGTTTCGCAAGCTTGCCCAGAAGCACCATCCTGATAAGGGTGGAAATGAAGCTGTATTCAAGGAGATTACAGAGGCATATGCAACGCTTTCAGATGAGCGCAAACGTCGCGAATACGATTCCTACGGCCAGACCTTTGGCGGAGGCGCAGGGCCTGGCTTCTCTGGGTTCCAAGGAGGAGTCGAGTTTGATATCTCCGACTTGTTCGGAGAGTTTGGCGATTTGTTTGGCGGCGCGCGCGCCGGGCGCCGTGTGAAGCGCGGGCGCGATATTTCCATTGATGTCGAAGTGACCTTTAAGGAATCCGTGATGGGCGCGACTCGCTCGGTACTAATTCAGAAGGTTGCCAAGTGCGACGTGTGTGAGGGTTCCGGCGCAAAGCCAGGCACTGCTATGGATACGTGTGCAACCTGTTCTGGAGCTGGACGCGTGCATGAGACGCGCAATTCTCCTCTAGGCGCGTTTACGAGCGTGCGCACCTGCAGCACCTGCGAAGGTTCGGGCAAGGTACCGAAAGATAAATGCAAGGAGTGCGCGGGACACGGCGTCATGCG
>CAZTMV010000010.1:11123-19137 GCA_964615225.1 uncultured Candidatus Saccharibacteria bacterium
CGGGCAAGGTACCGAAAGATAAATGCAAGGAGTGCGCGGGACACGGCGTCATGCGCAAAGAGGAGGAAATCAAGATTGAAATTCCGAAGGGCATGGATAACGGCGAAATGATTCGCATGCCAGGCAGGGGTGAGGCAGTGAAGGCAGGCTTGTCTGGAGACCTCTACGTGAAGGTGCATGTAAAGCCGCATCCAACGTTCCGCAAGGAGGGATCTAATTTGGTGATGGAGCTCCCGGTGAAGCTTACTGACGGACTACTTGGTACGACGGTTCCCGTAACCACGCTTGATGACAAGACATTGGAAGTGAAGGTGCCTGCTATGAGCAAGACGGAGGAGATTCTTCGACTGCGCGGCAAGGGAGTGGAATACGAGACGGGGGCAGGCGATTTGCTTATTCGCGTGTCAGTGACTATGCCGCGCAAGCTCTCAACCAAGGCGAAGAAGGCGATCGAATCGCTGCAGAGCGAGGGTCTGTAGGATGCTAAGATAGTGGGGATGGAAGGCTTGGACGCATCCCTGATCGAGGTCGGCACTATTGCAACCGATCTTGGCATGAGCGCGTGGGTATGGGTAGGCAACTTTGTTGCACTCATCATCCTGACGACGATTGTGTATCTGTTCACGATGCGCAAGGGAGGCGCGGTATTGATCGCCTTCAACATGGCGCTGTATACGGGATACTCCCTCTATACCGTGTTTCCGTACAGGGAAGCGGTTATCGGGATTGGCGCGACACCGCTTGTCTCAGCTGCGCTTGCTGTCGGGTTATTTATGCTTGCAACGGTGCCTGCGCTCATACTGATTCTCCGCCTCATTCCGTCGCAGTACGGACGCCTGTCTATTTTTCAGAGTCTGCCACTCTCGCTGCTTGCGGCAGGCTTCTTGATGGCGCTTGGCTACCATGTGTTTGATATTTCCAACATCTACACGTTCTCGGCTCCCTTGAATCAGATCTTTGCGCCGGAAGGGTATTTCTTCTACTGGTTTGTAGCTCCGCTAATTGGACTGTGGTTCCTCGCTCGCTAGTTTCGTGGGATAATCCACGGCATGTCGGAGAAGAAAAAGAAAAAACAAGCGCTACCGGTCCTTAGCCGGTATTTTGCTGCAACCCTTCGCTACCCGTGGACGCTCTCGTTCGCACTCTTGTTCGTTATTACTGCAGAAGGGGCAGCGCTTGCCGGCCCGATCTTCTTCAAGCAGTTCATTGATACGATTTCCGGCGACGCGCCAAGCGCTGCTGTAGTGCAGGCATTGTTTATTATTCTCGGCTCGTATTTCGGCGTCATGGTGCTGACCTGGTTCTTGCGCCGCATGCGTACGATCTACATGTACAAGCTGCAGACGGACGTGCCTGCGGACTTGATGAACGAGTCGTTTACGTACATGAGCGGGCACTCCCACGAGTTCTATACCAATAACTTTGTTGGCTCGCTCACCAAGAAGATCAATCGGTACGGCAGGGCCTATGTGCAGATTCTGGACACCGTGATGTTCAACTTCCTGCAAACTGCACTGTTTGCAGCCGGCGTGATCGTCATTCTCTCCATGCGAAACCTCTGGCTTGGTATCGCTATTTTGGCCTGGACTCTGGTGTTTATGGCGGTGCAGATCTTCATGGCGCGCTGGCGCCAGCACTACAAGACTGAGCGCGCAGCAGCGGACACCAAGATGTCAGGAACCCTCTCGGATGCAGTCGGGAACTACCTCTCAATGAAGCTCTTTGCCGCAGAGAAGCGCGAACAGTCGCAGGTAGCAAAGCACATCGAGGAGTGGCGCCTTGCAACACGCAGGGTATGGAACTCAGATCTTGCGATGAATGCCGTGCAGGGCCTGCTCTCGATCGTCATTGAAGTTGGATTGCTGGCCGCTGCAGTTATTCTCTGGCAGCAGGGTGCTATTACGGTGGGAGACTTTGTTTTGATTCAGGTCTACATCCTTGGACTTATTGAGCGTGTGTGGGCGATCGGGAACGTTATGCGCAACATGTATGACGCCCTGGCTGACGCTGGAGAAATGATCGACGTGTTTGAGACGCCGTACCAGGTTGCAGACCGCCCGGAAGCTATACCGCTTCGAGTGAAAACAGGCTCAATCGCCTTCACTGATGTAGCGTTTTCATTCACTAAGGAGCGCACTATTCTCGGAGACTTCAATCTTAGTATTCCTGGAGGGGAGAAGGTGGCGCTTGTGGGTCCTTCTGGAGCGGGTAAGTCCACGATTACCAAGTTGCTGCTTCGCCTGCATGACGTGACTGACGGCTCGGTCTCTATCGACGACCAGGATCTGCGCTCGGTTACGCAGACAAGCCTACGCGAAGCGATTTCCTACGTACCGCAGGAGCCGGTGCTCTTCCACCGCTCCCTGAAAGAGAACATCAAGTACGGAAAGCCTGATGCTACGGACGAGGAGGTAATTGAGGCTGCGAAGAAGGCGCACTGTCATGAGTTTATTTCCGAATTTGCAGACGGATACGAGACGCTGGTGGGCGAGCGCGGCGTGAAGCTCTCAGGAGGTGAGCGCCAGCGCGTTGCCATCGCTCGGGCAATCTTGAAGAACGCGCCTATCCTTGTGCTCGATGAAGCTACGTCATCACTGGACTCCGAGTCCGAGGCTTTGATTCAAGATGCGCTCAGGACGCTTATGGAGGGCAAGACGGTGATTGTGATTGCGCACCGACTCTCGACCATCATGCGCATGGACCGCATTGTGGTTATTGAAAAGGGGAAGGTAGCTGCTACTGGCACGCATGCAGATCTGGTTGCAGACAAAGATGGGCTCTACCAAAAGCTCTGGAATATACAGGCAGGCGGATTCATTGAGTAGTCCTAGGCTATACTGAAAGGTAATGGGTTTTAGAAGCACACTTATTCTCGTCGGGCTTATTCTCCTCCTTGGGTCCTGGTACTTTGGCACCTGGGCGATTGTGCTTGGCGCGCCGCTTCTGTTTATGGGAATCATCCTGAAGTTTTTGGATGTGAGTTAATGGGGTAACTTGCTATGAATTGTTTTTAATGTTATAAATAATTTCGTCGTCTCAAGACAGGGAGTTTTGTTGTAATGAGACAAATCCGATGGCGAGCAGTAACACTTGCTGTGTTCGCTTGGTTCTTTGTAGTACGAGGAGAGAGTGGGAGTTCATCCGACGAATCAGACACCCCATTCACTATGGTTGGACCCTTCGCTGTGGAATCCCAATGCAAACGAATTCGGGATGAAATCGCGGCGCGGATTCAAAACGGCGCTACGCCTGAAAACCCTGTGTATGCAGGCGCACCTTATATCTCCGAGTGCTGGGAAGGACCAACATCCTAACCCTCAAGCGGCACTGCATACGCAGTGCCGCTTTCACTATTGCCAAATTAGTAAACTTATTGTATATTCATATCCGGAATAGCGGCTTGCCGCCTGACCTTTTTAGTTCGAGCAAACGGAGATTGCTGCCATGCTAATGGGCCGTACTCGGTACATAAGCGCTGTAGATCCTGAGGATACGACGTGGGGCTGGTGCCTTGCGTCTGCAGCGGTCATGGCCGTCGGCTATGGCCTCTACCTGGTGATGTACCTCTCCGGAGGTATCGTCCCTAATCCGACCACCTGGAGCCTCTGGGCTTTTGGTGGCTTGATCGAGGCGTGGAGTTTTCGAAAGCTTGTCCGTGAGACGAGAAACGGAAAGACCTCCGGTCTGACCGGTAACCCGAAGAATCTCTGGGAATGGGTGCGAGGGAATGCGGATCCGCTTGAGCTGCCATCGTGGATGTGTGCCATTTTTGCGATCATCATCGCAGGAATCGGCATTGTGTCGGCGATAGCTGCTTCATTCAATCCGACCTTGGCAGCTACCGCGTTCGCTTGGCCTGACCGCTGGGAGCTCGCAGTTGCTGCAGGCGATATTATCGTCGTCGTGACGTACATCGTCGTGAAGGCGATCACCAAGAATAGTGGGGCGGCTGCCAAAGCTGCCAACCTGCTCCTGGTGCTCGATATCTTTCTCTCGTTCTTGCCGATCTGGTGGTCTACTTATCAAGACCCTTCGGCGGAACACCCGCTTCCGTGGTTCATCTGGGCCCTGGGCAGCTACAGCATCATCGCAGTAGCCGTCCTGGTGAATCCTGGTCACGACCGGAAGGAGCGGCCCTGGCTGCTCCTCTATCCGGTGGCTTCGGCCTTTTTCCACGGCTACGTGGGATATCTCGCTCTTCACTAAAGAGCAGCGCCTGACTTTAACCGGTCAGGCGTTTTCTTGTACCTGGTATTATAAAAATATGAAGCGGCCACGATTCAAGTCACATACCGGCCTCGCTTGGGCATTTGGACTTGGCTCAGCCGGACTCATGTCGCTTGGCTACGCACTTTACATTGAGTTTATTTTTATAGGGGAAGTGGTTCCAAACACGACATCCTGGCTCTTGTGGGCGCTTGGTGGCTTCATAGAAGCATGGAGCTTTTACAAGATCGTGCAGATTTCGAGCAGCGGGAGCAGGCAGGTGCCGCTGTCGATTACTCCGCTTATTTGTGCCTTTGCTGCGATAGCGATCGCAATGGTCGGACTTCTGTTTGCCAAATTTGGTATGCCGGAGCGATGGGAGCTTATCTTTGCCGGCATCGATATCGCGGTTGTTGTTGCGTATTTCACTATCAAAGAGTTAACGGGAGAGCGAGCGAAAGCCGCACGTGTCGCAAACGCACTGATGGTTATCGATATCTTCGTCTCCTTTATCCCTATCTGGGTATCAACCTGGCTCTATCCAGCAGGAGAGCAGGCTCTCACCTGGAGCATCTGGACTGTTTCGTACCTTATGCTTGCTGTGGTGGGCTACCTACAAATTCACCGCCATTGGACGGAGCGTGCCTGGCTCATGATCTACCCGATCACCTCCGCGCTTTTCCATGGCGCAATTGCAGTAATCGTGCTCTTGCGGAGCTAGTCCACAGACCCGCCTCAAGAGCAGGGAAGTCATGCTATACATGAGCTATGAGTAAGCGGGCTCTCCCTCAGCCGCACCGGCCTCTTGCGGTTCGTAAAAGCGGTATTCACGGCTACGGAGTTTTTGCGACGACATCCTTCAAAAAGGGGCGATACATCGCCACGGTGCGAGGATCCAAAGTTACGTATAAGTCATATTTCCGCGGGCAAAGTAACCGCTATTCAGACTGGATCGGCGTAGGGAAGGACACCTGGATCGATCCTGTCGACGAATTTCAGTATATTAACCATTCCTGCAACCCAAACGTAGGCATGGCGGGTAGCCGTACCATAAAGGCATACGCACTACGAGATATTGAGGAGGGAGAGGAAATCACCATTGATTACTCCACTATTGAAGCGGATGCAGAATTTATCTTTGAGAACGGTGAGCCAGTGCATGACAAATACCGCTCCCACATAGGTCCTATACAGTCCCTGCCAGAAGAGGTATATCAGTCATACCTTCCGTTTATCCCGACCTACTTCCGCGAACTCTACGAGCGTGAGGTACTATCTAAGAAGCATGAAAAGTAGGTTTGCCATAGGAGTATTCTCGCTGCTCGCGATTCTCATCGTGGTTATGATCGCGCGCGTCGGATACCGGGTCTACATTGCTGAGGACTATCCAATCTTTACAGACGAAGAGCAGATAGAAGAAACCAAGATTGAAGAGTTTGGTGTCTTCGCTGAATACCTATGATTAACGAACTGATTACCGCGTGCGAGTGGTTCCCGGATCCATACTTTCTCTTCTCAGGAAATGTTTTCTCGAACCTGATCTACTACTCACACCTGACGCCGATTATCGTTTCTTTGGCACTCGGCGCGTTCGTATATTTCTCGAACCGAAAGTCGCTCGTCAATAAGTCACTGTTCTTGATTACGCTCGTGCTTGGCATGTGGCTCTTGCTCGACCTGATTCTCTGGGCCACCGATGAGATTTCAGTTGTTATGTTCGCCTGGAGCGTCGTGAATATGCTCGAGCCGGTTATCTATGCCGGCTTCGTGTACTTTATTTACATCTTTATCGTTGGTAAGGATATTTCCTGGTGGCTTAAGTCGCTGATCGTGGTTCCATTGCTTCCTACTATTCTTGGAACTGGGACTGGTTGGAATGTGCTTGGTTTTGATCTTACGAACTGCGACCGCGAGGTTATTGAGGGACCATTGGCCTTCTACAACTACTTTATTGAAATCGGCTATTCGGTTTGGATCTTCCTCCTTGGCGTATGGGCACTCTTTAGGAAGGGAGCTACCAGTGTACAAAAAACACAATCAACGCTAGTCGTACTTGCCACACTCGTACTTCTCCTGGGTTTTGCGCTCGGCAATATTGTCGGTAGTTTCTCGGAAGACTGGACGATCGGTCAGTATGGCCTGTTCGTGCTTCCGATCTCTATCGGCGCACTGACCTACTTTGTCATTCAGTTCCGCTTCTTCTCAGGAAGCCATCTCGCTGCAGCGCAGCTGTTGGTTATTTGTCTGTGGCTTGCCGTTGGCAGCATCTTGTTTATCCAAAGCCTTGAATATGCTCGCTGGATCGTGGGCGCAACGCTGGTGTTTCTCTCGTTAATCGGCTTCCTCCTGGTACGCAGTATTCGAAGAGAGGTTGAACAGCGTAAACAAATTGAGGAGCAACGAAAACAACTGGAAGTTGCGAATAACCGTCTCAAGGAGCTTGATCAGATGAAGAGCGAATTCTTGTCGATCGCCTCGCACCAGTTGCGTGCTCCTATTACTGCGGTTCGCGGCTATGCGGCAAACGTGAATGAAGGTCTATATGGTCCTATTCCGGAATATCTTAAAGAGCCGCTTGATACCGTCCAGGAATCCGCGCGCCTCATGGCCAACTCAATTGAGGACTACCTCAATATTTCCCGCATCGAGCAGGGCCGCATGAAGTACGAGAAGGCGATGATGGATATCGCAGATCTTGCACGCAAGGTGGTTGTCGAGCTCACTCCGGTTGCAGCAAAGAAGAAGCTTGCGCTTACTGCAGAAGCTCCTGAGAATCTGATGGTGAACGCCGACATCGGCAAGATCAAGCAGGTGATCGTCAACCTTGTAGATAATGCAATTAAGTACACGCCAAGCGGCAGTGTTACGCTTTCGGTAGCCCAGGAAGCAGGAAAAGTGCGCCTCACCGTCACAGACACTGGTGTTGGTATCCCGCCTGAGGAAATCGGGGGACTCTTTGAGAAGTTCAAACGCGCACGCGGCGCAAACAAGGTGAACACTACCGGCACGGGTCTTGGTCTCTACGTTGCCAAGCAGCTTGCCGAAGGACACGGCGGCTCAGTACATGCAGAGTCTGATGGGGCAGGAAAGGGATCGAGGTTCGTGCTTGAGCTTCCTGCCTAATGCAGGCGTATGGAACTCAAATCTACTCTCACAAACAAGTCAGGACAAGAATACGGTGTTGTATATCGAGATGCTGATTCAGCTGCAGAACTGGGTGACCGCAAAGTATCAGGTGTGCATGCCTATTGCTTCTGCGAAGGAAAATTGGTCGTTGTCTATGATTCCGCAAAAGACTACTGGTCGCCACCTGGAGGAGGTGTAGAGGCGGGAGAGAGTGTAGAAGAAGCTGTAATCCGAGAGGTGCTGGAGGAGAGCAATATGCGCGTACTCTCTCAGAGACTGATTGGGTTTCAAGATATTTCTGGTCCAAACGGAATAGTTACTCAGACTCGTTCTGTATGCATCGTAGAGTGTATTGGCCCTTTTGTTGTAGATCCTGCGGGAGACGTAAGCGAGACAAAGCTCATTGAGCCAGACGAGTACAAACACTACTTTGATTGGAAAGAGATTGGAGACCATGTGATGAAGCGAGCCAGGGCACTTGCAGCGCAGATGTAGAAACCCCGACTACGCGTGTAGTCGGGGTTGAGTTAGGTGCTCATTTAGATTTGTGTTTGTTGTGTAATCAGCTCTCGCTGCTCGTCGCTGAGCTTCGGGAGTTGTTTGGTTTCCTGGTAGCGCTGCCAGATCGGTTCGAAATCCTCGCGCGTTACCTGCAAGATGATCTCGTCGATCCACGCACCTT
>CAZTMV010000011.1:0-2652 GCA_964615225.1 uncultured Candidatus Saccharibacteria bacterium
CCGTTAGACGATAGGGCCAATGTGGCAGATTCTAGCAGAAACCAGTAAAAGTTAAAGGGCGCGCCGTTTCTACGGCACGCCCTTGCGACTTGGGTTGGAGAAGTGATCTAAGCAGCGACAGCGTCTTCTTGCTGGATCTGCTTGATGGCGCTGCGGATGATCGCGAACTTCTTCTTCTCAGAGCCAGAAGCTTCAGGAAGTCGAATGTTGCGATTTTCGAAGGACTTGCCATCGAACGTCGCCTTTGAGAGCGGGATCCACTCTTCGCCGCGCGCACCGCAAACCAATAGCTGGCCATTCTTTTTATCGACATCCACCAGTTTCATCCGGTGTCCGTCAACGATCACTGTCTTCGCTGGTTTACCAAAGATACAAATATCCAAGGTCCACTCCCCTTTGTACGGATCTCGTTTCCTCAAGCAGGAAACGATTATATAAGCCTACACCCGGCCTACACCTTTTTCAACCACTCAGGGTCCTGGCGGACAAGCTCTTTAGTGTCTATCGCTTCGGCAAGCAGTACTTCGGTAATGCGCTCCATGCGCATGCCCTGCGAACCTTTGATCAATACAACGTCCCCTGCTTGTACTAATTCACTAAGCGTCTTAGCCGCTTCGCGCGCGTCCGGAAAATGCATCGCTTCTTTGCCTGCCGCTTCATAAATAGCGAGTGCGCGAGGTCCGACTGCAACCACTACATCCGCAGCTTTCGCAGCAAGCACGCCAATACGTGCATGCTCCTCCTTCGAATAGCGTCCGAGCTCAAGCATGTCTCCAAGGACTGCAATATGTCGCTCCCCCTGCACAAGCGGCAACGACTTCAGCACTTCTTCAACCGCTGCAGGAGATGCGTTATACGTGTCATCTATCAAAATAGAGCCGTGCTTGCCTTTAAGCATGCGAGCGCGTCCCGGGGGCGGCTGGTATCCCTCCAGTCCTTTGAGCGCCTCTACAGCAGTGAGTCCAAGCGCGTGCGCAACTGCGAGCGCTGCTGCAGGTGCATACAATTGCTGACGACCGAGCGCACGGGCTGCACTAAGCGGGTATTCCTTCCCTTCCATTGTTACGCCAGAGCGCATGCCGTCTGCAGTAACCTGCGGTTCGCCAAGGCGAATGTCTGCGCTCTTTGAAAACCCGAAGGTCGTCACCGAAGCAGAAACTCTCGCAGCAAGCCTGACAGCGTGCTCATCTTCCGCGCACACAATGAGCGGAGCGCCTCGGGAAAGCGCATACGCAGGCGCAAACTCCTCTTCGCGCACCGCTTCTGGAGACGCGTACGCTTCTACATGCACCGGCACATCCGGAAGCTTCGTGACCACGACCGCATCCGGCGTGGCGATCTTCAGAATCTGCGCGAGGTCGCCAGGACGGTCCGCGCCAACCTCAAGCACCAACAGGCGCGGGTAGTGGCTTGGTAGCAGCAAAAGGGCAAGCCCTTCACGAAACACGTTCAGCCACGCCGGAAGACTGGTCCATGGATTTTTGCTTCCTATGATCGTGAGCGGCACGCCAAACTCGCTGTTATAGCTCTTCTCGCTGGCGCGAAGGAAGAAGCGCGCAGACAACGCAGCCGCTACCGCATCCTTGGTCGAGGTCTTCCCTACGCTCCCGGTTACCATAACCACCTGCGGGCGGTACTTCTGTAAGACACTGCGCGCAAGCAGTGCAAGCAATCCGGCTACCAGGCTTTTGAGGAAGGATTTCATGAGTCAAGTGCGGCGCGGTCCGGCGGCAAAGCGTAATAATTTATCAGGAAGTGTGTGAGCTCCATGAATGGATGTGTCAGAGTCTCAGAAGCGTACTGTACGCCTCCAGGCTCCCTCGTGTAAAGCAGGATCACGAACCGAGGCTCGTAGGCTGGGAAATACCCAAAGAAGGAGTGGAAGTACATACCTTGCGCATACTTGCCACCAGGACCTGGAATTTGGGCGGTACCAGTCTTGGCAGCCACGCTCATTTCAGGAATTGAGAGCGTACCGTCTGCAAGCTTGGTGTCTACCACTCTAACGAGCATGCGCGTGGTGTCTTGCACCGCTTCGGGACTGAACACACGCTCGGGCGAGTTCCATGCAAGCGTCTTGTGGATACCCGTCTCAAGCTTGATCGCCTTGACCAGGTGCGGCGTCACGACCATACCTTCGTTTGCAAGCGCGCCGAGCGCCTTGATCATCTGCACGGGAGTCTCTGCAATACCTTGGCCGTACGAAGCAGTTGCGTACTCAATATCGCGCGGACTCGTTTTAATGTTCTCAATATTGCCTGCCGCCTCGCTCGGCAAGTCGATGCCCGTTTCTTCACCAAATCCCAGATTCATAAAGTAGGAACGTAGCCGTTCATGCCCTAAGCGTCCGGCAATAAATGAGGTGCCGACGTTCAAGGACTGGGAGAGCACTTCCTGCATGGGTACCACACCGCGCGCCTTAAGGTCGTAGTTACAAATCTTGGCCGTGTTCATCGTCACGCAGCCCGTGTCGTTATACGTAGTGTCCGGCGTGATCACGCCTGCATCGAGTGCCGCTGCCATCGCAAGCGGCTTCATGATGGAGCCGAACTCATACTGGTTCTCAACCAGCGGATTGCCGAAGGTCTTCGGGTCTGCCTGCGAGAAGTCTCCGGGATCAAAGGTTGGAATAACCTGGAGCGCAATGATCTC
>CAZTMV010000011.1:2752-18537 GCA_964615225.1 uncultured Candidatus Saccharibacteria bacterium
TCATTGTCGTAGGCCACAAACCCGATCGACTGCGCAGCGTCGGAACCGGCAAGGTACGCTCGCCACCGCTCGCGCTCTACCATCACACCATCAATCTCAAGCTCGGAAATAGCCACTCCCGCAGCTTCCGGCAAGCGTACCGCAATCACTTCATACGGATCTGTGGTTTTGGCAGCTGCGGCCATGAACTTCTCCTGGTCTATCTCGACAATGGCGGCAAGCTTAGCGTATACGCCCTCTGGATCCTGCAGGCGCTTCGGGTCGATCGCAAGCCGGAAGCCTGTCATGAGCCCTGCTGCTGAGAGCATAGTGCCATCCTTGCGCGTAAAGTAGATGGAGCCGCGGTCAAAGAGCGCTTGTGATGAGCTTTCATACTGGCGCTCGGCCTTGAGTGCAAACTCTTCCCCGTTCACGATCTGCACAAAATAGAGGCGTACGCCTATCAGAAGCGCAAAGACGATGATGAGGAGTGAGAAGAATCGCAGGCGTCCGCGCAGCTTAGAGCGCATAGCTAGCGATCAGCACGGGTAACGGCAGGAGCGCCGGCTGCGGCAACGTACTCAACGGCAGTCGGACTCACAAAGCCTGCGGCGCCCACGTCAGTTGCGGACAATCGCGCAATAGCGTCGTAGTATTCAGTCTCCAAAGAGGCAACGGTAGACTCCATAGAGCGAATAGAAACCATAAGATCAGTGCGAATCGTTGCAAAGAAAATAGTGGTAGCGACAAGCGCGACATAGGCTACTGCGAGGACTGCGCAGCCGTAGGAAAGAAGTGTGATGGTCTTGCTAGGCAAAGGCATATGAGGTGATGGGACGCTTGGTTTCCGTGCACTCTGAGCGCTCGAACACGCGCAGCTTTGCTGAGCGCGCGCGAGGGTTAGCGCGAAGCTCTGCGTCCGAGGGAGCGATCGGCTTCTTGGTGATCACGGTTCCCTTGCCCGCGTACGCTGCATCGCGAAGCATGGATTTCACGATGCGGTCCTCGATCGAGTGGAAGGTGATGACTGCGATGCGGCCGTCCATCGACAAGCGCTCAATCGCCGCAGTGAGTCCGTCGCGAAGTGCACCGAGCTCATCGTTAACCGCCATGCGAAGCGCCTGGAACGTTTTTGTTGCCGGGTGGATGCGGCGGTGCTGATACCAGCTTGGCGTGGAATCTTCGATCACCTTGACCAGGTGATCCGTTGTGAGGATGCGGCTAGAGCTTCGCTCCCGCGCAATACCGCGCGCAATCTGGCGCGCAAAGCGCTCCTCGCCAAGCGTGAAGATGATTTCAGAAAGCTTGTCTTCCGGATACGTATTGATCATGTCTGCAGCAGTCGTTCCCTCTTCCGGATCGCCATAGGTCATCAAGAGCGGCTCGTCTACCTGGAACGAGAAACCGCGGCCGGAGGAAAGATGGTAGGAGCTCCAGCCAAGGTCAAACAGCGCCTTGTCTACTTCTTCGATACCCAAGTCGTCCAGAATCTGCGCGAGGTTGCGGAAGTTGTCGTTCACGAGGTGCACGTTGGACGCACCGGCAGCCGCATCCTTCCCGCGCGCAATTGCGTCAGAATCAGCATCAATACCGATAAGGCTGCCTGAGTCCGCAAGCGCTTCTCTAAGCGCGCTGAAGTGCCCTGCCCCGCCTACCGTAGCGTCTACGACTACCTCGCCTGGGCGCACCTGTAGCGCCTCGAGGGCTTCGGTAAGGAGCACGCTCTGGTGGCGGGAGGTGGTCATGTTAGGAGGCAAGGGTTTCAGCGAACGAATCAGCGTCGCGCTCCATGGACTTGGTGTAGGCAACCCACGCCTTCTCGTCCCACACCTCGATGCGGTCTGACACGCCTGCAATGACGGACTTCTCCTTCAAAGAAGCAAAAGATTTGAGGTAATCAGGAATAAGGATGCGGCCTGCAGAGTCGACATCTGCTTCGGACGCTCCTGCAAGCATCAAGCGCGCAAGACCGCGGCCTGCTGCTCCTCCCATGGAGTGCGCAGCGATCTTTGCAGCCTCATCCTTCCAGGCAGCCTTTGAGTAGATAAAGAGACACTTGTCCAACCCACGCGTCACGACCACCGACGCACCAAGCGCCTTGCGGAACTTGGCTGGCAAAGAAATACGGTTCTTTGCGTCAAAGGTGTGGCGGTATTCTCCGATGAACATAGGTAAGGGTTGGCAAGACTGGTGAGGGCATGAGACCCAGCGAAGCCTCCCGCCCGAAAGTGTTTGTTCGCCATGACACGAAACAAACCAATGGGCGTAAGAAAGTGTGTGCGGGAGGCTTCGCTGGGCTTCATGAATTGCTAAAGCATGCCTTTAGAAATTCTTCATCCCACTTCATCCCACTGATATCCAAGTATATGCCACTCCATCCCACAAAAGGTGTGTAGTTGGTGTGGATAAGGGAATCATTGACGCTTTATGAAGCTTTTACTATGCTCTTCATACATGAACCGCGCAGCCCGCCAGATTCATCACATTTGGGAAATCCGCTTTATGAGCAGGGTCGGGACTTCGCGTGAGCATTCTCCTAGGGCGTAAGGACGAAAATTGACGCGAGCTCCCGACCTTCTCGGGAGCTCGTAAGCGTTTAGGCTCGCTTATTCTGCTCTTTGACCATTCCTCCCCTAGCCTAGGGAGGAAAAGGACCGCTACGATGCTCTATATCATCGCGTCTGCAGACGACATTCGTGCCAAGGAGGTGCTCGAGGACCTCCATACCCTCGGAGCTAAATACACCCTGCTCGATATGACTGGCGTCGGCAGCTTATTCGAGCCTGCCCCAGAAGATACGGTTGTCGCCGTCTTTTCAAGCGAGGGCAGGTACAAAGGCCGCTACCTGCGGATCATGCAGGACAAGGACGTAGAGCGCCTTGGGCTTCGAAAGCCAACGTGGGCTATTAATTTGGCCGCACATAACGTGGCCCTTAACCCGCAGGCGCCAACCGATAACGAAGACGGAAGAACTCATGCCATGCAGGAACTCTTCCGGGTACTAAGCGGCGAAGCAACATCCAAAAAGCTTCCGCGCAAAAAGACAACGGCAAAACGCGAACCGCTTCGCGCTTCGCACGGATACTACTTCGTATCATAAGCAACCTGAAAGCGACCCCGATAAAGGGTCGCTTTTTCCTTTTTATGCTGCAGCCTCCCTAAGCCGCGCTTCGACAAACTCCCGCGGCAGTACCGACAGAAACCAGCCGGCTTTCGGTCCCGACTCCCGAGCAAGGAAGATCTTGTAGAGCGCGGAGAAGAGCTCCTTGGGCGCGATAGGCACTTCACTCTTCAACTCATGCAGCCGGGCATGGAGCTCTTCACCTGTGCGCTGCTCGCTCATATAGTCGGCAAGCACTCCACAGGCTTTCTTCTGGACGTCCGTCAGCGCAACTTCAGGCATGATCTCCTGCAGCACGAAGCGATACTCCTCAGGCGCGTAGGTGGCAAGCCAAAAGCGTGCGTAGCTTGCGCGCTCCTCAAGCGCCAAGCTCTCCTCATCGGTAAGCACAGCCCCCTTTGCGCGCGCTGCCTCATCTGCAAGATTCATGTGCGGCATCTGCACGATGAATGCAACCTGCGAGAACCGCATCATCCAAGGAGTCGGCGGCGTTGCTTGGTTGTTGGGAACCTGTATGAGCGCGAACAGGCGCGTGAAGTCATCCGAGACACCATTTCGCACAAGCTCAGCAAGATCGTCATACCAGTCGTACATGCGCGGGACAGAGTCGCCCGCAGGATCTACATCGATCTGCTGATTGATGTCTTTGCCAAGCAATACAAGACGGAAGACTGCCGGAGGAAACAGATCGCTTATATCTTTTGCAGAACTGCCACGACCTTTCGAGGATGACATCTTCTTGCCACCTACCAGGAAGAACTCGTAGGGAACATCAAACGGCTCTTCGATGCCAAACACCTCCTTTGCAATATGGCGCGACACATCGCGCGAGCCGCCCTTGGTGGAGTGATCCTTGCCGGCCCCCTCAAGTCCGACATTCATCACGACCCACTTTGCAGCCCAATCCGCTTTCCAAAACAGCTTTGCAGCGCCACCCCAGGGAGCGACGCGTCCCTCGTACCCGCAGGCGCCAATATCTTCCGGAGACTTGTCGCAGGAATACCCAACGGTCTCGCCGTCAAAATCATGAGCACGGGTAGTCATCATCTTCTGGCAGCGCTCGCACACGATTGAAACAGGAAGCCACGACTCATCCTTCTGTGAGCCCGATACTTCCTTCATGATGCGACGGATGTCAGCCGCATGCTCAAGGGAAACACGTATGAGCTCGTCCATCTTCCCTGCCTGATACACATCCTTATAGAGCCAATAGTAGGACGGGTAGAATCCTGCTTTCTTGTGTACTGCTACGAACTCTGCAGCAAAATACTCTGCGAAGTTTGCAAAGCCTGGCTCGGGAGACGGCACAAGAAAGAGCGGCTTGCCCAGGTGCGGCAAGAACTCTTCACGCGAGAGAAACGGCGGAATGGAGTCAAAGGGATCAAAATCATTGAGCTCATATAGGTAGCTGTTTGCAATACCCTGCTCCAAAAGCACCTCGCTCATAAGACCGTGGATGGCAACGCCGCGCATTGAGCCGACATGTACGCGACCGGAAATGGTCTTCTCATCTCGCACAATAAGAGGATTCTCGGACGTAGCAGACTGAGCCGCCTTCGTGGCGGCAACCTCCTGCGCTATGCGATCTGCCCAAAACATATGAGGGAATCCTAGCATGGTTGCGCGCGCCGTGCTTGTGTGATGTAGTGACCGGCAGACCAGGCGCCACAGTGGCCTCTGGAACGCAGGAGCAAGACCAATGCTCAGTTGGGCACTCATCTTCTTTGCCGTCGCCATCATCGCCGCAATCTTCGGGTTCGGCGGCATCGCGTCGGCGTCTGCCGGGATCGCTCAGATCCTGTTCTTCATCTTCCTCATCCTCTTCGTCGTCAGCCTCATCATGGGCATAGCCCGACGAGGATAAGGCAAAGGCCCCGGGTTTCCGGGGCCTTTCGCATTAACTCACTTTCTGCACCGTGTAGGTTTGTTTGCCGTTTGGCGTCTCGAAAGTGAACACGTCTCCCTTCTTCTTGCCCATTAACGCGGCGCCAAGTGGTGATACGTGAGAGAGCTTGCGCTCGCGCATATCTGCCTCCTCGCTGCCAACGATGTGGTACTCGTGCGTCTCATCGCTTCCCTCTTTCTTAATCGAGACTGCGGAACCAAACCCGACGATATCTTTCTTCTTTCCTTCCGGCGCGATCTTCGCCTTCTTCACCAGTTCCTCCAGCTTGCGAATGCGCTCCTCGGTCGCAGCCTGCAGCTCGCGTGCCTCCTGGTACTCTGCGTTCTCGGAAAGATCTCCGAGCGAGCGAGCATACTCGAGGTTCTTTGCGATTTCCGAGCGGCGAACCGTCTTTAGATGTTCGAGCTCTTTTACGAGCTCGTCAAATTTTTCCTGCGAAAGGAGCGTGTCCTGGTCGGTCATGTGGGTTGGTTAGTGCACGTATTGTACGGGAGGGGGCCCAGGCGTCAAATGACAAGGCTTTCAGGGCTGTGGTATACCTGGGACCAGAAGAAGGAGAACCGTCATGGGTACCATAACTACAGGCAGAAAGGCTGCCCTTATTGGCCTTGCCGCGCTGGCACTGCTCTTCTTGCAGGACCCGATCTTCGAGTACTTCGAGCCGAGAATCGGAACAGTGTTCGCAGGACCCCTGGTCGGCGCTCTGCTCACACTCCTTGGCTTGCTGAACATGCAGTGCGGCTACACGGCACACCGTCAAAAGCAGGAGGCAGTAGTCGTTGCAGCGTCCATCGCCATCGGCCTGACCTGCATCATCTTCAGCATCCGCCACTTTCTGGTAGCACTACTACCATCGTGACGTGAAAGCGATGCTCCCTCGGGGCATCGCTTTTCTAATTCACCGCTATATGACAGAGTTCCGGGAGAATGCTATAACGCACGCCAGAGGAGGACAGCATGTCTGATGAACTTTCAGTTGAGGAACAAGAACACGAAGAAGAAATGCGTCAGGTGAATTGGTTTGTCGTTGCACTAGCAACGATTGCCGGACTTGTGTGTTTCGTCGTCCTGCCTTCGCCAGCACTACTGCCAGACTCCCCCATGGGCAGAAACGGCGTAGTAGGCGCGCTTGGCACGTGCGCTCTGGGTATCGGACTTCTGTTCGCGCCCGCTGCGTACCGCCTTGCAACGAAGACCTACGATCCGCACCGCCGCGAATCGATCTATTTGTTTCTGGCAGCCGGCAGTACCGCCATTCTTGGCGCGCTACTGTGCATTCCTCACCTCATCTAAGACAACGGGCGGCGCATCTATGCGCCGCCCGTTTTGTTATCCTGCCTCTTCTACTTCAGGCGCAATACCAAAATACTCCGGCGCCGTTTGCCGCAAGGCCGCAAATACCTGACTCATGATATACACGCCGCCAATTGAGGTACCTGCAGGCCCCCGCTCCATCACCACCGCATACGCATACTTTGGCTTGTCGTACGGGAAGAACCCGACCGCCCAAGTGTTGTAGAACTCGTTGTTGACGCCAAGCTGCGCGGTGCCCGTCTTGCCTGCCGCCTTTGCAAACGTGTAGACATTGAGTCCGACCGAGGTGCCAGCAGTCACGCCAAGACGCATGCCCTCGCGCGCAACCTGCAGCGCATCTCGACTGATTGCAATGCTCTCGCCTTCCACCGGCTGACCCTTCAAAATAGTCGGGCGCAGCAACGTACCATTGTTGGCAATGGCTGCTACAGAGCGCACTGCTTCAAGCGGGGTCACCTGCACGGCATACTGCCCGATCGAGGTGTGGTAGGTGTTACCGATGCGCCACGGCTCCTCATAGGTTTCTTCCTTCCAGGCAGGAGTCGGCACGAAGCCGGACTCCTCCGCCTCAAGCTCGATGCCGGTGATGCTTGTAAACCCGAACGCCCGATACCAGTGCGCGAGACGCTCAATGCCCATGCCCTTCTGAGCACCAAATCCGCCGCCGATTGTGTAGAAATAGACGTCAGACGAGACTGCGATTGCTTCGCGCATATCAGTCGCGCCATGCGCCTTCCAATCTTTAAAGATGGTCGGCTTGGATGGGTCGTAGGGATTAGGAACAACGAGCTGTCCGGTAGAAACAATCGGTGTCTCTGGAGCAATAATGCCGTCACTCATCGCGGCTGCGGCTATCATCGGCTTTACGATAGAGCCTGGCGTATACAAGCCGGAGACCGCTCGATCCAGATACGGCTCGCGCGAATTGCTGTTGTAGCCAGCGATCGTCTCGCGGTCTTTGCCTAACGACAGTACGTTCGGATCGTATTCAGGGTATGACACCAGCGCAATGATTTCTCCCGTCTCCACATCCATCATGATGCCCGTGCCGCCCTTGTACGGAATGCGGTCGGCAAGCTCGGAGATGGCGTCATAGAATGCCTTCTGCACCCGGGAATCCACCGCAAGCTCGACCGTCTCGCCATTCACCGCTGGCTCCACGCTTCCCTGGCTTTCAATATCGCCGAGCGCATTTTCCTCAACCAAGAGCGTGCCGTTTATGCCCGCAAGACGATCTTCAAACGCAAGCTCAGCTCCCGCCATACCTTCGATCTTAGTCTCGTAGTAATTGCCCGACGAGTCTTTTTTCGGATACGACACGTAGCCGACCAGGTGCCCAAACCCAGGCGTCATATATTGCCGGATGGGGAAACCGTCTTCGCCCGCTGCATTTCCCGCAAGCACAATGCCGTTGCGGTCTACAATCGCGCCGCGCTCGGCAAACAGCACTTCAGGCCGTAGGCGATTGCGCTCGCTCTGAGCCGCATACGCCTCGCCCTGCAGAATCCCGACCGAGACTGCCTTGCCAAGCAAGATAATGAGGAGAAGTGCTACGCCAATCGAGAGCCCAAGGTAACTCCCCTCGCCAAGCGGCTTCTCAAGGCGCCCTTCCAGGCGCGAATGATCGAAATTCGGAAGATTCGAGGAATCAAGAAAGATCTCGTCCGGATTAAGCTCGTGGCCTTTGTAGCGCTTCCTGCCAAACATCAGTCTATGATACGCGCTTTTATGAATCGTTGCACCACAACGGCCGCGATTGAGAGCAAAGCGCCGTAGATGGTCGCAAGTGGCACGAGGGACGCTCCGGGAGCATGGTAGTACAAGTCGACGAGAATCCCTGACACGAGCGGAATGGCGGGTACAAAAAGCCCTGCCGCAAAGGACAGGATGAGGGTTGCCGGATACGGAAACAGAAAGACGGACGCAAGCGCAAGCAGGACAAACAGGAAACGCATCATAGCGGCATGAGGCGCACCCAGGTCAGCGTGAGCGGGTTCACGAGCGGCTTAATCCGAAGCACCGTGCGCGGAGACGACGCATTGCTTTCAATCCGCTCCACGCGCCCAATAGGAAGCGCTCCGGGGCCGGGCACATACACCAGATCTCCCTCGACTACCTCAAGCTCGCGCGCAACGTCTGCCTCAAACGCACCGGACCCGGCTCCAATCAAGGTAACCGGCAATCGATTCTCCCCGATCCAGCCTTCCGTAATGCGCTCTGGAGCGGAATACAAGAGCACGCGCGATGAGCGTCCGTTTGCTTCTGCAACAGAGCCGACCGGCACGCCAAGCGCATAGGCAACCATACCTTGTACAACTCCAGTATCGGTGCCGCGATCAACCACAAGCACGTCGTACGGAGACACCGGCGGACGAGCAAGTACACCCGCAAGAAGCCCCGCTTCGTTTGGAAGTTCCCGCTCCGCACCAACATCTTGCAGTCGAGCGCGCAGCATCTCATTCTCCTCGCGAAGCGCGATAAGCTGCAGCGAGAGTTCTTCCGCGCTCTGCGCAGGCTCGGGCGCAAACTCGCGCGTCATAGATGTTCCAAACGACCACAGTGGAGACGCTACAAAATCAAACACACCTGGTGCAAATGTGCGTACACCAAGCACAGCCAAGAACACAACAACAACGATCGCAGCCACGAGCATGCGAAATGGAGTGAGCGCACTAGTTCTGCGGGAGTATCGCGTCTTCATCGAGGAATATACCGCGCCACTGCTGCGGGTCTTCGGTAATAATGCCCGTCCCGCGCACGACCGCAGTCAAGGGATCGCTCGCAACGTAGACCGGCACGCCAAGCATCTTTGAAAGAAGCTCTGGCAAGCCTCGAAGCAGGGCGCCGCCGCCAAACACGGTTACGCCGCGCTCAAGTACATCAGACAACAACTCCGGCGGGGCCGCTTCGATTACTTCCTTCATTGCTTCCAGCAACTTATCCAGCGATGGCTCGAGTGCCTCGCGCACATGCTCGCTCGTGAGCATGATTTCGCGCGGGAGTCCTGTGGCAAGGTCACGGCCGCGGACCGGACGTTCAAGTGGCACATCAAGCGGAAGTACTGCGCCGATCGTGATCTTTATTTCTTCCGATGTTTTCTCGCCGATCGCAAGCTGAAACTCGCTGCGCACGTATTCTGCGATTGTGTCATTGAAATGATCGCCCGCCACGTGCGAACTCTTAGAAGAAACGCTGCCGCCAAGCGAAATGACCGCAATATCGGTTGTACCGCCACCGATATCAAGCACCATAGTGCCAACTGGTTCGGTCACCGGAAGCTTTGCACCCACTGCGCCTGCCATAGGCTCCTCGACGATGTACACTTCGCGCGCACCTGAGGCGAGTGCTGCGTCGCGTACTGCACGGCTCTCCACGTTGGTAACACCTGTAGGCACGCCAACCACAACGCGCGGACCAAACAGACGCGTCTTATCTCCCTGCGCTTTGCGGATGAGATACGCCAAAAGCTCCTGCGTCACTTCAAAGTCTGAAATCACGCCATGATGCAGGGGACGCACTGCGCGCACATGCGGCGGCGTCTTGCCGAGCATGAGCTTTGCTTCCTTGCCGATGGCGACCACCTGCCCCGTCTTATCATTAACGGTCACGACCGAAGGTTCATTCAGTACGATGCCACGTCCGCGCACATACACGAGCGTGTTCGCAGTTCCCAGATCGATACCGATATCTGAGGAGAAGAGTGAGTTCTTGGAAATGCGTTTTTCTTTTGCCATTACATTGAAAGGAGTTCCTCCTTGGATACTTTCTTCACGTCGCCCGTTGCGCGATTAACGAGCTCGAACAGACCGTCTTCCTTCGCGCTCTTGCCGACATTGATGCGCCACGGAATACCGATCAGGTCCGCGTCCGCAAACTTCTCGCCTGCGCGCATGGAGCGGTCATCATAGAGCACATCGGAGAGCGTGGCGTAGAGATCGTCTGCAAGCGCTACGGCCTCCGCATCATCGGGAAGAAGCGAAAGCAAGTGGAACTTGAATGGCGCAACTGCTTCCGGCCATACGATTCCCTTTTCGTCCGACAAACTCTCGACGATGGTGCCCATGAGGCGAGTCGGACCAATGCCGTAGGAGCCCATCACGACGTTCTTGCGCTCCCCTGCTTCATCTGTGTAGGTCAGTCCCAAGGACTCGGAGAAGCGGGTGCCAAGATTGAAGATGTTGCCGACTTCAATCGACTTCTTTTCTACGAGCTCATTCTTATTGAGACCCAAGGTTGCCAGCGTCTCGTCGTTATACACCTCCTTGTTAACAGCAATCTTTTTCTCTTCGTGTACGTAAATAACGTCCTCGCCTGCCTCTGACACCGTCTGGAACTCCTCGGAGAATGCGCTGAAGATGCCGCCCGACGCAAACGTCACATAGGTAAGGTGTCCAAGACCCACACGCTCAAACACCTTTGTGTAGGCTTCGCGTGCTTTCGCATAGAACGCTGCATGTTCTGCATCGTTCTTCGAGAAGGAGTAGAGGTCTTTCATCAAAAACTCCTTGCCGCGCATGATGCCTGACTTCGCACGCAGCTCGTTGCGGAATTTGTTCTGGAACTGATATGCATACACCGGCAGATCACGGTAGGAGGCGATGTGCTCACTCATGATGCGCGTGAGCGGCTCTTCGTGCGTGATGGCAAGTCCGGTTTCGCCGCCTGACTTGAAACTGGTCTTGAACCAGTTATCAACCTTCTCATCATCCCAGCGATCCGTGCGACTCCAGAGCTCCTTGTCCTGCAGCGCGGTCATAACCATTTCCTGACCACCGATCGCATTCATTTCTTCGCGAATAACCTGCACAATCTTCTGGAGCGTACGGTAGCCAAGCGGGAGGTAGGAGTAGACCCCCGAGAGTTCCTTGTGCACGAACCCGGCACGGATCAATAGCTGCGCGTTTTTTGCAGTCTCGTCAGAGGGAGCCTCGCGGCGAGTTTTAGTGAAAAGTGTGCTCTGGCGCATTGGGCACAGTATAGACCGCGAGGCTTACAAGGGCAAAAGCAAAACCGGCCCCTCATAGCGAGGGACCGGTTCGTTCGTTGTAGTCGCTGCAGCCCTAGTCGATCAGGACGCCGTCCTCAGCGAGGAAGCGGCGGTATGCCTGCGGGTCAAGCACGCACGATTCGTATTCGTTCTCGATCGCCACGACGTCTTCGCCTTCGGCGAGTTCGCCTTGCGGGGCGCCTTTGACCAGCACATAGAAATATGCGGCCTCACGGCACCAAGCATGACGTTGTTCGGCCGGAGCCGACGCAGCCGGAGCGGTGTCGAGACGATCGGTCGTGCGCGCTTCTTCGCCGAAAGCGGAAGTCGTGACGAGCACAAAAGCAGCAGCGAGGTATGCGAACTTTTTCATGAGTTACCCCATGGACAGCGGGCAGGAGTTGCCCAACCTTTGTTTATAGTACCATATTAGTACTACATTGTCAACTAGAGCAGCTTGAAGATATCACTTGCAGTAATAACAAGCATGAGGAGAATCAAGAACCCAAAGCCGACTGCGTTTACTGCTCCCCCAACTGACTCAGGAATCTTTCGGCGCGTGAGTGCTTCAATAACTACAAACAGGAAGCGTCCGCCATCAAGCGCGGGGATCGGCAGCACATTAATAAGTGCAAGGTTGATGGAAATGACTGCGGTAAGCGCCAGAAGCGGGACGATGCCGTTTGCAGACGCGTCCCCTACTGCGCCCGCGATTCCCACGGGACCTGATACCTGCGACAAGTCTGCAGAGAGCGTAAACACGCTCGCGAAGAATCCAACCAACCCTATTGCAACATCCTGTATCAACGACCAGGTAAGCAACGCTCCCTGGATTGGCGCATCTAGAAGCGACACTGGGACGGTACCTACCGTTGCCACCCCAACACCAAGCGCAACGCGCTCAGGCGCATCCGGAATCACACCCGTGACTGGCGTCGCAGAGAGCGTCACTTCCTCCCCCGCCCGCACAACTACAAGCGTCAGCTCTTCGCTGCCTTCTGCCGCAATAAATGACGTGAATGCATCTGCGTCAGCACCTTCGTAGCGAGCGTCCGAGGACGCGACGCTTCGCACCTGGTCTCCTGCCACAAGTCCTGCAGCTGCGGCAGGCGAACCTTCGACAACGCGTGAGACCATAAGACTTGCATTAGGCGCAAGCGCCAACTCATCTGCCGAGAGCGCGCGCGGCATACCTACTCCAAGCGCGATCGAGAGCAAGAGCCATGCAAATACGAGGTTCATGAAAATACCTGCCAACAGCACCAACGCCTGCACCACGTGCGATTTTGCAGTGAATGAATCAGTTGCAGCTCCATCGCCGTCTTCGCCAAAGATCTTCACGAAGCCACCAAACGGGAGCCAGTTAAGGGTGTACTCAGTGCCGTTCTTGCGCGCGAACGTTACAGCGCGCGGCGGATACCCGATACCGAACTCTTCAACGCGCATACCCGCCCACTTGGCAGCAAAGAAATGGCCGAGCTCATGTACGACGATGAGCACAACCAGAACGAGAATGAAGAGGACAATAGTCATTAATTCGTGATCTCAGCTTTCTTCTTCTCGAGAAGCGCATCGAGCGCCTTGCCGCCTTCGTCAATCAGCTTCTGCACCTCTTCCTTAAGGCGCTTCATTTCGTCCTCGCCCATGCCGCCCTCCTTCTCTGCCGACTCAATACCTTTGATCGCATCTGTGCGATGCCCGCGAAGCGTCACGCGCGCCTGCTCGCATTTCTCGCCAGCGAGTTTTACGAGCATGGTGCGGCGCTCTGCAGTGAGCTCGGGGAACGTCACGCGAAGACCCTGGTCATCGGTAGAAACACCAACACCAAGGTCCTCCTCAGTGATTGCTTTCTCGATCGCTTTCACCACGGTCTTGTCCCACGGCACGATGCGGATCGTGCGCGCGTCTTCAACAGACACCGAACCCAGCTGTGCAAGCGGCGTACGCACTCCATACGCCTCCGGCTTCACGTTGTCTAAAAGCGCAGTTGAAGCGCGTCCTGTGCGGATGCCAGTGAACTCCCTCGAGAGCCACTCCTCGGTTTCCTTAATCTGTGTCTTGAGCGATGAAAAGTCGTATGCCATTACGCTACAGTGTAGCAAAACCACCCCTTCCAAAGAAGGGGCGGTTTGTTCAGGGAATCATCGCAAGGATCATGAGGACGAAGGTCCATACCACATACGCGAGACCGCCAGCGATCATCATGAAAACCGAGACTTTTTTTGAAAAGCGTTTGACCCGGCTCTCCAACAAAAACCCGATGACGCCCACCGCAAGGCAGACGAAGGCGATCCACCCGATAACGAGCTCTAGCATCAAATGTGCTCCTATTGCTGCCTACGGAATACAACGGATCACATGCGCAGTCAACTGGTTGCAGCATCCGCGAGCCTACATGGTCTAATGGCTACGGACGTCCGCAACACGGGAGTAGACCATGCGAACGAAAGAAGTGTTTTTCCAAAACGCTCGTCCCTTGATAGAAGCAGTCAATGCGTTCGCCGAACACTACGACGCAGCCAATCTTGGTATCGCAGATCACTTCTGCTACAAGTGCGGTTCGCCGGAAGAGTTCGTCCGCATCCGCGGCTTCTTGGAACTCGACTCAAAGTTTACGTATCAGTCCGTGATTTCAGGACGGCTCATCGCCTACCTGCGCGTGCCGATCGAACTCTCGTCGGAATTCGGGCCGCTGCGCTATCTGGAACTCTCAGACCAGAAGCCTGACGGTTCACAGACGAGCGGCTTCGACCACGTCGAGATCTATCCGGCAGCAGGTTCTTCGTACGACAACTTGCATCGCGCGCTTGTCGAACGCGGTGTCGAATTCAATCACGTCGACCGCCCGCACCACACAACGCATGATCACGCGCTATCGAAGACATTCACGCTTCGGCTGACACAAGAGCCGCTCATCACTAAGATCAAACGTGACGAGATGGTCTAAACGAGAATCGCTTGCCTTCCTGGCAAGCGATTTTGTCGTTAGCGCTTAGGTGCCACTACCAAGATATGTTCGAGAATCATCTTCAAAGGAGCCGCGCGCTCATGGAGTATCGGAATGAACTTATCCAAATCCTGCAGGAATGCGCGCACGGCAGGCTCTTCTTTTTTTGGATACGCTTCGTGCACGAGTCCTTCCACAAACGCAAGCGCCTCGGAGCGCGCAGCCTGCTTCTCTTCCGGCTTATCAGATTTTGCGTGATCCAAAATTGCAGCCACTACTTTCTCCCGTGCAGCTGGCGTTCCATTCCAGAATGCGCTCGAAGACTCCGGCACAACTTTCGCAACCGGCAGCGGGAGCAAACGAGAGCGCAGCGTCGGAATGAGCGTTCCTTCCGCTGGGACGATAAGTACAAGATACGTGCCTTCTGGTGGCTCTTCAAAGGTTTTCAGAAGTGCGTTCTGCGCCTCGTGGAAGATGCGCGGCGCGGCAGCAACAATAAGTTTGCGACTTCCCGCGCTTGGCATGCGACTTACAACTTCTGAAAGTCGTCTAGCCTCGTCAACGGAAAAGAGCGCTGCCTGAAGCACAATCACGTCCGGATTATCGTGGCCAGAAAGACCCAACGTCTCGCCGAATGCGCGGGCCGCTTTGATTCCAGCATCTATGTCGCCAGTCAAAAAGTATGCGTGGTGCTGCATGTGTCTACAGTGTACCCGGAAATGCAAATCGGCCCCACCGGTAAGGTGGGGCCGACAGAGCGTGCCTAGAACGTGTAGGCAGTGCTGACGCCAAACGCAAACGCCGCGTCGCGCTCGTCATCAAGCGGTTGGTAGCCGTAGATGGCCGGGGTGATCGAGATGCTTCCGAGTTCGAAAGACCGCTCGATGCGTCCGTACACCTGGGTACCTTCGGCGTCAGCGTCGTAGCTGATGCCGCCGCTCAGGTCGAGCGCAAGCAGTTCGGTTGCAAGTTCAAGCGCTCCGATGTCGGTAGCGTAGGTCTCGCCTTCCTGGTGCTCGTAGATGAGCTCCCAGGTGACCAGATCGCCGCCGCCAAGGGAAAGCTGCACGTCGCCGATATCTTCGGTCGGCGTCCGCCACCACGCGAGCGTGAGCCCGCAGGTAAACGGCCCGCACGGAGCGTTCGCAGCGAATGTGACGTCATATTCCTCGAGCGACGCATCTTCGCCGTACTGATAGCCGTCGAGCGAAATCGACCACCGCTCCTGCTCATGAGTAATACCCACGTGGTAGAGCGGCGCCTCGTCATCGACCAGGAATGCCTGGCGAGGAAAAAGGTACGCACTATCGACTGATGCTGATAGCGTCGTAGACGATTGATCTCCAGCATATGCTGGCACAGCGACCGACACGACGCCGATCGCCGTCGCACATACAAGGAACTCGCGCATGATCTACCCTCCTTTTGTCAGGTTAGCGCTACTTTAATTATATTACACAAAATGTAAATAGTCAACTTTACCGCTTTGCAATAATGCTCTTTTTGTACGTATCCAAATGCTTGAGCGCGA
>CAZTMV010000012.1:0-9545 GCA_964615225.1 uncultured Candidatus Saccharibacteria bacterium
TTCATCCTGAGCTAGGATCAAACTCTCATTAAGAATAGGCGGAACACAAGAATTCTTGTTTTCCTTACCTTTATTTTGGTCTCATTACTTCGTATGTCAAAGGTCGAACAAAAACTCGTCCCCCTCATCGGGGGCAGTAGGGGTATCTTATAGGAGGTCCTATCCCCCGTCAAGCGTCCTAAAACGGCCTATTTCTTACCCTTTCCTAGGGACATATCTCTGTACTTGACAATATAGTATAATTATGATATTATATTAGCAGGTCAACGAGAGGGGTTCCGTATGATTATGCAATCATCGATCGCAACGCAGCGCTGCTGGATCTCGGACGGCAAGCGGGGTTTGGGAAGAAAAGGTATGGCGGATCTTCGGGTCGCCTGCAACGGCGGCATGTCCATCACCCAATTCGTCCAAACGCTCAACCCGCAGGACTCCCGGAACGAAACGAACGTGCTCGAAGCGCGTGAGTGGCAGTTCTGGGACGACGAGATCGAGTACGATGTCGCGAACGAACATTCGCGCTACGTCGACTCAATGTCCGCAGACTTCGCGGCGATCGAATACCACAAGGGCGGCTTCCACGTTACCAGCCGTCCGTAACTCAGACCCAAGGGGGATGCACTCACGCATCCCCCTTACTACGTTCTAAAACAGAATAAAGCCGCTCCTTTTGGGGCGGCTTGTAAGTTACGCAGTTTCTCCGAACGCCAGCATGAATTGGCGTTCGTACATACCGATATCTTTGTCATTAATGTGCTTATCGAGAAGCAAGAGCGCTCGGTCTTCCAGGGAGAGGAGCAGGTAGCGTGTCAGGCCTTCAACCCGATCATTCTCGCTGTACCGCTCCCTGAGCGTGTTAAGCAGGCGATGCGTAGGAACGATGTCCTTCTTACCCATTCGCCTGATCTTCATAAACATTGCCTCGAGGTCTTTCACCACGGACGGCTCTGGCTCTTCTTCGATGAACTTCTCCAGCGCCTTGTGAATGAGCACTTCCAATTTCGACATGAGGATTCTCCGTTCTCTGCAAGGGATGGTAGACACGTATATCCCTGGTGTCAATCTTGCCTCCCTGAGCTAGGGGCGTACAATACCTGCAGCCGTCACGCCTTGGCCTTATGCGCCTAACGCTACCTAAGCGCGAGTATATCGTCGTCTCCGTTGGAGGCTCCCTCATCGTTCCCGATGCTTTGGATACGAAATTCCTTGGATCGTTCAGAGAGTTCGTCATATCCCACCTCAATCGAGGTGTTTCCTTTTATATAATCGCAGGCGGCGGCAAGCTCGCGCGCAACTATCAGGATGCCGCGAGAGAAATTCGCGGCGATCTCTCACGCGAAGACATCGACTGGCTCGGCATCCACGCAACCAGACAAAACGCGCATCTGCTGCGCGCCTTGTTTGCAGAAGAGGCACAGGCACGCATCGTCAAAAATCCGTCGCGCGGCGTACGCGGCAAGGATCCGGTCATCATTGGTGCTGGCTGGAAGCCGGGCTGGTCTACTGACTACTGCGCGGTACTTGCAGCAAAAGAGCTGGGCGCAAAGAAACTCGTAAACCTCTCAAATATCGATCACGTGTACGATTCTGATCCTAAGAAAAACCCGAACGCCAAACCGCTTGAGACGGTTTCCTGGAAAGAGTTCCGCGCGCTTATTCCTACTGAATGGGATCCGGGACTCTCTTCCCCATTTGATCCTGTTGCCGCCAAAGAAGCAGAGCGGCTTGGGCTTGAGGTTGCGATCATCAACGGCGCAAACCTGTCAGAGTTTGATAACTATCTACGCGCCGCTCCGTTTACCGGAACGGTTATTACCCCGTAGCGTCTCAGCGGGACGTCCGCCTTCGGTAAACAAATCAAGAAGCGCCTTCTTGCGCTGTGCGTCGGTGCGCAGCGACGGATTCATAATCGTATTCAACACGTCGTCGAGGTTCATCTCCACGACCTTAGTGCGCGTGCGTCCGCCAAAATTCGCCGCTACTCGACGATCGGTCAGGCGGATGTTGTTGTTGCGGGTTGCGATATCCGGCAAGTATTCAAAGGAGACCTTCGCCTGCGAGAGCATGCGGCGATTATCCGGATTTGCCAGGAAGTCGACCAACGTCTTTACACGGCGATTCTCCTCGGGGAATGCGGGCTTCAAGTTCTGGCGCTCGCGCTCAACATTGGCAAGGTTGCGCTCCTCTTCGCGCAAAGTTGCAAACAGGTCTTGGTAGGTGTGCTTTTGGCGCGTGCGCTGACGCTTGCGCGCCTCCTTCTCCTTACGACTCTTCGCCCTGCGCAGATTGGTGAGGTCTCCAAGCTGGCCGACGCGCTTCTCAACGCGCTCGATCACCTGATCAATCTCAGACAGGTCATTTTGGATTCGCCCCTTCGGAATGAGCGTGCCAAACAGTGTATCAAGACGGCTCTTAGCATCGGAAGAGCTGAGGTTAATGGTCTCAGGCAGATTGATATCTTCGCGCTTCTTGCTGATGTCAGTATCAAGCGCATAGAGTTTTGCTGCCATAGACGCTTTATTGCGCATGCTTGCGACCCAGTCCTGCACCTGCTTCGCAGCATCCTGCGGGGAGAGTCCTTCAGCAAACAAGGTCTGGATCGGAAGATCTTGGACGAAAACCGGATCTTCCTTGTCCCGCTCGGTCACCAGGAATTCGATCGCATAGTACTCAGCAATCGCGCCCTTATGGCCGCGCGGACGATACACGAGTGTCGGGCGGCACGTGAACCGATTCAATATGCGGTCATTGATAAACAGCGAATGCTCCTCTCCCGGAGAATCATGCACCGTATACTGGAGCGTTTCGTTGATCGCCTCGTACTGCTTTTGGATCGGGTATGCGCGTTCTTTCTTCGGTCCTGCTTCCGCTTCGCGCGCATTGTGCTCGCGCACCTGCACCTTGATTTCTTCCTGCAGCTGTTCGCGGATCATGCGGTTGAGCCCACCGCGCGCAGACATGTCAGCAAGGAGGCGGTCGCCGAGAATCTCGACAGGCTTCGTGCGGTCAAGTGTTTTCTTGAGCGTATTGAGCCGTTCGGCGAACGACGTCGACGTCGAGGCGATACGGTTGTTTTCGTTTTTCTCTACATCGTCGACAAAACGGTCGATCGAGTCGAGCATCGCTTCTTCGCGCTTAAGCTCGCGCTCGATCTCTGCGATAACGGTGGTGCGTAGTCCGGTTTTACGCACTGCTTCAAGTTTTGCAATATCGTCCTCGGCAAGCTTTACGGTGGTACCGCCAAACGGAATAGTGAGGTTCGGGAGGTTCGTGAGACGCTCAACGCTCACGTCCTCAAAGCTACCTCTCGTGCGCAGCTCTTCGTACGCTGAGCGATAGTAGTCGATCTTTGTGCGTGTATAGCGGGCGCGCGCCGTGAGGTGACTGAACACCATCTCGGTGTATGCGTTCTTGAACTGCGTCGAAAGCTCTTGTACCTGCGGGTCAGCTTCGGTCCTTCCCTGGCGACGAAGCTCATGTATCTTGCGGCTCAAGAACACTACGTCCGTGAATCCCGGTAGCATCTCACCGAAAATTTCTCCGGTAAGAACCTTTCGGTCCCGGTAGCGTTCCTCCAGATTCATGTAGGTCTTCACCTCCGGAAGCGTGGTGGCGCCGTGAATAAACTCGCTCATTCCCTTCTTATAAGCAGAGCCCATGGACTGCAGCCAAGTTAACGGGTTGGCAGACGTTGAGACCGGAAACTCGCCGGAACGCTCGCCCGCAAGTCGCATAGAAAAGAGAACGAACTCCGGATCAAGCGCAAGCCACGAACCCTTTGTTTCAAATGGAATAAGTTCCTTGATTGGACCAGCATTCAAAACGCCAGAGGCGTCTCCAGCTAGAAAGGCCTTCAAGGTCTCGCCCACGTCGCCGGAAATGGAGGATGCAATCTGGTACTCGTCACCCTCCTGGTAGCGCTCGCCGAACATTTTCTTCATGCGTGGCCCGAGCACGCGAGCATGCTTGCGCGCCCTGCCCTTTCCAGCGTTGAACTGCCAGAACTGCTGGAAGAAAATACCGCCGAACAGGAGCGCGAACAGGAGCTGCCCGGAAAGGTTGCGTTCCATAAAGAGTCGCGCAACTTGTTCTGGATTTACTAGATCATCAAGCGTAAGCGAATGCGGCGCCTCAAGATTCTCCAAAAGCGATAGGTTCATTTCAAGCTCCGGTGCATCGATGCGCACACCCTCATCGCCCGAGCCTACCTGGCGCAAGGATGCCACCAGGCTCTCGTTGAGTCCTTGGACCGGTATCGTAAACTCGGTGCGGAACATATCTTCAATTTCAAGCAGCGTCTCCAGAAGCTCTTCCGTATCCTGGGTGAATCCGTCGGTTCCCTGGATGCGGGCGCGCATGAGGTCGATCTTCACGTTAAGCGGCACAAGACGGTCCGCAAGATAGGCGGAAAGCTCGCCAAGATCTTCGCGCTGCTGCGCGAAGGAGACAAGGTGGTCCTGCGCCTTCGTTTCGAACTCCTCATAGCGGCGCTCCACCCAGTCTGGAATGCTTTCCTGCGAGCCGTCAGAGCGAGTCAGGAACTCAATAGGCACGCGTGCATATTGTTCCTCACCGCTTGCGTCCAGTAGCGGCTGCCCTTCTTCATTGCGAAGCACTACCGGCTCTCCGTTCTCATCAAGCTGTACATGCGAAAAGTTCTGTCGCTGCTCAAACGCCCATGCCTGCGCGCTGGGGCCGAGCGCACGAACTCTCGGATCGTCATGCTGGACGTAGTTGCCTGGGAACCAGCCCTCAAACAGAGCGATCTTTCGGAGCGCCGAAGGTCCGACGCCTGCAACGCCGGTACCGCCGCTCGCCTCCGATCGGCCTCCGCCAAGCTCGTTGCGAATCATGTGATCACCGAATGCTTCGAGGGTAGTATGGTATCGAGACACCATAGGAGGGAGCGCTTCGGTGGATACCTGTCCTTCGATGCGCGGTTCGCGCAACACCTGCGAAACTTGCTCGCTTGCCTGCGCGAGCGCAGCATCCGTCTTATCCACAAATGAGCCTGCTTCATGCCCTTGGCGCAGCGCTGCGGCAGTCGAAAGCATGTTCGGTCCCTGCGCAGCAGCTACGGTGAGAATCTTGGGAGCGATATTTGTAGCCACTTCGGTCGCTACGCCGGCACCGGTAGCCATGAGCGCTGCGGCGACTGCGCGCGCCGATACGTTACGCTTCTTTTTCTTCTTTATCGGCTTTCCGTTCTCATCAAGCTCTTCCGTTTCTTCAGGCCGTGCAAGCTCTTCGTAAAATACTCTGCGCGCTGCCTTCTCATGGAAGTTGAGCGCTTTGGCAAGCTCGGTAACCGGAAGCACTCCTGCTGCTGCTGCAACACACGCAACGTTAAACGCGATACCGGCAGGACTTGTGTACACAATTGTTGTTTGCATAACCGCCTGCGCTATGAGGCTTATGTACGCGCCAAGCGTCATGAGCTCTACGCCGCGTACCGCCGTTCCTGTCGTCAGAAGAGCTCCTTCGTTCAGTGCGCTCGTCAGTTCACCAGCATCAAGTTTGCTGATAAGACCAGTATCGTTTGTAGCAAGGCTGCGCTCGATGCGCGCGCTCACGAGCCTAATAACGTCCTGATCAGACAAGCGCTTATCGCGCTTTGCGCTATCGGCAAGCTCAGTGATTTGCTGAATGAGCGATATCTTCTCCTCATCAGACACGGCGCGCGCAGCAAGACGTTCTCCGATCATGGATACCTGCGCAGCTCCCTGCACTCCCGCGAGCGCTCGCTCCAATGCGTCAGGATTGTCCGATACAAGCGCCTCAATTTGCGTAATAATCACCTCGCGTTCTTGGATCTTCTTTGCCTTGCGTAGCTGTTCAGTAAGCGAAAGTAATCGACCCTGCACGCCCTTCTCCTTTCGCTCTGGACGGACATGCTTCTCTACTGCCGCTGCAAGTTCCCGATGGTCTTGCTTTGCCTGCGCTTTTGCTTCTGCCGGGGTCCAAGGCGACCCAGTCTTCTCTGCTGCAGCTTTCTTTGCTGGCTTTTCGGGTTTTGCAGATTTTGCAGGCTCCGGAACCGCAGCGGATTCAAAAGAGTCTACAAGATCACCAATAATTGAAAGCTTTGACTTTGCCTTGAAGGCCTCCATCGCATTTTCCTTCTGCTCCCTTCCTATACTGCGTAGATGTGCCTCAAGCTTGCGTTTCTGTTCTGATGATAGCGGCTCTTTCAGTCGGTCTTCCAGATATCTGAGGGCAAGACGATCAAAATTCTTCTCCTCATAGGAGGATTCTTCTGGGGCTTTATTTTTTGAAGGACGCTCCTTTCCGCGTCCGAAAAATCCTCCGCCGTCTGCTGGCATAATGTCTTTAGTGTAGCCTACAGACCCCTACCCGAAATGAAGGCCGTGTGAATAGGGGTTAGCTGAGCTCCTCGAGCGTCTTTGTTACCTTATTTAAAAACTCCTCCTGCGTACCGTCGTTCATAAGAACGATGTCTGCTTCGGTAATAACTGCCCGGATATTATTATCTCTCGAAGCGTCGCCTGCACCCTCTTCTTCTATATAGGCCTGCTTCTGAAAGTTCTCAAACGTTACATGATCCTTCTCTCCTTCGTTTCGAAGAACGGCTCGCTCGTAGCGGGTCTTCAAGTCCGCATCCGTACAGACAATTACTCCGCCGACGCTCTTAAGAAAGTTGGCTTCTGACTGGCGGTGGATTGCTTCAAAGACCGCATGCTCTGGATTCTCTATGAGAAATTTCTCCCGGAAGTTTTTCTCCACCACGCCACCCGGATATTCCTGCTGTAGCTTCGTCGCCATCGGAGACAGAAACTCGCGGATCTTTGGATTGCCTTCTCGTTCGACCAGTTCGCCAAGCAGCTTTGAGCTTGAGTAGTGCGCGAAACCTTTAGACTTCAGGAACTCGACAACCGTCCCCTTCCCCGAGCCTATAGTTCCTGCAATACCGATGATCATGCCTCTTTGTTCTTGAACCAGTTTGCAATCGGGATCAGCAGAGGCGCAGAACGCGTGACTGATGAGAACGTTCCAATCACCACACCAACCAGCATCACGAGCGCGAAGTTACGCGTCTCCTCAGCTCCCACGAGAATGATCGCAATGAGCGCAAGCGCTACGGTGAGCGAGGTGTTGATCGAGCGGCCAAGCGTCTCATCGATCGACTTGCCAACCGTAATTTCAAACGGCTCTTCGGGCTCGCGAGGATTAGCCGCGCGCTTCTCTTCGTTCCAGCGAAGGTGCTCGCGGATGCGGTCAAAGATTACGATTACGTCGTTCACGCAGTAGCCCAAGAGCGCGAGGAGCGCGACCACGAACAATGCGTCTGCTTGTGCTCCGGTGAAGTGCGCCCATGCGGCAAAGAAGCCTGCCGGGACGATAACGTCGATTGCAAGCATGAGCACCACGATAATGCCGTAGCCCCAGCTTGGCACTGGCTTAGAAACCTTACGGAACACAAACGCGATGTAGAGCATGATCGCAAGGGTGACCACGCCAAGCGCGTACAGCGCCTTGATCGCAAGCTCAGAACCCAAGGAAGGACCGACTGAGTTAAAGCGTGTTTCGGTAAACGGAATCCCCGCAGATCCGAATGCGCCCAAGAGCGCTTCGTGCTCCGCAGGAGACAGCGTATGCGCACGGACCGTTACGCCCGTTTCCCCGCTCTCGCGCACCAGCGTGTCAGAAAGTCCTGCAGTTTCGATAGCACCCTTCAAACCCTCGATATCCGGGCGCCCTCCCTCGTACACGACCTCTACCAGCGAACCGCCGGTGAAATCAATCGAGAGCGGCAGTCCAAAGAACACCAATGAACCGATCGCTCCGGCGAGGATGATGCCGGTGAGCCAGAAGAAGAATGAGCGATGTTTGACGATATACATATTATTTAGTGTGAAAGCCGCTTGAGAGCCAGAAGCGCCATGCTCCCGTAGTTTCTGCAGGCAGAAGCGCCTTCAGGAAGGTCTGGGTAATGGTGATTGCCGACAAGAGAGACACCACCACACCAAACCCGAACACGAGTGCAAAGCCCTGGACCAAGGACGTACCCATCCAGAAGAGGATGATCGAGGAAAGAATCATGGTGAAGTGGCCGTCGCGAATCGCAGGCCATGCGCGAGAGAAGCCGATCTTCATCGCGTCTGCGGCAGGCTTCCCGGCGCGAAGCTCCTCCTTCATACGCTCGAAGATAAGCACATTGGCGTCCACCGCCATACCGATTGAGAGAATGAAGCCTGCGATACCGGACGCAGTAAGCGTGACCGGAATAAATTTAATGATAGCGATCGTCACGATTACATAGATCAAAAGCGCGATCGTTGCGATGATACCTGGCAGGCGGTACCACACGATCATAAAGAGCGCGACGAGCGCAAACCCAATCACGCTTGCAAGCAAGCCTGCCTGATACGCAACACCGCCCAAGGTTGGACCCACTGCAGACGAGCCGACCAGCTCAATCGGGACTGGGAGTGCACCGAAGTTTAAGTTCTGTACCAAGTCTCGTCCTTCAGTCGGTGTAAACGAGCCGGTGATGGTTGCAACGCCTCCGGGAATAGCTTCACGGATGACTGGTGACGAGATTGGCTCTCCATCAAGGAAAATGGCAAGCTGACGACCAACGTTCTCGCTCGTGATGCGCTCAAACAATGCCGCGCCCTCCTCATTGAAATTCAGGTAGATGATTGGCTGGTTTGCGAGCCCCTGTCCCGTTGCGCCTGCAAACTGCAGCTCGGAGCTCTTGAGGTAGCGTCCGGTGAGCTCAGTTGCCGTGTAGGAACCATCATCTGCAACAAGCTTGAACTCCAGCACCGGCGTCTCTCCGAGCGCCGCAACCGCAGCGTTCACATCGGTAACACCTGGAAGCTCAACGATGAGACGATCTTCCACCGTGCCTGCAACCGCGCTTGACTTCTCAAGCTGCACGAGAGGCTCAGCAACGCCAAACACATTCACGCGACGCTCGATCACTTCGCGAAGCGAACGGAGTGCTCCCTCCTTATCCGTAACGACGCCACTGGTATCCGCTCGATACACAAGCTCAGTTCCTCCTGCAAGATCAAGGCCAAGCTTGACCGCGTACTGGTTGCCGGGAGCGTTAGTGGAGAGGACGAACCATGAGAGAAGGCCTGCGACAAGCAGGATGAGCACGCTTGAGAGATATTTCATATCCCAAAGAGTGTACGCCTGGGCTGCCCTTATGCCAACTCCTTGACGAGCGTCAAAATATTGCGATAGAGGCAGGCAACCGCGACCGGCCCCACCCCGCCTGGAACAGGCGTATACAGGGAGGCTTTATCCGCGCACGCAGGGTCTATATCCCCTACGATCACCCCTCCCTGCTCGGATGTGCCCGCATCAATAAGGACAACACCTTCTTTAACGATGTGCGGCTTCACGATCCCCGGATCCCCGGCCCCAGACACGATGATGTCCATGGCAGCGAAGTCGACCGAATCTTCCGTCTCTTTGGAAAGCACGGTTACCTTCGCGCCTTCGCGCCAAAGCCACGCGGCTACCGGAGTACCGACCAGCTTCCCCTCTCCAATGACTAACGCTTGCTTACC
>CAZTMV010000012.1:9645-16547 GCA_964615225.1 uncultured Candidatus Saccharibacteria bacterium
CGCCCAAGCACAGCTACCTCAGCTTTCACTGACGCAAGAATATCTGAAGCGATAGCGCGGCCGTCAATGATCATGCAACACGTTTATCCTGCGGAACCGCGTATTCGTATCTACCGGCAGTTTTGCTGAATGCGTCCTTTGAATTATGCGCATAGGAGAATCCGAAATCACGCGTCACCTTTGTGCCGTCCATAACGATCGGAAACGAGTAGAAGCGCCAGCCGCCGCGAGAGGTTGGAACCTTGCCGCGCGTGAGGTGATACATGCAGAAGAACATGATCTGAATGACGCGAGGGTGCAGCCAGATGATCTTCTTACCGACGATGCGCGCCATATCCCGCGGACCTACTACCTCCCCCGGAGGCGCTAGGTTGTATATCTCAAATGGATGTGGGGCATCCTTGAAGGTGACGAGCGTCAGTATGTCGGCAAGATCATCCTCATGCACAAACTGACGGCACCATTTCTCGGTTGCTGGCACCGACCAGGTCATGATGTTGATAAGCTTGTAGATCGTAGCTCCCTTCAAGGTGCCCGCAAGCGCAGACTGCAGTCCGAAACGCTCGCGCATAAAGCGACCACGGGGGCCGGTTACAGCCGCAGGGCGCACAACCACGACCGGAATAGCCCGAGGATTTGAAGTCATCTCCTCCTTAAGCGCTTCTTCAGCTGCGGCCTTCTCCATTGCATAGAGGTAGTCGTCCTTGCGAATCGGATCCTGTTCCGTGTAGCGGTACTCAAGCGTATTGGACGGACGGGCACTGTACGTTGAAGCCGTACCGAAGTGCACAAGTTTCGTTACGCTTGGCGTATCGAATGCGAAGCGAAATACGCTTCGAGACCCTTCTACGTTCCAGCGCCACTGTTCTTTTCCTTTGCCGTATAAAGTGCGGATCTGCCATGCAGTGTGCACGACCAAGGTTGGCGCATGCGTGCGCGCTTCTTCCATCCAGTCATCAGCAGTATTCTTCTGGATCCAGACAATATTTCCGCGGTCTTTGAGAAACTCAGGCATCGGCTCGCGGTCTAGCCCGACAACTTTCACTACGTCAGCGCGTTGTGACCACTGATCAACGAGCATAGCGCCCACATAGCCTGCGGCGCCGGTAATAAGAATGGTGTGCTGCATATAACTCCTAGCTTACCAGGAACTGACCCTGAAGAGCATGCGCTTAACGGTCTTCAAAGCAATCACAATATCAAGCGCGAGCGAACGATTCTTGATGTAGTAGAAGTCGTACGCAAGACGCATCTTGGTCTCCTCGACCGACTGCGGGCTGATGTTGCCCTGCTCGTACTGCTGATTGATCTGTGCCCAGCCGGTGATGCCCGGCTTCACGATGTAGCGGACCTGGTAGTACGGAATTGCTTCTCCAAGGCGGCTTCCCAAAGCGTCGATGTCATTGCGAGGACCAATCAGCGAAAGCTCGCCCTTGAGCACATTCACGAACTGTGGAAACTCATCGAGCGAAATCTGGCGCAGTACCGCACCCACCTTCGTGACCTTGTTCGCGCTCTCGCCGTTCCAAGCACCCGCATCTGAGAACGTCATGCTGCGGAACTTGTAGCTCTTGATTTTGCGGCCGTTTTCGCCAAGGCGAATCTGCGTGATAAACACAGGACCCTTCCCTTCTATTCGAAGAGCGAGCGCAACAAACGGCAGCGCAAACAACGTCACAAGACCCATCAAGACGCCGCCCACGATATCAATTACGCGCTTAGTAACCGGATACAGAAATGCGCTTGAGGCTGGAATATTTTTCAGGAACCAGTCGTACTGGAGCATCGAAAGCGGTACGCGATCGAACACCTCCTCGTACATTTCATAGAAGTTCGCAAGCGAGTAGCGTGATTCGATAAACGTGAGTTCGTAGAGCTTCGGAAGTAGGGGGCGCAGCATGTCGTCCTCGGTATCGATCACCAAGAGCGTGACGTCTGCCTCCTTGAGACGCTTTGCAAACGCATCCATATCGCTCGCAAACTCGGACGGCGCTACTACGATTGGAAACGAAAGATTGTAGCGCGGGTTGCTGTTCACTTCTCGTGCGAGCTCTTCGACTTCAGGACCTGCGCCAATCAACGCGGCCTGCTCGCGAGACACTGGGCGCGTGATGCTTGGAAAAATGTAGATACGCCAGGCGAGAATAAGACCAAGCGAAATGACGAGGTACAAAAACAGATTGGTCTTTGGAGCCAAGTCGATCCCCGGCACAAAAAAGAAGTAGAGAGCGCCAAGTACGATGTTGGCGAGCTGGGTTTTCACAATGGCACCAAACAGCGCAGTCTTAAAGAGAATGATCCGCTTGCCGTAGAGGCCGGACATGTAGAACACGAGAATCCAAAGCACGAACAGGGGCGCGAACGCTGCGATATGGTCGTTAAACAGCTGCTCGCCTGGAATAGCGGTATAGCGCGCAAGCAGGGTGAGCCAGAGCGAGGAGAAGAGGATGATGACGTCCCCAAGGAAAAGGAGGATCGTACGCTGTTTTGACCCAAATGTCATAAGAATCAAGGGTGGCAGGCATGTTATATCATGGTATCTACGTCCGACCTACCCTCCATGACCGAACCCGCACCTGCGAAACGGATCCTCTATGTTGTCACGAAAGCCACCTGGGGCGGCGCCCAGCGCTACGTCTACGAGCTTGCAACAGCAGCGCATGCGCACCGCTATGAGGTCGCGGTTGCTTACGGCACCCAGGGACTCCTGGTTGAAAAGCTGCAGACTGCGGGCATCCGCACGATCCAGCTTCCCCACCTGACGCGCGACGTTAACTTCAAAAGCGAGCTAAAGGTGTTCCGCGATCTTATTGCACTCATCAAGACTGAGCGTCCGGATATCATTCATATTAATAGTTCTAAAGGCGGGCTTGCAGTGCTCGCAGCAAGAATTGCTCGCGTTCCTCGCATCATCTTTACCGCGCACGGCTGGGCCTTTAACGAAGAGCGCCCATGGTGGCAAAAGATTGTGATCCGTCTTGCATACGCCGGCACGCTTTGGCTCTCGCATGCCACCATCTGTGTCTCCGAGGCGGTGCGCCGCGATATGGCATGGCTGCCGTTTAGCCGTCTGCACGTGGTGCGAAACGGCGTGGAAGCCCCTGCATTTCTTGCGCGAGAGACTGCGCGAAACGAGCTTGTGCTCGGAATGAAGGACGCAGTGTGGGTAGGCATGATTGCGGAGCTACACCCTACCAAGCGCGTTGAGGATGCGATTGATGCGATCGCAGAACTGGCTCCGTCGCATCCAGAGCTGATGCTTCTCGTGATCGGCGAGGGTGAACAGCGTACACAGCTTGAAGAGCGCATCAAGCATTACAACCTTTCTGAGCGTGTGCGCTTGGTTGGTTTCAAAGATAACGCCGCAGCATACCTACCCGCATTCGACTTTTTCCTTCTTCCCTCACGAACCGAAGCACTCGGCATCGTACTGCTTGAGGCAGGCTATGCCGGTCTTCCGGTCATTGCAGCGCGTGTCGGCGGCATTCCTGAAGTCGTCCAGCACAAGCGCACTGGCCTTTTGGTACCCAAAGAAAATCCGCACGCGCTTGCTCGCGCACTACGCACTCTTATAGAACACCCGGACGAAGCGAAGACCTATGCAAAAAGTCTCCACGCCCTAGTAGAGAACAAGTTCTCCAAAGAGAACATGCTCGCAGACACGTTCGAGCTGTACTAAGCGCCCAAATACTCCTGCCCCACTGCCGTTCGGGGGGCGCTTCTGGCGTGGCGCGAGAGCGACACCACAATACCGAGCGCCGCAAATTCAACCAACAAGTGCGAGCCACCGTAGCTCATAAACGGGATAGTAGTGCCGGTCACCGGCAAGAGTCCGAGGTTAATGCCTGCATGTATGAATACGTGCGCCAAGAACAAGAGCGCTACACCTACCGTAAATAAGGCGTCGAAGTTTGTTGCGGCGCGGCGCGCAAGCGCCAAGAGCTGAAAGATCAGAAGGCCGTAGAGCGCGAGCGCAAACGTCATGCCTACAAACCCCCACTCTTCCGCAAAGGCCGCAAAGATAAAGTCGGTTTCATACTCCGGCAAGAAGCGGAGCTTAGATTGCGTCCCATATCCGATTCCCTTTCCGAATATCTCTCCAGAGCCAGCCGCAACTACCGCCTGGTACGCGTTATAGCCCGCACCACGGATATCTGCGGCAGGATTCAAGAACGCTACGATGCGAGTGCGCTGGTAGTCGTGGAGCCCGAAGAACCAGAGCCCTGCCGCAGCCACGACACCAAGCATAAACACAATCGCCAGATGCTTCTTGGAAATACCGGAAATCAAGACCATGCCAAACCACACCACCGAGAGAATAGCCGCAGTACCCAAGTCCGGCTGAATAAGTACAAGCCCAATCAGCAATCCTGCGTACACGCCTGAAAGTATCAAATGCCGCACATGCTTGATTTCCACATGCCTTCGAGAAAAGTATTTAGCCAGAAAGGCTATAAGGGCGAGCTTGGCGAGGTCAGCAGGCTGGAACGAAAACGCCCCAAACGTGAACCATGACTTCGCTCCCTGTACCGGGTCTGCAAATACTAGAAGAAGTAAGAGGAGCACGATCGCGCCGCTGTACGCGACCATGATGACACTAGTGCGCCGGAGCACATGCATGTCTGCAACTGCACACACTGCGTATGTACTCAGTCCAATCCCAAGCCACATAAGCTGGCGCGGCGCCAAGGACTCTGCCTCCGTGCCAAACGGGTGCATGGTGAGAATGCCAAGCAGGGTGAGCGCAACTGCAGGCAGCAGGTATGGCCACCCGGACACGAGCGTCCTAAGCAGTCCTCCTTTGGCAAGCTCACTCATAGATCACGCACAGGGCGCACGTCGATACGGGCCGGCACCTTGGTAAACGGAGCATTCCACGTAAACACCACATCCGCCTCTGCCCGTGCAGTAAGGCTCGCAATCACAGTCTGGGATGCAGTAAACGCCGTACCCTCTTCGTCATATAGGGTCACCACAACCTTCACGTTGCGGAACGAATCAGTCGATGGATTCGTCACCGTCGCCATAATCCTTGGCGCATCCTCGGTTCCCCCTATGCGTACTGCATCCACTGCAAACGGCACGATATCTTCCTCGGGCTCGTACCAGCGCAAGCTTCCGACTTCAAAGGAGAGGAACGTCTGGCGCACAGCAAGCGCATCTGCAAACGCGTTTGGGATGAAGATTGGCACACTTGCAGCAGGTGGAAGGTCAATGGATCCAGTCTTGGTGCCAAGCGTTGTACCGTTCTCTCCGAGAAACTCAATCTCATAGCGCGCGTCTTTGGTTGCGGCAAACGGGTTCGGGTTCTCGACGTACGCAATAACATCAAGCCGTCCCGACTGCTGTGGCAATTCGCGCACGAACGAAACGACTGGCGGCACTTGGGACGCCGTACACAAGAGCGCGCAGGATCCTCCGCAGTCTATCCCCTCTTCATCTTGGTTCTGTTTTCCATCCGCACATGAAGGCGCCTCATACAAGGTTGCAATCAGCGCTGCAGCAGCGATCAAGAGTGCGACGACTCCTACAATAAGCAGAATCACCGTCCTGCGAGAAGATGCCCATGACATAGCCCCAAGTATAGCAAAAGCCGCCGACCACACAGGGTCGACGGCTTCTCGTTACGCTGCAGGAACAGCAAACTCCGCAAGCGAGCGAATGAGAGTCGAGAGGCCCGCAAGCGTTGGAGCGTCCTCGGCCATCTTCTGCTCAACCTTGAGCTTCGCAAGCTGCGCCTGCGTGGTTGTGAGGTACTCAGGAATCGAGAGCGAGGCTTCTGCACATGCCGTTGCTTCGCTCAGCGACTTGAGCGCTCGTTCGCGCGCCACCTCGTCATCAAAGATGAGGGGCGGAAGTCCCGGACGCGAATCCGGATACGTCGTTCGATGCATTAGAGCCTCCAAGGAACGAGTGAGAAAAGCACAATGAGTATGACGAAGACCGTCACCACAAGGACTACGTTTTTGCGCAGCTGCTCTCGCAACCTGCGCTTCACGTACGCCCCTTCGCGCTCGTCACCTCGTTCTTTTGCAGTGAGGCGATAGTACTCATCGCGAAGCTTCTCACGACGAGCATCGGGCCTTCTCTTGATAGATGTAGCCATCTTCTGGCTCCTCCCTTTCTGGCAGGGACTGTAGCATACGACATATGAAAAGGCCCGTGCACGGATGCACGGGCCTGTCGCACCATTGAAGCACTCCGAACTAACGCTCGAACTGAACGATGCCGCAACAAAAGAGCGGAGAGGTCATCTGGATACCTAGGCAGCAAACGTTCGGATTTATACTTTCTCGCGAAAGTCCTTCCGTCTGGCCTTAGTGGCAGGTGTACTCCAGGTAGTGAGCCTGGCACCTTGAGAAGACTCATACCAGCGACACTCTCCTGCTTGTATGGTAGCAGACAAAACGAAAACACGCCCAGAACGCTGGCGACAACCTACTCTCCCCCAAAGGAGTACCATCGGCTCAAGAAAGCTTAACTTCCGTGTTCGGAATGGGAACGGGTGTGGCCTTTCCGACGAGTCACCAGCGTTCTAGGCGCGTTTAACGTCTAGAACACAAACAAATACGCATAGGAATTAGAAGTGCACAAATATGATTGTGCTGCTCACGATTCCGCACAGAAAACTGGACATATTAGTACTCCTTGGCTGAACGCATTACTGCGCGTACACCTAGAGCCTATCAACGTAGTAGTCTGCTACGAGTCTCATACGATTCCTTATCTTGGAGCGAGTTTCCCGCTTATATGCTTTCAGCAGTTATCTCGACCCGACATAGCTACCCAGCAATGCTGTTGGCACAACAGCTGGTAGACCAGAGGTCAGTTCACCCCGGTCCTCTCGTACTAGGGGCAAGCCTCCGCAAGAATCAACGCCTGTAGTAGATAGGAGACCAACC
>CAZTMV010000013.1:0-2671 GCA_964615225.1 uncultured Candidatus Saccharibacteria bacterium
CTTGCGAAAGCCGTCATGAGCATCGTGACGGATTCTGGTGGCGACCGTCCTGAGAACGTGTACGCGATCCATAAGCTCATCAAGAGCGAAGAGGAGCTTGGGCCTCTGTACGCTGAGCATGCTGGCAAGTACAAAAACCTCAAAGAAGCGTTGATCGAAGACTTGGATGCATTTCTCGCTCCGATGCGCGAGAAGTACAATAGCATTACTGACGAGGAAATTGCAGCAGTACTCGCGAAAGGTGCAGAGAAAGCGCGCGCAGTAAGCAGCAAAAAGATGGAAGCGGTGCGCAAAGCAGTGGGCGTTGCATAAGCGCCAGCGAAAGAGTAGGGTGCGGTCAGGAGAACGCACATGAAGCACATTGTCTTTCGCGGCGTACGCCGGAAGGAGCGCTTCGAGGCTTGGTTCTTAGCGCAGCCGCAGGGGACAGAAATTCTGTGTATCGCGCCGCTATGCGAGCGCAATGCCGACCCCTACTGGTTTATCGAGTATCTGCCGCCGGAATTAGCGCCAGACGAACGACTACAAACGGCTCTGTGGAGCCAAACCACGCCCGAGCATATCTAGCTCGGGCGTGCTATTTTATGGATACTATGAAGGACAGGGTATTGATCGGAGAGCTTGGCTCCCATAAGGGCGAGACGATTACTATTGCCGGTTCGGTCGAGGTGCGTCGCGACCAGGGCAAGATGGTCTTTTTTGATTTCCGCGACCGCTCAGGCGTCGTGCAGGGAGTTGTGCTACCAGGAAGCGAGGCGATGGATACGGCGAAGGAATGCCGCCAGGAATGCATCGTGCAGGTCACGGGAGTTGTGAATGCGCGCCCGGAGAAAAACATCGTTGCTGGCAAGGTGAATGGCGACATCGAACTTGAGGTGAAGGGGATTGTCATTCTGTCCAAGGCCGAAGAGCTCCCGTTTGAGAAAGATACCGATCTCAACATCGATACACGCTTTGACTACCGCCCGTACACGCTTCGCTCAGGCCGCGACCGCGATATCTTCGCCGTGCAGTCGACGATCCTTCGCGCATTCCGCGAAGCGCTCACTCAGGAGCAGTTCACGGAGTTCATCGCACCAGCCTTGGTGGGAGGGGACGCGGAGGGAGGCTCTGCAGTATTTGAAATCCCAGACTACTTCGGCCACCGCGCATTCCTTGCAACCTCCGGCCAGCTCTACAAGCAGATCATGGTGGGACCATTCGAACGCGTGATGACGATCGCGAAAACCTTCCGCGCAGAGAAGAGCGCGACGACGCGCCACCTTTCAGAAATCACGCAGCTTGAGTTTGAGCTAGGCTACGTCGACTCGCACACTGATGTCATGGACGTCCTTGAGCGCGTTGTACGCTCCATCTCGCAAGAAGTGGCGCGCGAGCACGCTGATATTCTCGAGCGCCTTGGCACGACTCCAGCACTGCTTCCAGCTGAAGCATTCCCGCGTTTTACGCTCCTTGAGGCGCAGGAAATTATTGAGAAGGAATTCGGCACCCAGGCAGTGGGCGAGCCGGATCTTGAGCCTGAGCACGAGCGCCAGATCTGCGAGTACGCAAAGCAAAAGCTTGGCTCGGACTTTGTCTTTATCACGCATTTCCCAACCACCAAGCGCGCCTTCTACACTATGGCAGATCCGGAGAATCCGGAGCGCTCGCTTTCGTTCGACCTCTTGTTCCGCGGACTTGAAATCAACAGCGGCGCACAGCGCATTCATGATTACCACGCGCTTGTTGAGAAGATGCGCTCACGCGGTATGGATCCGGAAAAGTTCTCGTTCTACCTGCAGGCCTTTAAGTACGGCATCCCTCCGCATGGCGGCTGCTCGACCGGTCTTGAGCGCATTACCGCGCGCATGCTCGAGCTTGCAAACGTAAAGGAAGCATCCGCCTTCCCGCGCGACTTGAACCGCATCGACAACCGCCTCGCGGAATAGCACACGATGGATATCGCGCTCTCGAAATCTACCTATATGGTTCGGACAAGCGCATTTGAAGGCCCCTTCAACTTATTGTTGGAGCTTATCGAGAAGCGCAAGCTCCTCGTAAATGATCTGTCGCTCTCACAGGTGACTGATGACTTCATCCAGCACGTGAAGAGCCAGGCGGAGTTTCCGATGGAAGACGCAACTGAGTTTATTGCAGTTGCGGCAACTCTGCTGCTCATCAAGTCTAAGTCCCTGATCCCGGATCTTGAGCTTTCTTCCGAAGAAGAGGAAGACGTTGATGATCTTAAGAAACGCTTGATTGCCTACGAGAAGGCGCGCGAAGCAGCACGCACCTTAAACCAGCTCTTTGGCCGTTCGGTCATGGTGTCTGCAGGAGAGCGCACGCCGGAAGTCATGTTCGCGCCCTCCAAAGACCTTTCAGTTGCCGCACTGCAGTCTGCGCTTCGCGACGCGCTCTCAGCGCTTGAGAAGGAAGCTGTATTGCCGGAGGTGCGCGTGCGCCCGATGGTCACGATTGAAGACATGATGGACCGCCTCATGGATCGCGTGCAGAAAGCACTCACCATGTCATTCAAGGAATTCTCTGGTGACGCGAAGGAGCGCGTGGAGGTGATCGTCTCATTCCTTGCAATGCTTGAACTGGTGAAGCAGGGCGCTATTGCCGTGGAGCAGGGAGGAACGTTCCAGGATATTCGGATTACAAACACCTCAGCTGCAACTCCTAAATACGG
>CAZTMV010000013.1:2771-7737 GCA_964615225.1 uncultured Candidatus Saccharibacteria bacterium
GAACGTTCCAGGATATTCGGATTACAAACACCTCAGCTGCAACTCCTAAATACGGTTGATTTTCCCTATAAAACTTGTATACATAGAACAGAGCAGCAGGTCTTATCCTAGGACCTGCTGTCATTAGAGGAGAACACTCGTAATGGTGTTTATCTATCTCTATCTCGTTTTGGCGGCCATTAGGCTTCTCACGACCCCGGTCGCGTCGATCGTAGAAATGTCGATCGTACTAGCGGCGGGATTCGCACTCGTGTGGATCGGCGTCCTGCTTCTGAGTGCATACGTTCTGCCTCGGCAGAAAATACTCTACGGGACTAGTCCGCTGGCTTCGTTTCGGGTCTCGTCGGTTCCCGGACGATTCTTCATTGTCCGAGGAAAAGATGATCACTTCTTCAAAACCTTCGTCAAGATCGACGGCGGTATGCAAGAACAGCTGCTCCCGACTAACACACTGATCGCTGAGGAGGATCGCGAAGACGGGATTCTTGAGATGTACGAACCTCAGTATGCGAAGAAGTGGATGTACTGGTTCGGTTTTAAGCCAGCTATCCCCACCAATCGCACGCAGATCGTTCGCATCCCGAAAGACACGTTTCTCGACGACCTTCGGTCTCACGTTGTGCCTGAAGTCGCCTAAACGACAAGCGCCCGCCACGAGCGGGCGCTTAGTTTTTCCATTCTCTGCAAGTTGGCCATCTGCCCTATACAAGGTATTCTTATGTGTGTTATGGCCCTTACTCCTCCAGCACAGCTTGAGGCCCTTCTTTTTGCCGCAGGCGAAGCGATGCCTAAAAAGCGGCTCGCTTCGATCATCGGCGTATCCATCGACCTTCTGGAGAAGGCGAGTGAAGCACTGCACCTAGATCTTGCCGAGCGCGGCCTTGCGCTCGTTGAAACTGAAGATGCGCTTGAGCTTCGCACGCATGCAGACGCTGCAGAACTCGTACGCAAGCTGCGCGAGAACGAACTATCTCGCGATCTGGGCAAGGCAGGACTTGAGACACTTGCAGTCATTTTGTACCGAGGCAGCGCAACACGTTCTGAGGTTGATTGGGTGCGCGGCGTCAATTCCTCGCAAACCCTGCGCTCCTTGCTGATTCGCGGTCTGATCGAGAAGACGGAGGACGCGGAAGATAAGCGCCGTCCGCGCTACAAGCCGACCGTGGACGCGCTTGCGCATTTGGGAGTTTCGCGTAAAGAGGAGCTTCCGGAGTTTGCTGAACTTAATGCACTCTTCAACAAGCGCGAGCTACAAGCTGTCGAGGAACCTGCAGCATGAACGACATGAAAGATCTTAAATCCCTGATTACCGAACACGAGAAGCGCCGCTCGCTTCGCGAACGCTACCAGCTTGGCGTCGCGCTTGTCGGCGGCGTCTTAGTGCTTGGCGGACTCACGCTTGCAACCTTGCACGCAACCAAGCCTGTTCCCGAGCCGATCGTGGAAGCGCCAAAGCCAAGCGTCTATGACGAACTGTTTTTGTCTGCAAAAGCTGCGATCGTATACGACCTCACGACTGGGGAAGTGCTCTATGAGAAGAACGCACAGGCACAGCTCCCGCTCGCGTCTCTCACGAAACTTCTGACCCTCTACGCCGCTGCAGAAGCGCTTGACCCTCAGGATCAGATCACGATGAGCCAAAGCGCCCTTGCCGCAGATGGAGACACGGGATTTGTAGCGGGAGAAGTGTTTACGTTTGAAGAGCTTGCTGAGATGGCCATTGTGGCAAGCTCCAATGATGCAGCAGCGGCTATCGCAGAAGCTGCGGCCGATGCACGTCACGCGTCTAACGGCACCGCGCTTCTGGCAAGCGCCGTTTCCGCGCTCGGCCTCACGCAGACGTATGCCTTGAACGGTACCGGACTTGACGAGAACGGCACTATTTCTGGCGCCTACGGCTCGGCCTACGACATCGCAATTCTCGCGGGAGAGTTCTTGAAGCGCGCTCCGGATATTGCGCGCGCATCCCTGCAGTCTAAGAGCACCTCGCACTCCGTTGCAGGCCGCTCATACACACTTACCAATACCAATCCTGAGGTTGCGCAGGTGCCGGGCCTTCTGCTCTCTAAGACCGGCTATACCGATCTTGCCGGCGGCAACCTTGCCGTTGTGTTTGATGCGGGCATCAACCATCCAGTTGCGGTTGTGGTCTTGGGTTCGACTAAAGACGAACGTTTTGTCGATGTTAACCGTTTGGTGCGCGCAACTGCTGCGCAATTTGCGGGCCTTTCACTGCCATGATTCTTTTTGAAGCAGCTCGAGTATTGATTCCCTTTATCGCAACGTTTGCTGCGGGTATCGTGCTTGCGCCTGTGCTCACGCACTACTTGTACAAACACAAGGCATGGAAGAAGAAGGGAGGAAAGGGGAAGGGCATGGGAGACGAGAACGGCACGCCGATCTTCGACGAATTGCATGCAGTGCGCGAAACCTCAGCGCCGAGGATGGGCGGCATTCTCGTGTGGAGCTCGGTAGTGGTTGTGGCATTCGTCCTCATTCTCCTTGGCGCTCTGGATCCGACCTTTGCAGATTTGGACTTTGTAAATCGCGGGCAGACCTGGCTGCCACTGTTTGGTTTGGTGCTTGGCGGAGCGTTCGGGCTTATTGATGATATTCGCGAGGTGACCAAGGGGGACGGCGGCCTGCCGCTTCGCTCGCGCCTCTTGTTCGTTGCAAGCATGGCCGCGCTTGCCGGCTGGTGGTTCTACGACAAGCTTGAGGTGTCTTCGGTTGGCATTCCGTTTAGCGTTCCTTTGGAGCTTGGCATCTTCTTCATTCCATTTTTCGTATTCGTCACCCTCGCTATCTACGCGTCTGGCGTGATCGACGGTATCGATGGACTTGCTGGCGGTGTGTTCGCGATTGTGTTCATGGCGTACGCAGGTATTGCGTTTGCGCAGGAACAGCTCGCGCTCGCAGCGTTTGCAGCCGCAGTCTCCGGCGCCATCTTCGGATTCCTGTGGTACAACGTTCCGCCTGCGCGCTTCTACCTGTCTGAAACCGGTACGATGGCCCTCACGCTTGCGCTTGCCTTGACCGCATTTTCTGCAGATGTGCTCGGAGACGGAGTAGGAGTAGCGGTCTTGCCCATCATCGCACTGCCGCTGACTGCAACGGTCGTATCAGTCGTGCTGCAGGTGCTCTCCAAGAAGCTGCGCAAGAAGAAGCTGTTTAAGGTGGCTCCTGTGCACCATCACTTCGAAGCGATCGGCTGGCCGTCCTACAAGGTCACTATGCGCTACTGGATCATTACCCTCATGGCTGGCGTGTTTGGTATCGCTATCGCCCTGCTAAAATAAGCAGGATGAAACTTGGGTTCTCTGGAGACCGCGTATTCTTTCTCATCGTACTGATTCTCGTCGTGGGCGGGATTGCAATGTTTGCGTCTGCATCTTTGGGACTCTTGGCGCGCGAGGACGGAGCACCCTGGCGCCTCGCACTTACACAGCTTCTGCTGGGACTCATCCCTGGCGGAATTGCGCTTCTGACACTGCGCTTTATGCCGCCGGCATGGTTTCAGCGTCTGGCGCCAAGCCTGTATCTAGCTACACTCTTGCTGACCCTGTTGGTGTTCGTGCCGGGAATAGGGGAGACGTATAACGGCGCAACGCGCTGGATCGATATCGGCTTCACGACCATCCAGCCGGGAGAGTTTTTAAAGATCGGCACTATTTTCATGCTTGCCTGGTGGCTCTCCAAAACCAAAGGACAGCTTGAGGAGTTCTCGCAGGGCTTGATTCCATTTTGTCTTATCGTTGGCATACCAGCGCTAATCCTTCTGCTGCAGCCAAATACCTCGACCGTGATCATCATCGGTCTTACCTCGGTTGCAATGTACTTCTTGGCGGGTGCGCCCTGGCGCGATCTACTACTGCTTGTTTGTATTGCAGGAGTGCTGTTTGCCGGTCTCTTGATGACCCGCCCGTACTTACTTGAGCGCGTGAAGACCTTTATGGACCCGTCGCAGGATCCGCTTGCGTCCGGCTACCAGATCCAGCAGTCCCTGATCGCAATCGGGTCAGGGGGAGTAGCAGGCCGCGGGTTTGGCCAAAGCGTGCAGAAATTTAACTACCTACCGGAAGCGCACGGCGACTCGGTATTCGCCGTCTATGCGGAAGAGTTCGGGTTTATCGGTACGATGCTCTTGCTGTTTTTGTTTGTAGCGTTCGCTACGCGAGGGCTTGCGATTGCCGCAGACGCCGCGAGCTTCTTCGGCTCTATGATCGCGACCGGGCTCACACTACTTATCTCATTCTCTGCATTCTTGAACATAGGGGCCATGCTCGCGATTCTGCCGCTCACCGGCCTGCCGCTCCCGTTTGTCTCGCACGGCGGCACGGCCTTGTTCGCTGCTTTGGCTTGCGTGGGGGTCATTTTAAACGTCGCTGCGCACCGTAAACGTAAGAATTGACATATAGTCAATGTTATAGTATAAGAGTTTCGGAAGACGCAATAACGCGTCCGGCAGGGAGATAACCAGTGCCCACGTTCCATCCTAAAATCCTGTTCGCGTCCGCTATCGCACTCTTTGTGCTGGCGGCCTGCATAGGGATCTGGAGCTACCAGATCCTCGCTCTCGACGACCCTCGGCAGCTTAGCCCGGCGTTCAGAACGTTCGGCGCCTACGCCCTCACGGCAGCAACGCTCGTGATGGCTGCCGCCTTTATGCTCGGCGCTGAGAAGAAGCTGCGCTACGGCATGCTGGCGCCCGCTCTGCTGGCGCTTGGCATCAGCCTCTTCTTCGATCCGTTCGATGCAGAGCGACTCACGTCGCTGCAGCGAATTGCCGCATGGCTCGTCGCCTGGCTTCAGCTAGGCTATGTGCTCGGCCTCATCTATGCAGGGCGCAAGCTTCTGCGAATGGTCGAACGGCAATGGTCGCCGCTTACGGCGTAAGCGGACGCAAACAGAAAGCGCCGACCTTCACGGGTCGGCGCTTTACTATTGACAGATATATATTTATATA
>CAZTMV010000013.1:7837-10189 GCA_964615225.1 uncultured Candidatus Saccharibacteria bacterium
AAGCGCCGACCTTCACGGGTCGGCGCTTTACTATTGACAGATATATATTTATATAGTATTACTACTTTGGGCGGTCAACCGATAGAAAGTACGACAATGACAAAAACAGGCGGATTCGCTCTTACTGCATTTGTTGTTTCTATTGTTCTATTAATTTTGACCATAACTCCAGCAGTTTAAAAGGGCGCCGGGTCGTAAGGACCCGGCGCTTTTTTGCGTGGTATAGTGAGCCCAACATGAAAGTGGTATTCACGGGCGGCGGCACCGGCGGGCATTTCTATCCCATCATTGCGGTTGCAGAAGAGATCCGCGCTCAGGCGCGCGACCGCCGCCTCTTGATGCCGCAGATGCATTACCTGGCGCCGTCTGCGTTTGACCAGGAAGCGTTGTTTGAAAACGAAATCGCCTTCGAGCGCATTCCTGCAGGGAAGTGGCGCCGTTATTTCTCGCTTCAGAACTTTACTGATCTGTTCGTGACCGCAAGCGGGTTCGTGATGGCGCTGTTTGCACTCTATCGCATCTATCCGGACATTGTGTTCTCCAAAGGAGGCTTTGCGAGCGTACCGGTGGTGCTTGCCGCAAAAACGCTTGGCATACCGGTCATGATTCATGAGTCAGATGCAAAGCCTGGGCGCGCCAATCTCATGGCATCCAAGTTCGCATTCCGCATTGGCGTTGCGTTTGATAGCGCGATTCCGTATTTCCCGAAGAAGGTGCACGGGAAGATCGCGCGCACGGGTGTTCCGATCCGCCGCGCCGTTGCGCAGCTTGAGACGGCAGGAGCGCATGAGGAGCTCGGGCTTGCGGCAGGTATTCCAACCATTCTGATTCTCGGCGGCTCCTCAGGCGCAAAAGCGATTAATGACGTTGTTGCGTCATCGCTCCCAGAACTGGTCAAAGACGCAAATATCATCCACCAGACCGGTAAAGACAACATTAAGGAAGTTGAAAGCCTTGCGAAGGTACTGCTTGAAAAGAGCGAATACGCCGATCGCTATCATCCATTTGCGTATTTGAATACGCTCGCGATTCGACGCTCTGCGGGTGCAGCTGACCTCATTATTTCACGCGCAGGTATCACCACGATCGCGGAAATTGCGCTGTGGAAGAAGCCAGCAATCCTCATTCCGATTCCAGAGAACGTAAGCCACGACCAGCGCATGAACGCATATGCATATGCACATACGGGCGCTGCAATCGTTCTGGAGCAGAGCAACATTTCGCCGAACCTTCTCGTATCTGAAGTCCGCAGGCTTCTCTCGGACGTAGAGCTGCGCAAGCAGATGAGCGCGAAGAGCGATTCGTTCTCCTCGCTTGACGCAGCAAAGATCATCGCAGGCGAGATCATTGCAATTGGACTCTCACACGAAGCACAATGAATGTCGTAACCCGCATCCCGCCCTCGCCGACAGGGCATCTACATATCGGTACTGCGCGTACTGCGCTCTTTAACTATCTATTTGCGCGCAAGCACGGCGGGAAAGTGATCTTCCGCAGCGAAGATACGGACCGCACAAGAAGCAAGGCTGAGTTTGAAACTGAAATTATCGAGGGGCTCGCATGGCTTGGCATCAAGCATGACTCATTCTCGCGCCAGAGCGAAAGCCTGCCGCGACACCAGGAACTGCTGCAGCAGCTTGTAGCGGAAGACAAGGCGTATATTTCAAAGGAAGAGAAAAAGGATGCGCCGGGCGAAATGATCGAGGTGGTGCGCCTGCGCAATCCAGGGAAAGTTATTACGTTTATGGACGAGGTGCGCGGCGAGATCACGTTTGATACGACCGAACTGGGTGATTTTGTGATCGCGCGCAGGATCGATGATCCGCTCTATCATTTTGCGGTTGTTGTTGACGACATGGATGGCGGCGTGACTCACGTCATTCGCGGCGAAGACCATATTTCTAACACACCGCGCCAGATCTTGATCCAAGAAGCGCTCGGAGCTCCTCGTCCCGTGTATGCGCACCTACCGCTTATTCTTGCTCCGGACCGATCGAAGATGAGCAAGCGTCATGGCGCTGTGTCGTTAATCGAATACCAGAACGAAGGATTCCTGCCGGAGGGAATCGTAAACTACCTTGCGCTTTTGGGCTGGAGCCCGAAGAGCGATCGCGAGGATTTCTCGCTTACAGAACTCGTTGAAGCGTTTGATCTTTCTGGCGTGCAGAAAGCGGGCGCTGTCTTTGACCGCACCAAGTTCTTATCAGTGAACCAACGCTGGATGCGTAAACTTTCAGTCGATGAGTTTATGGAACGCGGCGGCTTTACCGACGAAATGCGCAAGGCGGTGCCGCTTATGCAGGAGCGCGCACAAACCTTCGGTGAGGCGAGAGCCCTACTGGAAGGGGAACT
>CAZTMV010000013.1:10289-16148 GCA_964615225.1 uncultured Candidatus Saccharibacteria bacterium
CAGCACTTGCTATACTTTAAGCAATGCAACGAATTGTTCTTGTAGCCATTCTTTTTCTTACGCTTGGTCTTCTAAGCGTTGCAACACTGCCAGTTGAGATACGCGCGCAGTCGATCTCCGACATCAAAGCGCAGATTGAGCAGATCAATGCGGAGCGCGCAAAGATCGACGCTGAGATTGCCGAATACCAGCGCCAACTAAACGTACTTTCCGGAGAACGACAGACGCTGCAGGGCGCTATCCAGACCTTGGATGTCTCGCGCAATAAGACTGCAGCGCAGATTCGCGAGATCCAAGGAAAGATTTCCGGCGCCACGCTGCGCCTGTCGCAGCTTGCGCTTGAGATTAATGACAAGGAAGATGCTATCGCGCTTGATGAGGCTGCGGTTGCTGCATCGCTTCGCGCAGTAGATCAGGCAGACGACTTCTCACTGATGGAGCAACTGCTGGGTGCTGAGGATTTTTCAAGTGCCTGGGTGCGGGTTGATAACCTTGGTGCGCTGAACCAGGCACTACAAACACACTCAGCGCTTCTTCGTGAAGCAAAGACCGTACTTGCCCAGCAGCACGAGGCAGTTGCCGACACTAAGAACGAGCTTTCGTCTGCTAACGTAGATCTTAGCAACCAGAAGAAAGCACTTGATGCCAATCGCGCAAGCAAGCAAACACTGCTTTCACAGACACAGTCCAAGGAGAGCGAGTATCAGGCGATAATTGCGGAGAAGCGCCGCCAGCAGGCGCAGTTCGAGTCTGAGCTTTCGCGCCTCGAGGATAGTCTCAATGTTACGGTCGACTCCACCGCAATTGCATCGGTCGGGTCCGGCGTATTGAAGTGGCCGTTCAGTTCGAACTTCATTTCAGGTTGCTCCGCAAAGTCTGGAGCCTTGGGTAATATTCACTGCATCACGCAGTACTTCGGCACAACCGCGTTCTCAACTGCAAACCCGCAGGTATACAACGGTTCGGGACACAACGGCGTGGACTTTGGCGCGCCGACCGGTACGCCGATTGAAGCCGCACTCTCAGGTACTGTCATGGACACTGGTAATACGGATGCTGTTTCCGGCTGCTACTCGTTTGGTAAATGGGTGGTCATCAAGCACTCCAACGGCCTTGCAACGCTGTACGCGCACCTCTCGTCGATCCAGGTATCGAAAGGTCAGTCACTTGCAACCGGTGACGTGATCGGCTACTCCGGTATGACCGGGTACGCAACCGGCCCGCACCTGCACTTTGCTGTGTATGCATCGCAAGCTGTGCAGATCATGAGTCTTGCGGAGTACCGCGGCGCAACCTCGCCGTGCGCATCGGCAAAGATGCCGGTAGCGCCAAAAGAAGCGTACCTCAACCCGATGTCCTACCTATGATCCACCATTTTCGTAATGAAATAGGGCACGATGTCACGATTGAGGTGCGCAAGACGGATGTGCATGGCGTTGAGGCTATTGAAATTCATATGAGCGGGCCAGATTCGCAGACCGAATGGGAAATCAGCAAAGGGGAAGCGAATGAGTTGTACCGGATGCTGGGATCTGTTTTGGGATGGAAAAAATAAAAACTGCCGCGAACTCGTCGCGGCAGTTTCTTTTTATGTGCGCTCAAGGATCCGATCAAGCGTGAACGTTGTCCCGTGGATGGTCGGAGCTAGTTTGTAGCCTTGGAATATTTCTTCATCCAGTGGAGAAATAAGCGGCATTTGCGCGTGAATCTGTCCCCAGATCCACATGCCGTGCTTCCGACAAAGCGCCTCAAGGTCGTTAACGAACTCGACTGCTTTATCGGATAGCCGCTCTTTCCAAGCAAGCTCCGGCCAGAGCGTCTGACCGTATTTTCGAGCCATTTCGATCGATGCATCGCTGATCGGTCGAATGTTGAACAGATCAGCTTCTTCAATGCGTTTGAAGACTGGCGCAGAAATACCGAACGGGATTCCTGCTTCCTCATGAGAGACAGATCCGCGCACGTCACGTAAAGTTTCCTTCGACTCTTGGACGAGCGCATGGCGAACAACGTCACCTTGCATAATGCCGACAAGTGGCCATCCAAGACCCCGATGAAGTGCGAGTGCAAATGCATAGCATTCGCCATCCAAGTAGATGGAATCGGCGTGGTCAGCGAGCCAATCCCATTGATCTGCATCGTGCTCCTTGAGCGTAGAAAGTACGGTACCCATTCGATTTCTCCTGGAGTGTAGGTTCCTAAGGCAATGGATACCACAGGACGCAGTTAGACGCTATCCCGAGCTCGCCACAAAATCCTGCACGCAACTGTTCGGTGCGGTGACCAGCATTCTGCTATCTGTACGAGCTTTTCCTTCTTCACGCCCCGTTTTAGTCCGTAAAGTGTTTCCATTGAGCGCACCAGACCAAGGTCTCCCGGAGAGAAGATGTCCGGGTGTCCGAGCCCGAACATCAAGAACATTTCTGCAGTCCACGGACCAATACCCCAGACCTGGGTGAGGGAAGCGGTGGCTTCCTCAGGAGAGTTAGTACGAAGAGCGGGGAGGTCCAGTCCCCCGCGCACCGCTTTTGAAAGCTCTTTGAGTGTCTTTGCTTTTGCTGCAGACAAGCCGCAGGCGCGCATCTTAGCTGGCGTAATCTTGTGAATACTTTCAGGTGTTACCGCGCCACCGCACGCTTTCTTCAGACGCAGCCAGATGGTATCGGCCGCCTTTACCGATAACTGCTGCGAAACCACAGACTCGCATAAGGCCGCAAACAGCTGGTTGCGGTTTTTGCGGGTGTGAGCTTTCAGTTTGTGTTTGTGCGCTAAAGCTGCCTTGTGGAGGACTGGGTCAACGCGCTTAAAATGCGCTAAAGCCTTGTTAAGGTCGGTCATGTTGCCATTGTACCGGAGCATTCTATACTTTGGGGTATATGGTACGTCTCATCATCTGGGTGGTCATCGGCCTCTTGGCCCTTTCGTTTTTCGGTGTGTCGCTTCGCGCGCTCGTCGAGAACCCAACCAACCAGGACAACATGTCCTACCTCACCAACATGCTTGAGCATGGCTGGGACTATCTCGTCGCCTGGTTTGAATCTCTACTGGCTCCGTTTACGGGCATGATGGACTAGGTATGGCGGAGAAAGAAATCCGGATCAATATCCCTCCAGACAGCAAGCCAACGTTTGCGAACGCAACCCAGGTAACCGTGTCAGACGATGCGGTCATTCTGCAGTTTTCCTTCGTGCGTCCCCGAGGCGCCACCGGCGAACTCCTTTCAGAAATCGTGCTCTCACCCAAGCACGCCATAAACTTCAGCCGGTCTTTGGACGAGACCATCAAGAAGCACTTTACTCGCCATTTGGAGGAGAAATAAGCCTTCATAAACGCTTCACGGGGCTAGGGGTATTACATATGACAGACGCATTACTCTGTAACGCGCTCTAATAACCCATGACTATGAAGACATTCGCATTTGTTGGCGCACTCGCGCTCGTGGCAGCTGTAGCAGCTCCTGCAACTTCGTTCGCTCAGATGTTCGCCTATGTTAACGCTTCGGGCGAGGTTATGACCATGGACGCAGCTAATGCGACCCAGGCTCTTGCAACCGCTCCAAACATCCATATTCGCAGCGGCGTTATGGAGGTGAGCGCAGACGACTCAGACATGATTGATGGTGCAGATTCTGCTAACTAAATCACTCATTTGAATGAACGCCCGGAGGCATGCCTCCGGGCGTTCTTCATGAATAACCTCACAATGTCGCTCATAAAGAGAATGGTTCGTATACTAGTGACATGAGAACAACCAACGTTATCGGCCCCTCACTTCTTATTGGCCTTTTGGTGTGTATGCCAGGAGCTGCGTTTGCCGCAAGCTCGATTGATGACTCTTCGCTATTTGTAACCACTAGCAAGCCGTCATTGTCCGGAATCTCAGACGCTAAAACAGTGCGCATCGTCGTAGAAAACGAAAATGGCAAGAAAGTATTCTCAAGCCGCGATGTAAAGGTGAAGGCGGGGAAGTGGAAGACAAAAGTCTCCAAGACCTTGAAGGCCGGTACCTATGACGTAACCTTGTTTGAAAAGAATGCGAAGGGGAAGCGCATTGAAGCAGACTCGGCTTCCCTAACAGTTACTGGCAAGGGAAGTGCAGGCGGCTCGCTTTCCGTATCTATGATTCCCCTGCTGATGGGCGGAACTGCAGGCTCTAACGCTCAGGCTCCTGTTGCCTATATTCGCGTCTCAAACACTGGCAAAGCAACGACGACATTGTCTGGCGTTACGCTCACTGAAAACGGCTCGGCTGCAGATTCGGTTGTAACTGGCTTTGCAACCAGCGATGATAAAGGCGGCTCGCGTACTACTGTTGCCGCATCATTCAAGAACGGTTCTGTCTTCATTCCGCTTGTTGCAACCGTCGCGCCTGGCCAGACTCGCATCTTTACGATCAAGGCGCTGCTTGGCTCGACTGCCGGAAAGATCGGAACGCAGCTCAAAATTGATGTTGCTGGAGTGTCTGCAAATGGATCAGTAAAAGGCACATTCCCGCTTCGCGGCACAACCTTCACTCTCGGTTTGTAAAAAATAAAAGGGAAGTACGAAGTTGAAAAACCACCCAGACAACCATGGGTGGTTTTTTGAAGAAGATGTGCGGACGCAAAGGCACCTGGGATCAACCGGCGGCCCGGACCATTCCGGACACGACCTCCACGCCCGCACGCCTGGGACTATACCAGATATTCCAGGCAAGATACAAAATGGCCCACTTACTGGACGTATGAAGAATCTCGGATACCCGAGAGCTCAGGGGAGAGGCTTTAATAACCCATAATTCCCTTATAGACTAGTTATATGTTATCGACATTTAGCTTCTCTGGACCATCTAGAGAGGAATTAGCGCAACTATACGCGCATATAAGCGCTATCAGCCACCGCTTCTGAAAAAGGTCTGGGGGAAGTGGTTGTCCCCAGAAGACCCCTTTCCTAGGCTTGTAGTTGAGTATTAGAGTTATTATACTCAGTTATATAGCTTAAAGACTATGCCTAAAGAACCACGAAAAAACTCTCCCCTCCCTCTCCTGGATGACTTCCTTTTGCATATCCAGGCAAATAATTATTCGCGCGAAACTCTATACAACTACGAGCGCGATCTAAAAACATTTGAAATTTTTCTTTCAGAAGAAGTGGGGAACCTCCCCTTCTCAAACATCACTAAAAAGACGATAGAGCAGTACAAGGCTTACCTCAATTCGGATGATCGCAAAACAGCGGAGGGCCAAACCGCACAGGTCCATTTGAAGAGCGGGTCTATAAATCGCACACTCACTTCCCTACGCCGGTACTTTACCTATCTAATTGACATGGATCATGAGTGTCCGGTTGCGCCTGGATCCATCAAGCTGCTTCGTATGGGGAAAAAGCATGGTCAGGTAGCCGAGTTGAACGAGCTCATTCAGCTCATTGAGTCTCCGAGCTCCTTCGAAAAGAATAAGTTCGTTGCCAAGCGCAACCGAGCGATGCTTGAGACACTGTTTGCAAGCGGCATGCGTATCTCGGAACTGATCAACCTGAAGCGCAACCAGCTTGATAAGAGCGGTAAAGTCTTTATCCAAGGTAAAGGCAAGAAGCAGCGGTTCATCTACCTGACTGACCGCGCCAAACAGCATATCGACGAGTACCTCAAGGATCGCGCTGATGACTCCCCTTTCCTCTTCATCCCAAAGCGTGGACTTAATGTTGGAGACAAAACAAAACCAATATCTCCAAACTATCTACAGATGAAGATAAAACGGTATCGCGAACTGCTCGGCATCAATGTACCTACCAGTGCCCACTCGTTGCGTCACGGCTTCGCTACCTATCTTGCAGAGCAAGGAGCAAACCCTGCCGCAATCCAGGTGCTTCTAGGCCATGA
>CAZTMV010000014.1:0-10346 GCA_964615225.1 uncultured Candidatus Saccharibacteria bacterium
CTGTCGGCCGTGAGGCGCGAAGGCGGCTGGTAGTCGAGTTTGTTGCTGGGGCTGCCGGAGCAGATAGCGCAGTCTTGCTGGCGCTCGTTGTGTATGCACAGGTCTTTGGCCATGTGTCACTCTCCCCTTTCAAGCGCGATCCCTCATTGGATCGCTTGAGTCTTATGTATACAACAAGGATTGCGGAAGTGCTACCATTTGCTGCAGAAGGAGGTTTGTCATGGACAAAAGACCTATTCCCCGCTTCTTGCAGGGATTTGAACCGGGGCCGGCATATCGAGATGCCTGGCGTAGCATGACTCCCAGCGAGCGTCGCGCCGACTTTCTCTTCGATATGGGCGTCGTCGCTGTTGTGCTGGCACTCGTCGCGATCTTTGCGCCACAGTACTTTTCCCAGATGCTTGGCATCGTTGCGATTCTGCTGGCACTGCTCTTTGCGGGCAACACGGGCCGGGTCAAAAACCCCGGCGAAGACTGAATAAAACGCCAGCCCCTGCGGGCTGGCGTTTTCGGCTCCCTTCCGCTACCATTTCCCTACCTAACCGCCCGCAGGGCATTTTTTATGGCAATCCTTTCCTACAACGAAATCACCCAGAAAAAGGTTATTGAATACAACGGCGAACCGTACAAGGTTATTTCCTCGCACGTGTTCCGCATGCAGCAGCGAAAGCCGGTTAACCAAACCAAGCTCCAGCACCTGGTATCCGGCAAAGTAGTTGAAATCTCCTTCCACCAGAGCGAGTCTGTACCTGAGGCGGAAATCGAGAAGATGGAGGCAGTGTACCTCTACACCAACCGCGGCGAGAGCTGGTTCAACGAAGTAGGAAACCCAAAGAACCGCTTCTCGTTTGCCGAGGACGTCGTACATGATCAGGTCCAGTGGCTTACCCAGAACGCTCCAGTTGAAGTCTTGGTTTACAAAGAAAAGCCGATCATGATCGAAATCCCGATCAAGGTAGACCTGAAAGTGACCGAAGCACCTCCTGCTGTTAAGGGAGATACTGCAACCGGCGGCAACAAGCTCGTTACTCTTGAGTCCGGCGCGACCGTAAACACTCCCCTGTTTATCAACGAGGGCGACATCCTGCGCATTAACACCGAAACCGGCGAGTACGTTGAGCGTATGGAAAAGGCGTAAGCCTTGTGCTATTCTCCTGCAACGACTAAGGCCTGCGCCCGCCGAGGCCGATGTCGGAGACGCCGCCGAGGCCTGACCGGCACTCGGTGATAAAACCCAACCGCGGAAACGTGTGGGAGCGTCGAAAGCCCGTCCATTGAGCGCGAAGCTCGCTCTGGACGGGCTTTTATTATTTCCCTTTCTGAAAGCCGTATGTTACATTCCAAGCGGAATGCACCGGGCGGGAAATCGCGTCCGAGCATGCGCAGAAGCGCGCATGAAGGCTATATCGGTTCGAAACGCGATGTCCCCTCGTGTTCCTCCCTATAGCTATCTGATCCGAGCGTTCAGCGACCACCCGGCGACAAGTGGGTCACGAAAGTGGGGATGCTCGAAATGCGCCGTTGTAGGTTTACCTACTTCGGCGCATTTTCCTTTCTATACCGGCAAACAAAAACCACTCCCTTGTGGAGCGGTTTTTGCGTACTCTTCTTTATGCAGAGAGGTACGGGAGGAGCGCCATGTAGCGGGCGCGCTTGATTGCAAGTGCAATCTGGCGCTGCTTGTCCGCCGGCATGCCGGTACGCTTCTTTGAAAGCATCTTGGCATGCGGGTTCATGAACTGGCGAAGGTAGCCGACATCCTTGTAGTCGACAAACTTCTTGTGCTCGATCTCCTCTCGCTGTGCTTGATGTGCCATAAACTAATTGATTACTTAAAACGGAATATCTTCCGGATTGATCTCTTCATCTGGGTACTGAATCGCCTCGCCCGGATCCTGCTGCGGCGCCTCGTCGCGGCTATCGTCGCCGCGGGATGCTCCACCTCCCATGCCTGCGCCCATCGGGCCGAACTGGAAGTTCTCCACGACCACTTCGGTGCGGTAGTTCTTCTTGCCCTCAGATTCCCAAGAACGGGTCTGAATGCGGCCCTCCACGAAGATAGCCTTGCCCTTCTTCATGTACTGGCCGATAAGGTCTGCTTGACGGCCGAACGCGACGACATTGTGGTACTCAACCTGCTCCTTCTTCGCACCATCGCGGTCCTTGTAGACGCGGTTAGTCGCAACGGAAAAGTTCGCTACCTGCTGGCCGGACGGCAACGCACGCATCTCCGGGTCGCGGGTGAGGTTTCCGTAGATGAATGCTTTGTTGAGGTACATGTCGGTATTATACCTCTACGTCCTTGAGGGCTGCGTCCAACTCAACATCAGACACCTCTGCGTCCTCAGACTCAGGCACCTTTGCAAGGAGCTCCTGCATTTCTGCTGAGTGCTGGGCCTCCTCCTTGGTCGTGCGAATATCGAGGAAACGGAAGATGCGGCGCTCATCGCGAGCTGCAGCGCCAACTGCGTCATGCCCTGCTCCGTCTGCCTCGTAGGCAATCCAAGCGAAGTAGCTCGAGTCGAAGTCGCGGCGTCCGGCAGTCTCCTGGCGGTAGATGGTGTATGCAAGCGGGATCTTTACTGGCTCGCCCTCGGCAACAATAGTGCCCGCCTTAGCAGCCACATCATACATATCCTGGTATGCCTTCTTAGCCTCCTCTACGGAAAGCTCAGGGTCGATATGGAAACCAAGCTCGTATACGCGAGGCTCGGCGTGATTCTCGCCGTCAACAGTAGTCTCTTCGACGTCCAGGACGTCCTTCTCTTTCTTAGCCATAGTGCTGGCATCCTAGCACGTGCCGTACGGGCCTGCAATCTAGAAGCCGAAGACCCGCTTGGCGTTTTGGACCATAGCCTCCCGGACTGCCTCCTCCTCAAGTCCCTTGATCCGAGCAATGGCTGCCACGACCGCCTGGACCGCCAAAGGGTCGTTTCGCTTTCCGCGATTAGGGGCTGGGGCCACATACGGAGCGTCAGTCTCTGAGAGAATGCTCTCCAACGGCAGGAGTCGGACTACTTCGTCGTAGTCGCTCGTAAACGTAAGGACTGCCGTGAAAGAGAATGTGCAGCCAAGCGCCAAAAGCTCCTTGGTGACCACAAGATCGCCTACATAGAAATGCATGTTGCCGCGCACCGTATCGCCATAGAGCCCTTTTGCCTCCTTGAGGAGCTCGATGGTGTCCTCATACGCATTCATGGTCCCCTTAGTCGGACGCGCATGGATCATTAAGGGCTTATCAAGATCCGCTGCAAGCTTGATCTGCGCCTTGAAAGCGTTCACCTGGCGTTCCTTCTCGTCTGCCGGATTCTCCGGACGGTAGTAGTCGAGTCCGCATTCCCCTATCGCAACCACGTTCGGGTTAGCAGCAAGTGCTCGATACACAGCATCGTCGTAACCTTCTTGAGGCTTATCATTTGGATGCAGGCCAACTGCGGCAAAGAGATCTGTTCCATTTGCGAGCGCAATGGCCCTCGCAGAGGTGTCACGGTCGGTTCCAACAATAAGTCCGCCCACTCCCTGCTCGCGCATGGACGCAAGAATAGCGTCGCGATCCGCGTCGTAGGGGTCGAACTGTATGTGGCAATGGGCATCGAAATAGCGCATCGCAGAAACCTTACCATAAACGAATGAGGCCGCTCCGATAGATTGGAGCGGCCTCAGATGTCATAGGGCGATCGTGTGTCCCTGGTTGAGCAACGTGCGTGTTGCGACCAGTTCGTAGTGCCGACGCTCTTGGGGATCTGGAATGTGGTCGCCACTTCCGTGGGGGCTCATTTCCAGAGCGCGCGTGCCGTCCTTCTCCATGTGAATGAAGGAGAACCGGACCGAGCTCCCAAAACGGGTCGGAACCGACACAAGAAAACCATACGGCATCTGTTGTACTGCGGTTGTCATTTTACACCTCGTTGTGCGGGGTTAACGACACCTCACCTTACCGAAGGTAATAGTATCACAAAGCGCAGGTATTGTCAATGCCTCCCTTTCGTTGCCTAGCCAAGCCGCGGAAATAGATTGATCGGCTTGCGGTTCTCCTGAATGGCGGCCTGAATGGCGTTTGCGGTTGCGGGCATGAACGGCGCCAGATAGACGGCAATAAGCCCGATATGCAGCACGAGGTCCTGGATCTCCGCAACGCCCTCCGCTTTCGTCGCCTCGTCTTTGACCTTCTTGTACGGCGCGCGCTCGGTCATAAACAGATCTCCCTTCGCCACAAAGTCCATGATGAACTGCATCGCTCCCTGAAAATCGTAGTTATCCAGCTTATCGAGAAAGGCGCGATCGAGTTCCTGGCGGTGGTCGCGAATATCAATCGGTGCAGGAAGATGCTCTTCTGCAAGCTTCATGACGCGCGAGACAAGGTTGCCAAGCCCGTTTACCAGGTCAGCGTTGTACCACTCATCAAGCTTTTCCCAGGTGACGTCCGAATCCTCGACCGGATGCACATGGCGAAGCAGCAGAAAGCGCGTCGCATCCGTACCGTACTTGCCGGTAAGCTCATACGGACTAATAACGTTACCTAGAGACTTGGACATTTTCTGCCCGCCCGAGTTGATGAATCCGTGATAAAACACCTGATCTGTGTTCTTAACGTTTGCAGACATGAGCATCGCCTGCCACATAAGGGACTGGAAACGCACCTGATCCTTGCCCGCTACCTGCAGCGTGGTGCCGTTAGTCCAGAAGTCTTCAAAGTTCCCCGCTTCAGTCGGCCAGCCGAGCGTAGAAATGTAGTTCGTGAGCGCATCAAACCAGACGTACATTACCTGGGAGTCGTCTGCGGGAACGGGTACGCCCCACGACAAGCGCGCCTTCTCACGCGAAATGCTGAAATCTTCCAATCCCCCCTGCACGAAGTTGATCGCCTCTTCCCGGCGCCACTCCGGCACAATGACGCCAGGGCGTGAGAGGTATGCCAGCAGCTTGTCCTGGTAGTTGGAGAAACGGAAAAAGTAGTTTTCTTCCGTTACCGTCTGCAGATCCGCATTCGGATGGAGCGCACAGCGCCCTTCTGCATCCAGATCTTTCTCCGTCTTGTATGCTTCGCAGCCGACGCAGTACGAGCCGGTGTACGACTTCTTGTAGATATCGCCGGCCGCTTCGCAGAGCTTCCACATTTCTTGTGCGGCAGCGTAGTGCGCGGGATCCGTGGTGCGGATGAAAGTGTCGTTTGAAATATCCAATGCCTCCTTGAGCTTACGGAACTCAGCAGCGTAGTGGTCCGTGTACTCCTTTACTTCCTGTCCTGCTTTCGTGGCAGCTTCAAGAATCTTCTGGCCATGCTCATCGGTGCCGGTTGAGAAGAACACTTTGTCTCCGCGAAGGCGCCAGTAGCGTGCGAGTGCGTCCGCCTGCACAATCTCAAGCGCAAACCCGATATGCGGGTCCGCGTTAACGTACGGAAGCGTTGTGGTGAGGTAGCGATTCATTAGGAAGTAGTCGCAACCTTACCCTTCTGCAGATCGTTCACAAATTCCTGGATGCAGGCTGCGGCGGGAACTGCCAAGAGAACGCCGAGGAAGCCAGCGAGCTGTCCGCCAGCGATAAGAGCGATGATCACGAGGATCGGCGGTACCCCGACGATCTTCTTGACCACGAGCGGATAGATGAGGTGCGCCTGGAACTGGTTCACGATCAAGTAGAGACCTGCAACAATCGCAACCAGCGTCAGATCGCCAGTCAGAAGCGCTACTAAGATGCCTGGCACTGCGGCTACCAGAGAACCGAATACCGGAATAAGCTCCATCACACCCGCAAAGATCGCAAGCAAGAGTGCGTACTCAACGCCAAGCAGGGAGAGGCCCAGGTACAAAAGCACCGTGATGATCACCGAAAGCAGGATCTGTCCCTGCATCCAGAGTCCGATCTTCTTCTGCGAACGGCGCCACAGACTAAGGACATAGTCGCGATGCTTGGGAGGGGTCACGAGCCGCAGGAAGTCGTCGATGCCGGTCTCCTGGAGCGAGAAATAGATCGAGACCACGATGGTGAGAATGAGGTAGAACGCCCCGCCGAAGATCGAGGAGAGGAACTGAATGACGCCGGCGCCAGTATTTGCAAATGCATTCTGGAGACTCAAGATAGTTTCCGTAAAGTTAGGCCCTACCCCTGTTCCCTGCAGGAACGAGAGATTGCCGACCTGACTCACGAACTGCGGCAGAATGGCGAGCGCTGCAAGCGCTTCAGCCAGGAGCGGCGGAATAAACGACCAGATGAGAAGCGCAAACAGTGCGAGAATGATCAGATACACCAGCACAACCGCAAGCGGACGCGGGAACTTGCGCTTGGTGAAAAACTCAACGCCCGGCTCTACCGCTGACGCGATCACAATCGCAGACAAGAGAAGAAGCACGATGCTTGAAAGGTGCCAGAGCGCCCAGGCCGCAGCCGCGATAACAAGCGCGCGCACCATGGTTCCTGACGTAATAGAGATGGAGTGATGCTGTGAGTCCATATAAGGGGATACTAGCATAACGGCCTTGCCTGCAGGTGTTTTTTGACAATACAAAGTGCATGTTGTAGTTTGCCGACAGCTACCCGTTTCAGTACCAAGGAGAGCGCAATGCCCAACCACAGCGTAAAGATCGTGCTCCTCACGCTTGCTCTGATGGTCTACGGCTGCAGTGCAGCTATTGACCACTACCGCCAAGCACCGATGAACACCGTCCTCATCCTGCAGCCAATCGACCCCTGCTTCACGCAAGCGGCCGATATCGGCGACACGCAGATCATTCCCTGCGAGGGCTAAATGAATACGGCACGGACCCAAGGTCCGTGCCGTTTTGCTTATCCAAGCTTTGCGAGAAGCTCGCTAATCGCGACACGCTCCTGCTCTCCCGTATCTCGATCACGAAGCGTAACGGTATCATTCTCGAGCGTGTCGAAATCAATCGTGATACATGCAGGCGTGCCGATCTCGTCCTGACGGCGGTAGCGCTTGCCGATATTGCCGTTGTCATCAAAAATCGCGACGATGCCCGCCTGCTTCAAGAGTCCGAAGACTGCACGCGCCTTTGCAACCAATTCCGGCTTATTGCGAAGCAGCGGAAACACAGCCGCACGGTATGGTGCGATGACAGGCGGGAGCTTCAGATAGCTGCGCTTCTCTCCCCCGAGCTCGTCCTCAGTGTATGCGCTTGTGAGTACGGCAAGCAGGGTGCGGTCGACACCAAGCGATGGCTCGATTACATGCGGCGTGATGCGCTCCTTGGTCTCGTCATCAAAGTACGAGAGTTCGACCTTAGACATGCCGCTGTGCGCGGAAAGATCGAAGTCCGTACGGTATGCAAGTCCCCACAACTCCTTGCGACCGAACGAGTAGTCGAACTCGAAGTCGATCGTGCGCTTGGAGTAATGTGCGCGATCTTCTGCGGCAACTTCAAGGTCATGTACGGCCTCTTTAGGCAGTCCGATCTCTGCTGCAAATGCGTGCATGATGCCATGCCACTCCTCAAACGCTGCTTCCCAGTTTTCAGGACGGATAAAGTACTCAACCTCCATCTGCTCGAACTCACGCGAACGAAATACGAAGTCACGTGGTGCAATCTCGTTTCGAAACGCCTTACCGATCTGCGCGAGACCAAACGGGAGCTTCGGATGGAAGGAGTCGATAATGTTTTTGAAATTCACGAACATACCCCCAGCAGTCTCCGGACGCAAGTACGTAACTGCAGACGGATCTTCCGTCGCACCTACCTGCGTCTTAAACATCATGTTGAACTGCTTAGCAGCGCCGAGTGTTCCCTTCTTATCACAAGACGGGCATACGTTTGGATCCTCAAGATGGTCCGCACGGAAACGGCCTTTGCAGTTTGCACACTCAACCATCGGATCGTTAAAGCCAGAAACGTGTCCAGACGCCTCCCATGCTTTTGGGTTCATGAGGATTGCCGCATCAACGCCGTACATGTCCTCGCGGTCAGTCACGAAACGCTTCCACCACAAATTCTTAATATTGTTTTTGAGCGCTACACCCAGCGGACCGTAATCAAACGTTCCGGCAAGTCCTCCATAGATTTCAGAACCCGGATATACAAATCCGCGGCGCTTTGCGAGCGATACGATATCTTCAAGCTTTGCTGGTGTGTGTGGCATATGCGTTATTTGACGACTCCTTTGTCAGCGCTGTACGCCGGATCCGAATTCGTCTGCGTGCTGAGCGCGTTGTGGGTATGGGTGACTTCCTGCTGCACAAAGCGATCGAATCCGGTGATCTGGAACTCGCCGGTCAGTGCAGGACTTGTACCTTTTTGCGAGGTACTTGGCAAGAACTCTATCTGGAAGGACGCATCCTTGCTTCCCCCGGCCGCAAGCTCGCCGATGGTCCAGATAACCTCGCGCGTGCTCTCGTTGAACGAGACTGCGCCTGCTGGGTTGGATTGACCCGTAAAGCGTACGTACGGCGGAAGCGTGGTTTTCACCTGCGCGCTTGCAACCGAGTTTACGGTATTGCGGGCGGTCAGCAGCACGCTATAGGTCGTCTTCTGGTCAGCAACCGGTGGCCAAGGCCCCGTGTTATCAAACGGACCGATGGAGCGCACGGCACGAGGTGCGATCGTTAGATCAGTTGCGACTTTGAGCGTGCGCGTAAGCGTAGACGTTACCGTTTCTGGCACGCGTCCTTCCCCCGTCCTGCGGCCCGAGACTGAAGCGGTCAGAGTGATGATTGGGTTTCGAAGCGAGCTCATCGCGTTACCGGTTTTCGTTGAGAACGTGAAGTTACCGCTTCCAGACGCTCCTGGCGCAAGGTTTGCAAGCGAGCTCATGCTGCTGCCGCTAAACAAAACAGTTCGATCCGATGATCGGTAGAAGCCGCCGGTTGCCTTCACGCTTCCAGCATCGAGCGCGTCTCCAGAAAGTTCGATTGAAATTTGTCCGTCCGAGACCGGCGTAGCAAGCGTGTTTTCCCATGACACAAGCACGTTGTGTACGTCTCCTGAATCAATCACGACCGTATCGCCTTCGCCGCGATTGATGGACATACCAACTGCAAGGAACGAGCGCGTGATTGCAACGTTCGCGTCTTTGGAGGCATATGCAACACCGAACTCGGTAGCGTCAGACGCGCGCAGCGACCCAACCGAAAACTGGAAGACGCGCTCTTCCCCACTAATGCCGGACAGGGGGCCAGTGATCACGATCTCCCGTTCTTCTCCCGGTTGAAGCGTGCCGAGCACAAACAGATTGCTATCGGTTGCAATAGGCGTTGTCTCTGCCGCAAGAAAGCCGAATGGATAGTTCGCGCGAACTGCGATGTTCTGCAGCGGCGCCACTGCGTTTGAGCGCACGCGAAGCCTGAGCGTGACTGGCTGGCCAGCCGGGACCTCTGACAAGCTTTCAACGGAAAGCGTGACGGGCGCCGTTGCGATTATCAGATCGTAGGAGTCGTTGGTTATAAACGTTGCATTGGAGTTCTCGGTGCGATACTCGACGGAGATTGGAATTGAGAGTCGGCGATTCTCCTCGCCGAAGAAAGCAGCACGCACGGTCTTACGCACGCTTGCTCCAGGCGCAATATCACCAAGCTCCTCAACAATATGCAAAAGCGGCTCGGACGCATCCTCGCTTGAATACACGCCTTCAGGGAAATCAATTGAGAGCTTGGCGCCCTGCACCGGTAGCGGATTGTCGTTGGTAATCGTGATCAAAAGCGGCACGCTCTCACCGCCTGAAACCGTAGTCGGTCCCTGAACAGCAATGGAAAGATGATCACTTGAGACCGAGCGGCCACCAAGAAACAGCACGGTCGCTGCTGCAATACCCGCAAGCACGAAAAAGCCTGCAGCAAACATAAGAAAAATGGCCGTACCTGAAAAACGAGACGGTTTCTCGCCTGGCATAGTAGGTGTTTGGTCTTGCTTCCACCCTTCAGGCTTTTGCGGCGCGTACTGGCGGAGCGGATCTGCAACGACGCCGTCGACCGGGCGCGGCGAATACAGGCGATCTTGCAGCCGTCCAAGCGCGCTATCGTTCGCGTCTTTTTTCTCCATTACGCACCAGTATACCAAGCGCTAGAGCCCTGATGCGCCGATTCCTTTGTTCACGCGAAGAATGTAGTCGCGGCGATTATCGCGTACATGTGCGAGCGCTTCAGCGCTGTAGTCTTCAAACGAAACCGCTTCCGCAAGACCCAAGATTTCAAGCAGACGCAGTACTGCAAGCGTCTCTGCAGCATCTGCATCATCTTCGCTCAAACCTGGGAGCGCATCTAAAAAGGAGGAGAATATAAGAAAGAGCTCAGGGCCGTTCATCTCACCGTGCACCAAACGCAAAATCAGCGTCGCTACCCTTCCTGCCCGAGCACGCTGTCCGCGCGTCAGTTCACGCGCGCGGTTGCGCACCAGATT
>CAZTMV010000014.1:10446-15663 GCA_964615225.1 uncultured Candidatus Saccharibacteria bacterium
TTGATGAGCTCCGGCGTAAGCTTCGTGTCGAGCGTCATCTCTTTCGCTCCCTGCACAATCGTCTTTACGTTCAGCTCGTCTGCAAGAATAGACATAAGTTCTGGAGAAAGAGCGCCTGGAATAGACAGGGATGCAAGCGGTTGGCGCACCTTGATGCCTGACTTCTGGCGCAACATGAGCGCCTCTGAGGCAAGCGCGCGTACACGCTCCATGTCCGCAGACAGATTCTTGTCGCGGCCAAGGAAGCGGTCAAAGAACGATGGAGCAAGCTGCGGCCATGCTGCCAGATGCACGCTTTCCGGATCAGCCTCAGTGCGTACGCTTTGGAATATCTCTTCCGCAACAAACGGAGTTGCCGGAGCAATGAGCTTCGAGAACTCCGTAAGCACGAAGCGAAGCGTGTGGAGCGCAGCCTGCTTGTCCGCCTCGTCTGTACCCTTCATACGGTCGCGCGAACGGCGCAAGTACCAGGTTGAAAGGTCGTCGATAAACTGCTTGTACAGGCGTACGCCCTTAGGCACGTCGTAGTGATCAAAGGCATCAGTAACGCTTGCGGCAGTCTCCTGCAGGCGTGCGCGGATCCAGCGATCAAGCGGATGAGCCACAGCACCCTTCCCTTCAACAAGCTCTCCCTTATAGAGCAGGTAGAACGAGAGCACGTTCCTGAGCATATTTACGACACGCGCATGCGCATCCTTCACATCCTCATCGCGGAACGTAAGATCCTCGGCGAGCATGACTGGGCTTGCAAGCATGTAATAGCGAAACGCGTCCGCGCCATACGCATCAAAGAGCGCATATGGGTCGGTGTAGTTATTCTTGCTCTTGGAGAGCTTGGCGCCGTCTTTAGCGAGCACGTTACCGGTCGTAATTACGTTACGGAAGGATGCCCTACCAAAGAGCTCGACCGATATCGCGTGCATGTAGTAGAACCAGGCGCGAGTCTGTCCGATGTACTCAGACACGAAATCTCCTGGGGCGCGCTTCTCGAACTCCTTCTGGTTCTCGAAGGGATAGTGGTACTCCGCAAACGGCATGGAGCCCGACTCCACCCAGCAGTCCACAACCTCCGGCGTGCGAGTCAGGAGTTCACCATCCTTTTCTAGAGCAATGCGGTCGATGTACGGCAAATGCAGATCGAGCTCGTAGTCGCGGTTATGCGGGAGCGGTGTGAAATCGAGCTCCTCGATAACTCCCACTATCGGCTCGTCCTGGAGCAAGCGCTTCCCAATTTCTGAACGCTCCTTGCCTGCAGCAAGCAGCTTGAGCATAGAGAGCGGCCACCCGTGCGACACGAGTAGAATGGTCTTGTTGGTATGCGTGCGCTCAAGCTCATAGAGCATTTCGCCGAAGCGCCTGCGAAGGTCATTGAATGATTCTCCACCTTCAAGCGGCACATCAAACAATTCCTCGACACGATTAGCATAGTGAGCGCGTATTTCACTTGAAGGCTTGGAATCAAATACGCCGGCCTTGTGCTCGTTCAAGCGGGCATCGATCGTGTGTACCGACTCAGGAAGCCCGAGTGTCGTGCGGACCTCCTCTGCAGTCTCTTTGGTGCGCGTAAACTCCGAGCTGATGATCATATCCACCGAGCCAGTAATAGTCTTAGCAGCAACGCGTACAGCTTCCCTGCCGGCTTCCGTCAGGTGATACCCGTCATTCGGATCCGAACTTACAATCCTCTTAAGGTTCTTCTCCGACTCGCCATGGCGCATGATGAGATAGCGGTTGCCGGACTTCTTCGTGAGCGATGTAAGCTCGTCGACTGAACCAACAACAGTCACATTGCCTTTGCTGTCCTTCCAGATCGGGAGCGGGGACGCCCAAAAACGATTACGCGAAATGGTCCAGTCAGGAGCGTTCTCGAGAATGTGCTTGAAGCGGCCATGTTTCAAATGCCCCGGCACCCAGGTGATCTTTTCATTTTCCGAGAGCAGCTTGTCCTTTACGCTCTGGATGTTAATGAACCAAGACGAGACGGCATTGTATATAAGCGGCGTGCCGCAGCGATAGCAGTGCGGGTACGAGTGTGTGTTCATTGCGCGCGCAAACAATAGGCCGCGCTTCTCCAGATCTTCCTTGATCAACGGCTCTGCTTTTTTTATGTACTGGCCATGTAGGAATTCCGGAGCATCGGTGTTGTAGGTACCGTTCGGATTCAACAGCGGAACCATTGGCAGTTCTTCTTTCACGCCAAGCTGATAGTCGTCCTCGCCGTAGATGACAGCGGTATGCACGATGCCCGTTCCATCCGTTGTCGTCACGAAATCCGCTGGGAGCACCGTCCACTTCTTGCCTGCATGCGCCGCAACCTTTGCAATCGCAAACAGCGGCTCGTACGCGAGTCCGACAAGCTCACTCCCTTTCACTTCTTGCATCGGATTTGAGAGTCCGAGCGATTCTGCGCGCTCGACAGCGGCAATGAGGTGCGCGCCTTCGTGCGTGTATACGCCGTAGCTGATGTCAGGTCCGACCGCAAGCGCGACATTACCTGGCAAGGTCCATGGCGTCGTGGTCCACGCAAGTACGAATGTGTTCTCAGGGAGCTTAAACTCCGCGGCATTCATTACCTTGAACTTGATCGTCACCGCTTCTTCGGTGATGTCCTTGTACGTGTTGTCCATTGCGATCTCCGCTTTGGCGAGCGGGGTTTCGCAGTGCGTACAGAACATGAGCACCTTACGGCCTTCATAGAGGCGTCCTTGGTCATGGATACGCTTCAAGCCCCACCACACACTCTCCATGAACGAAGCGTCCATGGTCTTGTAGGAGTTATCAAAATCAACGAAGCGGCCGAGGCGGTCGATATAGCGCTTCCATTCATGCACGTACTCAAGCACCATCGAGCGCGCAGTTTCGTTGAACTCCTCGATGCCTATCTGCAAGATTTCTTTCTTATTCTTCAAACCAAGCTTCTTCTCTACCAAGGACTCGATCGGAAGCCCGTGCGTGTCCCAGCCCCAGCGGCGGCGCACGCGGTATCCGCGCATCGTCTTGTAGCGCGGCATAAAGTCCTTAGATACGGACGACAGGAGCGAACCCTGGTGCGGAAGGCCGGTTGCAAACGGCGGCCCATCGTAAAACGTGTACTCCCCTTTCGGAGCATCTTTGGTGAGCGTCTTCTCGAAAATCCCCCGCTCCTTCCAGAACGCGAGAACAGCCTCTTCTTTCTTGGCCACCTCGGCCTTAGGAGTTTCTGCCATGACTTTCCTATCCTATGAGGTTATTGGATAAAAGAAAAGACCGGCGCTCTGCGCGCCGGCCTCGTGCGGAAATCCCGTGCTCAGGCCGATTGCGGCGCGAGCGAAACGAGATAGTTGGTGCTGAGATCTTTTTTGTGGCGCCGGGACTGCTGGTACAGACAGCCGCCGATGTTCTTTTTCCAGAGACGAACCCTGGACAAGAAACCGCCTCGCTTTTTCGATACCTTCTTTGAGTTCCGAGCGGGACTCTGTTTGGATACCGGAGCGTTCATCAGCTTCCTCCTCTAAACATAGCCCGCAAGTCCGGGCTATGGGAAAGGAGCATAGCACGCAAAAAGGGATGCAAGCCCTACATTCGCTCCGGGGCGGGGATACCCAAAAGCCAGAGCCCGCGCTCCATAGTGAGCGCAAAGGCGCGCGCGACCTTGAGCTTGTACGCTTCCTCAGGAGAACCGAGCACCTGCTCGCTTGCATAGAAGGAATTCCAGGCAGCAGCAAGCTGCGTCAGATACTGCGCAACATAGTGTGGAGACTTTTCTTTGGCTGCGCGCGCCGCAACTTCCGGGAAGCGCGCAATCAAGCGCTCGATGATGTAGGGCACTGCGGGAACCGCTTCCCCTCCCGAGCCGTCATAGGCCAGCAGTTTCTTTGCACGCACAAGTGCGTACTGCAGGTACGGGCCGGAGTCTCCATCCATAGAAAGCGATTTCTCCGGATCAAAAATAATGTCACCGCCGGGAGCCTGGCGCAAAATCATGTACTTAATGGCAGCAATCGCAACCTGTTCGGCGATCAAAGGGTCGTCATTCTTTCCGGACGCCGTTTTGATCATATCGTTGATCAACGACTTCGCCGTCACAGTATTTCCTTCGCGAGACGACATCTTGCCGGTCGTCAGGCGCAGGAAGCCGTGCGGCACATGGTGCGTCTTTGCCCCAAGCGCAGGCGCAACATCTTCAAGCGCAGCTTTCACGACCTGGAAATGTCCGATCTGTTCTGCTGCAGTCAAAATGTATGCAGCGTCAGACGGCCAGCGCTCTTCTTTGTAGAACGCGAGGCCAATTTCCTTCGCTTCATACGTCGGCGTGCCACGCGACGTAATAAACACGAGTGTGTGGAGGCCCTTCTTCTCTCCTTCGTAAATGATGGCGCCATCGCTTTCAGCAAACACGCCCTTTGTAAGTGCTTCGCGCACCTTCTCAATACCAATCTGTGCCGTCTCGCTCTCAAAAAAGAAATAATCGAACTGCGTGCCGAGCACTTTGTAGATATCGCGGAATGCCTCAAGACATGCTTCGCGTGCCCTACGCCAAAGATCCATAAGCGCAGCATCCTCGCCCTTATAGAGTTCTTGGTTCAAGGAATCGATTTCCGCTTTCGCTGCTTCGCTCTCTTCGTATGCTTTACTTCCACGCGCGTACGCCGCGTCCACCTCTGCTTCGCTTGCTACCTCTACTGCCCCGTCCTTTTGAAGCGCCCACAGTGCTTTAGCAACATGCGGGCCCACGTCTCCGCCATAGGAGTCGCGCGCGACAGTCGCGCCGGAGTTCTGTACAACGCGCGAGACCGCTTCGCCAATCACGGTGCTCATCAAATGCCCGATATGCATCGCCTTAAACGGATTCGGGCACGAGTACTCCACGATAATGCGCTTTCCTTCATTTGCAGAGCCCATGCCCCACTCCTGGTCTGCAGCGCGGACAGCGTCCAGAACGCCTGAAAAATACGAGCGTGCAAGCGTAAGGTTGATGAACCCCGGTCCCGCAACCTCCACCTTCTCTACCGCTGCGCCAAGCTTCTCTTGTATAAGGGGTGCGAGTTCCTCTGCGAGCACCTTCGGGTTTTTGCCAAGCGCCTTCGCAGCTGCCATGGCAGCATTCGTCGCATAGTCGCCATGCGAAAGATCCGCAGGCCATTCGACTGCAAAGTGTGTGTCAGGCGCACCGAGCTTCTCGAGCGCCTCGGCTACGGCCTTGCGGATAAGGGGTTCCATAGGGTGGAGTGTAGCAAA
>CAZTMV010000015.1:0-14292 GCA_964615225.1 uncultured Candidatus Saccharibacteria bacterium
CCTCGATGTGCTTATCAAGATCCGTATCAATCTCGTGTCCTTCCGGAAGAAGCTCCGGTGAGACGCCCGAGCGCTCGGAGAGCTCCTTGAGCGAATTGAATACTCCTCCCACCCTGCCTATCTCTCCGAAAGTGCCTCGAGCGAGCCGTGCAAGCTCTTGCTTCGTAGCCTCCCGAACTGCACCAGCAACCGCTTCATCCTGCAGCATACGGCCAAGCAGTTCCTGGCGTACTTCAAGCAGCTTCAGACGCGACTGCGCGACTGCCTGAATGTTCTCGCGCGTACCCTTGTTTGCCATACCTTCAAAGCCGTAGCGCTCTCGAAGCTTCTCACGAGAAGCAGCGAAACCGTTGTTTGCGAAGTGGCCCAAGCCTCCCCATAGACGCTTGCGCATCGTGCCGACGTTCTCAAGATCCGCTTCAAACGCCTTCTTGTCCTTTGCACCCTTGATGCGCACATCGAATTCCTGCTCGAGCTCACGCACGCGCCCTGACTGCTCTTTGTGCTTTGCAAGCAGGCGCTCCATGTTCTTGAGCGTGTCTGGGTTCTCCATCACTTCCTTGCGCAAATATGCTTCCAGCGCCTGTGTTCCTGCAGCATCAAGCGCAACGCCAAGCTCTTCCTTGAGCTCCTGACTGTAGAGCTTCTTGAGTCCCTCCTGCAGTTTGTCGAAGCGCTCGTATACTTCGATACCCTCGCTCATAAAACGCTCGCTTGCCTCACCCTCTATCTTGCGACTTTCTTTTAAATCAGCGAGAAACTCTGCGAATCCGGGACGGTCAAGCATCTGGTCGACCGTTTTCTTGCTCGACTCAGTAGCGCGTTCTGTGTGCATTGCCATGCCGGGAGTATAGCACCCCCTCCCTACCCCTAGCTTAGTAGCCCCCACTCTGGTACAACTCTCTACCAGAGAGGAGGACCGCTCATGAAGATAGACAACGAGCGAGCCCGCACTGCCCTCAACCATGTCTTCAAGCAGCTATCAACCGGATGGCGCTCTGTGGTAGTCATTATCTACCTGGGGCTCACCCTGATGCTGCTTGGACCACTTGGGTTCGTGTTCGACTTCGTCGGCTGGATCCTGGCTGCAGTGTTCCTTGGCTACGTTGCGATAGGTGCCTACCGGCACTATCGCAGCCACGCACCGCCTAATCCGGCGGAAGATGCGTAACAGAAAACGCCCCGAGATTGCTCTCGGGGCGTTTACTTACTGAGGGTAGTGTTCACCACCATGCCGCGGTGCTGGAATCCAGAACGGCGGAGCGGCGTACGGGTGGGGCGCTATGCGGCGCAGCGTTGCAAGCGTTGCGGAAATATCTTCGTCGACGGTTTTGAATAGTCCAACGACATCCATACCGGGAAAGGTTTCCTCATCAAGCGGAAGGGCCCACTTGATGCGACCGTTTACTACCTCAATACGAGAGAGAGTAAGGTCTTCCAGAAACTCCCCGAGTCCGCGCAGGCGAATCGGCTTAAATCGCCCGACCTGCACGATGAAGTAGAGATCTCCGTGTACCTGTACCAACCGACAGTGCCTTGCTCCGGCGGATGGCAGTTGGATCGTGAATCGAAGGCTGCGCGCCTTTCCGCGCCCTGACGTACGCTCATAGGCTGTTCCCTGCTGTTCAAGGTACATCGTGAACGCAGAGGACACCCGTCGCACATAGTGTTTAGACATGTGTCTGCCTCCAGTTGCCTGTGGTGATGCTACCACCAAAAAAGCCGCTATAGAAGCGGCTTGTTTTGGTACCTAACTCACTTACTTGCGAGCTGCGATGATGTCCTGCGCCACGTTGTTCGGCACGACTTCGTAGTGGTCGAATTCCATAGTCATGGAACCACGTCCTTCGGTCATAGAACGAAGGGTGGTGGTGTAACCGAACATTTCCGAAAGCGGCACCTTGGCCTTGATGGCCTTGTTCATGCCGCGATCCTCCATGCCCTCGATCGCACCGCGCTTGCCGGAGAGTGAGCCAGTGATGTCACCCATGAACTGCTCAGGCACGACCACCTCGACAGCCATGATCGGCTCGAGGATAACCGGCTTAGCCTTCTGCGCACCCTCCTGGAAGGCCATAGATGCTGCGATCTTGAAGGCGATTTCAGAGGAGTCCACGTCGTGGAAGGAGCCGTCGTAGAGGTCTACTGACACGTCTACCACTGGGTAGCCTGCCAAGATACCGCGGGACATTGCCTCGCGAATACCCTTCTCAATCGGGTTGATGAACTCGCCTGGAATCGCGCCTCCCTTGATGTTGTTAATAAACTCGAAATGATCCTCGCGAGTCACGTTCTTAGGAAGCTTCGCCTCAGGATCAAGCGGCTCAAGATGCTTCATCTTGATCTTCACATGGCCGTACTGACCCTTACCGCCGGTCTGCTTGATGTACTTACCTTCAACCTCTGATGAGCCCATGATGGTCTCGCGGTATGCCACCTGCGGCTTACCAACGTTTGCAACCACATTAAACTCGCGCTTCATGCGGTCCACGAGAATCTCAAGGTGGAGCTCACCCATGCCTGAAATGATGGTCTCTGCAGTCTCTTCGTCTGAAGTCACCTTGAAGGTCGGGTCCTCATCTGCAAGCTTGCGGATTGCGGTACCCATCTTCTCCTGGTCTGCCTTAGTTGCAGGCTCGATGCGAAGCGACACCACTGGCTCTGGGAATTTAATCTGCTCGAGGATGATCGGATTTGCCTCGTCACAAAGAGTGTGTGAGGTCTTAGTGTCCTTCATGCCCACGAAGGCTGCGATTTCTCCGGTGAAGACCTGCTCCACTTCTTCGCGCTTATCTGCCTGCAAACGTACAATGCGGCCGACGCGCTCCTTAGAGCCGGTGTTTGCGTTGTAAATGTAGGAACCTGCAGAAACAGATCCTGCGTACACGCGGAAGAAGGTAAGAGCGCCCACGAATGGGTCGGTCTGAAGCTTGAAGGCAAGCGCGGTGAACGGCTCTGCGTCTGACGCAGTGCGGGTAATCTCTTCGCCGGTCTTCGGGTTAGTTCCCTTTACCGCCGGAAGATCAAGCGGCGATGGAAGGTAGTCCACCACAGCGTCCAGCACGAGCTGCACACCCTTGTTCTTCAAGGCAGATCCGGTGTAGACCGGGAAGATCTCGTTTGCGATAACCGCCTTGCGAAGTGTCTTCTTCAGATCCTCCAAGGAAGGCTCGGTGCCCTCGAAGAAGGCATTCATCATGGTCTCGTCGTGCTCGACGATGCGCTCGATGAACTCTGCGCGATATTTCTTCGCTTCCTCTACATACTGCTCAGGAACCTCGCCCTCGATTACGTTCTCGCCCATCTTGCCGGAGAAGGTGTAGGCCTTCATAGAAAGGAGGTCGATCACGCCTTCGAAATCTCCCTCTGCGCCCATAGGAATCTGCGCGCGTACCGCCTTCTTGCTCAAGCGATCAAGAATAGATGCGTAGGAATCCTCGAATGAGGCACCCGTGCGGTCCAGCTTGTTGATGAAACAGACGCGCGGCACCTTCGCTTCGTCAGCGTAGCGCCAGTTGGTCTCAGACTGCGGCTCTACTCCTGCCACGCCGTCGAACACAACGATCGCACCGTCGAGTACGCGCATCGAGCGCTTCACCTCTGCGGTGAAGTCGATGTGTCCTGGGGTGTCGATCACGTTGAAGCGGTACTTCTTAGACGTGTCCTTCTTGTCCGCCTCCATGGACTTGGTCCAGAAACAGGTAATAGCAGCTGCGGTAATGGTGATGCCGCGCTCGCGCTCCTGCTCCATCCAGTCAGTGGTGGTCTCTCCTTCGTGCACCTCGCCGATCTTGTGCTGGGAGCCGGTGTAGAACAAGACGCGCTCAGACGTGGTGGTCTTGCCGGCGTCCACGTGGGCGACGATACCGAAGTTGCGCACTCGATCCAATGGATAATCGCGATTCATATAGTGTAGGGATAAATAAAAAGGCGCGTGATTGCGTTACTTGTAAGATACTGATTCTGGGGGCAAAACGCAACTTATGCTAAGGTCCTCGCAGAAGCGAGCAGAGGAGGCATAAATGCCTAACCGACCAGTACCGAGAAATCTCGGCGCACTCGGATTCAGGGAAGTGACCAGTGATACCGACATTGCGGTTGAGGTTTCCCTTCTCGGGTGGCGCACGGGCGACCGGTTCTTCTCATCCACCGATCAAACCCGGGCAGTTGATGAAAACTGCCGGCTTTGGGTTGGTCCACAACACGTGGATCTGAGTCTTCTGGGATTTGAAGACAGAACGAAAACCTATCAGGAACATAGCCGGGAGGTTGCTCAGGACTTTAACTCATTCTGAAAAGCAAAAGGCGCGGACCTCTGGTCCGCGCCTTTCCTTTAGACGATGCGCCGCCGAACGGTAGGCTCACCGCGCTTTCTGACGACGTCGTCATACGGCTCGATGAGCACCCGGCCTTCGCGGTAGGAGGCGTGCAGCAGATGCACGGCATTCACCATGATCCCCACATGCCCGTCCCAGAAGACCAGGTCGCCGCGCGCACGTTCTTCCGTGCACACGACACCAACACTCTCGCTTTGCGGCCCGGAGTCCCGAGGGACGACCGTTCCACAAGCCAGAAGTGCATTCTGCACTAGAGCTGAGCAATCGACGCCATAGACGCCGTTCACTCTGCCCCAGCCGTAGGCGGTGTGCTCGAACTTCATCGCTTCCGCAACAAAGTCTTCTGCATGTTCGCCGATGCGCATGAGCTGGTTTTTCTTGATCCAGCCGCGCACTGAAGGTACATGCAGCAAGCTGTTTTCTTCGATCGTCGCCTCTACCCTCGCGTTCATCGGGAGTAGAAGGTCGGTCGGATACTGATGGCTTGGCTTGCGGTACACAGCGACGCGTACGTCTGCGACGCGGTGCGTCACGCGAGGCGTTCCCTGCATGAGGTCACTACCAAGGACGTAGCCAGGGTACCCGTCGAGGACGGTCTTCCCGTATACCCAAGCAACACCGCCATGTTGTTCCGTTCGCTCGACCTCGAATCCCCCGTTGAGGAGAATCTCGGTCTCAAGCGACGCCTCGAGGTTGGGAGTCTTGCGGACTCCGGTTGAAGCTTTGATGCCGTACATGAGTTTTGACATGCGACACCTCCTTTACTGTCTAATGGTTGGAAATAGCTTCTGGAATCGAGTATACGCACATGGTTCCATATAGCAAAACCGCCCCTTTCGGAGCGGTTTTGGCTGTCTTACCAAGCGAAGTGGGCGAATGCCTTGTTGGCGTCTGCCATGCGGTGCATGTCCTCCTTCTTCTTGATTGCCTCGCCCTCGTTCTTAGCTGCGAGAAGAATCTCGTTTGCGAGCTTCTCCGCCATCGGCTTGCCCTTCTTTGCGCGGGCTGCGTTGATGAGCCAGCGGTATGCGAGTGAGACGCGGCGCTGCTGGGGAACTTCGCGCGGCACCTGATAGTTTGCGCCTCCGACGCGGCGGGAGCGGACTTCCATCAAAGGAGACACGTTGCGAATTGCAGTCTCAAAGGTCTCAAGCGGATCAGCATCCTTCTTGATGATTTCGAGGGCTGCGTACACAACCTTGCGGGCAGTGTCCTTCTTGCCGTCCTGCATCACCGTATTGATGAAGCGAGCAATAGCCTCGGACTTGTATTCGATATCGGGAACGCGGGGAGCACGCTTTTTAAGGGGACGACGCATAGGGATTACTTAGGCTTCTTAGCACCGTAACGTGAGCGGCCGCGGCGGCGCTTCTCGATACCTGCGGTATCCAAGCGTCCGCGAACGACGGTGTACTGCACGCCGATGTCCTTCACACGGCCTCCGCGCACCATGACCACTGAGTGCTCCTGGAGGTTGTGGCCCTCGCCTGGAATGTAGGCGGTGATTTCCTGACCATTCGTAAGGCGTACGCGAGCGATCTTGCGGATAGCTGAGTTCGGCTTGCGAGGAGTCTTAGTGGTTACCTTGATGCAGGTACCGCGCTTGAAAGGAGACGGGTAGAAAGTAGGGCGGTTCTCAAGGTGATTAAAGCCACGCTGAAGAGCAAGGACTTTGGACTTCCTTGCTGGCGTCTTGCGACGCTTCTTCTGGAGCTGGTTAATCGTTGGCATTGAGGTAATGAAAATCCCGCCCTGCGGGATAGAGAGACTATATAAGAGGGCTCGGGAGAATGCAACTAGCTGGCCGCCCAGGCTCCTGCGATGATCGGATCCGTGAAAATAAGACGGTCAGCCACAATAAACAGACCACCCATCAACAGCAGGAGGCATCCGACCGCAACCACATGCTGGAAGTGGTGGCGCTTGAACTCCATGCGAGTTACGAGAATGAGCGCAAGCAGGAGGATAAGGGCGCAGGAGACGTAGATACCCTGCAAGAGCTTCTCGGGAGAGGACATGAGAATCGCACCGGACTGGGGCACCTCGGCCACGGCCTGCAGCACGGCAGGCGCTTCAGGTACAACCTCTTCTGCTACTGGCTCGGCAACACTCACGACCGCAGGCACCTCTGGATCTTCCGGGATGACGGCAACTGGCTCGCTTGGAGTCACAGGAGCTGCGGGAACTACCGCAACCGCCGCAGGCGTGCCAAACATCTGCACCACAAACGTCGTCTTCTTTCCCTTGTACTCCCCTACTGCCGTTGCAATGCCGACTTCCGTAAAGCGCTCATCGAGAATGTTGGCGCGGTGCGCAGGCGAGTCCATCCACGCTTCCTCCACATTCTCAGAGTCCGAGAAGTTAACCGCCAAGTTCTCTCCTGCGTGTGCGTAGCCGTAGCCTGCCTGCTGCAGCCAGAACCACGGCTGCGTCCCGTCTGGAGAGACATGCGCGAAGTAGCCCTTGGCGGCCATATCATCTGCTTTGGCCTGCGCAGCTGCAACCAAAAGTGGGTTCACCTTCAGCTTCCCGAGGTCTTCCTGCGCCCGGTCTTCATTTGCAAGCGTCACTAAGGTCGCAGACACCACCGCTGCAAGCTGACCGCCAAGCAAAGGACGCAGTAAGAAGGCAGACACGAAGAACGCCACGATGATGATCAAAGAGAAGACTGCGAAGCCGAAGTCGCTCAGCAGATGATGGGCTGGGTGCCTATCCATACCACAATCTTATACCAGATAACGAACAACCGCCCCATTGCTGGAGCGGTTGTTCTTGTGCCTCACTTCCTTACGGAAGGATCGGGGTTGCTTCGCTGCCTGGGCACACGATGTTGTTGATCTTCCACTTGGTCGTCTTGTAGACGTAGCCGGTAGAGTCATCAGCATCAGCGATGCCTGAGTCAGGGTACGCGAACCATGGCGCGAGCACATCCTGCCAGTAGAGTTTCTGGAAGGCATGCACCGCAGCCTCAGTTGCGACACTGAAGATGCCCGTTACTTCAAGTCCAGCACTCATGTGAGTGTTCAAGAAGTTCTGGAGATCCATCACGTCAGCGTTGTCATTTGGACGCGTGATGCTCAGGTACGTGTCGATGAGCGGTACACACGCATCAGTCGTAGCACCAAGAACCTCGCCATCATCGTTGTTACCTGCGCGACGTGAGCCACCGCCACCGCCTCGACTCGTTGGCTCTGGCTCTGCAGGCTCGAAGTCGTAGGTCGTGGTGTGGGTGTTGGAACCGGTCGTGAGGCCGAAGACGAACTTGTCGACGTTGCCATCGAAGCCCGCCCAGCTGCCGCCTGCCTTGAAGAGCATCGCTCCCTCGGTGTCGATCGTGTTCTCCAGCGACTCGGCGCTGATCTGCAGATCCGGGTACGCGCTGTTGAGTTCCGTCCACGTACATGGGTTGCTCTGCGGACACACGCTTGCGTTTGGTCCTGCAAACCACCATGCGCCGGTTCCCGTGCCTGCAGCGTCATCAAGCGCGTTCCACTCCTGCCAAGCATCGTCGAGAATCGAAGACTGCTGGGTGTGGTACGGCTCGTAGACGAGACGTGCGTCTGCCTTGCTTGGATCTACCGGCGAGCTGTCGAAGTTCACGTCGAACTGCAGTGCGAGCGTAAGCGCGCCGCCGGTCGGCTCTGCGCGGTACGTCGAGTAGCGCAATTCGGTGATGTTCGAGATCTGCGTGCCAGCCGGCAAGTACTTACGAAGCTTGGTGCGCTCGTCGTTGGTTGGCGTCGTGAGGCGCGCGCTGCCGTCTCCAAGCGGAGCGGAGCCGGGGCCCTCAACGTACTCGCCAGTCCCCATCGTCCAGGTCGCGCGATCGCTGTTGAACGCCCAGCCGTCAGGGTTTGCCGCAGTCACGACAACCGTTTCCGAGGTCTGAGTCGGTACATCGTTCTTGGTGTTGGTGAAGGTACAGGTCGTTGTCTGATCTGCCATCACCGTCACTGTTGCGCCATTGATGACTGAACTTTCGCTCTCGTTGGTGCAGGAGACATCCTGCAGGGTCCAGCCCTCCGGAACGGTTTCGCTCACGTCATACGTGCCGGTAAGAACCTGGGTAGATTCGCTATCGGTACCGTCCTCAACCGTATCGAGTGAGACCGGGAAGCTGTCTTCCACCTCGCTCCACGGATTAACCGTGACGCTGAAGATACCGTTACCGCCCACTGAGTTTTTGACGATGGTGAGCGTACCGAAGTCCTCTTCTCCACCTCCGTTCTCGCACGGCTCGTTCTCAACGATCACATGCTTGTCGTTGGTGAGGTCGTTGAAGGAAGGTGCGGTCGAGCTCAGCGTTGCTGCCTGCGCTTCTGCAAGCGAGTCGCCGGTGCGGTAGCCCGCGAGGTAATACTTACCTGCGGAGCACTGCTCAGCATTCGCGACCACAATTCCGCCGGTCGTTTCCGCAGTTGAGTAGTCAGCCGGAACATTCATCGCTGACGTTACTGCCGCGTACTTGAGCGCAGTGCCGCCCTCGTTGTTGCCAAGCACGTAGGAGCCAGAACCGGATCCAAGATTCGTCGTGCTCCACGATGAGGTCATTGGGAACGATGGGAGACCAGAGTCATCTGCGACCTGCACACCGTCCACATACTTGTAGATGTAGACCTTTACCGTCTCCTGCGTCGGCTCAGCACACTCATTGTCGTGCGTGGTGAGCTTATACAGAAGGCCGCCTGGGTTGGTTTCTGGTGTGTTCTCGGTTGCGTGGTCGATGTTGGTGACCGTGAACGTAATGGTGTTCAAGCCGCTTTGGAGCAAGGCTGCGGGAACTGCGTACGTCGTGGTTGCGGCGTAGTTGAACTCATCAATCTCATTCACGAGCTCAGTGCCATTTACCTTCACCAAGACCTGGTTGTCCGCTGCAAGATCGAGAGAAGCGTCGAGCGGCGCACCATCAATGGTGAACTGACGAGTGAAGGTTTCCGTCGTGCCATTTGCAGCATCGTCTGTAGATGTCGTTGCATCCTTCCAGATCCATACCGCATCAAGTGCGTCGACCCATGAGTCGTGCAGGAATGTTACGACAGAGGCGAGACCAGATTCATCGTACGTAGTCTCGTCTGACGAGAGCAGTACTTCGACTGCGTCTGGATTGCACTGCTCGCCAGTATCCTCGAGCACGTTGAAGGCGACACAGTAGTAGGTCTGGTTTTCCTGCACGCTGTCGATCCACTCCCAGTTGTCGTAGTGCATGACATCGCTTGCGCAGTAGAACTCTGCAGAGACTGCTTGATCAGCGTTCTGTCCAGTGAAGCCGAGATACCCGTCCTGCAAGACCTCGCGTACGCGGATGTTTGCTCCTGGAGCAACAGATACTTCCGCAGTGCCGTCATTGCCGGTCACGAATGTCTGCCATGGCTCGCCAAGCGGCTCAGTGCCATTATCCTCCGGGTCAGTCGAATCAGTGGTCCACTGGAACTGCCAGCCAGATTGCAGATGACAGGTCGGATGCGTATCCAAGAAATCTGCTGCGGTCTCGCTGTTGATGTCATCTGCACCTGCACCCCAGTTTGGAAGATCTGCTTCGTCCTCACAGACGATCTTCGTCACGTGAATGGTTGCGACCGGCTCAGGGTCCTGACACATCAGGCTTGCGTTGTCGACGAAGGTTCCCTGGGAATCGTTTGGCGTTCCTGCATCGCGGAAGCTAATCACTGTCTCGCTCGTCGTTGCCTCAAAGCTGAATGAGTAGCTGCTCCACTCAGTCTGGTTTCCGGAAGCCGCGACAGGGCCGACTGTTCCGAAGACCGTGCCATTTGCAAGCACCTCGACCTTGTTCTGTGTATCTGCGGTGCCCGGGCGCGGAGAGAAGTCGAAGGTAAGGGTGTAGGTCTCGCCAGGGACCGTAGCGATGGTCTGTGAGATTGCTACCTGACCCTCTTCTCCAGTCTGTCCGTCGGTCGGACCGCCCCAGTCTGAGTCGAGCTCTGCCCACTGACTGCCCTCACCTGTTGCAGACCAACCGTTCAAGCCGGTTTCCTGCAACTCAATGTTTGCAACCTTAGGCGCAGAGGTGTTGCTGGTCAGCCACTGAGCTGCCCAGGCAAGATTTTCGTCCGTATCAAGGTTGAAGATATCCCAGAGCGCGCCATTGGTGACTTCGACTGCTTCGAAGTTGCCGTTTTCCAGAAGCTCGACGCCTGGTTCACACACAGCAACGTTCTCACAACCATCGACATGCACGGAGACAATGAGGTCATTGAAGTCCTCATCTCCCTGCTGTGACAGATCCTCGAAGCCAAGCACGTAGTGGTTGTTTTCCGGATTGTAGACCAACACCTGATCAAGATCGTTCGGATTCAGCATGCGATCGGTGTAGACCGTCTCATTCTTCGTTGGCATGTGGATTGCAAACACAACCTCTGCGTTTGCGGGAACGGAGAATGAATACGTGCCGCTTGACTGGTCCGGAGTCGACTCGAACCCGGTCGCCGCGCCATCGCGGAAGATCGGCGTGAAGGTCGTCCCGCCGTTGAGGTAGTACCCGAAGACATGCGAAAGATTTGCATTCTTGCCGATAAACTCGACCGTCACATCGACAGCGTTATCGCCGCTTGCCCATGACTGAATGTTGACCTGATCATCGAACGCATCAACATCGTGTCCTTCATCATCAAGCACTGCCTGGAAGTTTGCTTCCTTGGTTTCGCTGCCAAACGCAACAGGAGCAGTTGACTCACCCGGAACCAGGCAAGAGTTCTCGACCTCAGGCTCAGGCTCGCCGCACACGGCATCCGTAATCTCAAGCTTGTAGATGAGGCCTGCCGGATTCACCGTAGGGTCAGTCGTGGCGTAGCCCAGGTTCTTCACCGTGATCTCGATGGTGTTGTTGCCCTCGTCAAGATACGAGAGGACGTCAATCTCTTCTGCTGGGTCGTCGTAATTCTGATCATTCTCATCCAACGTTTCGACTTCTTCACCGTTGATCTTCACGACTGCGCCGTTATCTACCGCAATCGTGAGTGTTGCTGCCGTTGGCGTGCCGGTTACGCTGAAGGACTTGGTAAACGTCTGCGTTTCATCAGCGCTTGGATCAGTTACGTACTCACTACCCCAAATCCAGCTTGCGCCAGCGAGTGCATCTGCCCATGCTGCATGCACCCAGGCAAGAACAGCATTGTCATTGCCTTCAACGTAGAAGTTAGTCTCATCGCTCACGATCAGACACTGGTCAGGAGCAGGAGGCGTAAGGTCGTCGTTCGTGATCGTACAGGTTTCTTCGTCCCCATGGCTGACCTCGAGGTCGTCACACGCACCTTCATACGTGGTCGTGAAGCCCTCTGCAGCCACCTCCTCTACCGAGTAGTACTGGTGCCCCCACGGACCAAGGCTAATCGTTGGGTCGAGCGTAACCTCGATGATGCCGTTCTCATCGAAGGTCTTGGTGATCGTCTGATCCGAAAGAATGATGCGGTGCTTGGTGATCGTCACTGAGAACTGCTCCGGAGAATACTCTCCATCACCATCAACCACGAGCTTCTTCTCAATGACGAGCTTTGGCTTTGCAGGAGGACTCCAGAAACGCGCCTGCATGAGCATTGCGCTGATTCCTGCTTCTACTTCCGGCTGATTCAGGAAGTCGTCTTCCGCCTCCTCTTCAAGCGCGCGAATTTCGTCATCTGTCGGACCAGTTGCTGCCTCTATCGCTGGTTCCGTAACCGTCTTAGCAGTGTCATCTGTTGACCCACTATCATCACCGGTTCCTGGATCTGTCGGGGGAACATCTGTTGGCGTATCCGCAGGCGGAGTCGTATCGTCCGATATGTCGGTATCGGTGTCAGTATCCGTATCGATGTCTGCCGTATCCGTAGACGACGTGTCTACAGAAACGCCAGTGTCCCCTGCATCCTGGGCATAGGCCATGAAAGGAGAGGAAGAGAGCACGAGTGCACCCATAAGCACAAGAGCTTGGAACGCTGCAAGCGTCCTGCCAAGCGCAGAGGTGCGCGAATGTATATTCATAATGTTCGTTGTTAAAGGTAATAAGAGCCCATTCTTGTAATGAGGATGTAATTGAGAGGATCTCGACAAACCTCAGACCGAGTCGGAAGATCACGTGCCCGATGACCAGCAAGCGGCTGCTCTGCCAATCTCTAGATTGACTAGTACCACTGTGAAAATGAACCGGCAATGAATGGATGGTGTGGAAAAATGGCGTATTTAAAAGACATTTCGGATGTTAAAGACACTGTCCAAGAAAAAGCGAGGTCCTAGGCCTCACTTCTTCATCTTGCTCTTCATCTTCGCCCGATTAGTTATCCACAGCGAGCGCTTTCTGCACTTTCCCAAACCAGAGCTTGTAGCCTTCCGACGAGGGGTGGAGGCCGTCTTCTGCAAGATATAGTTCCGGATTGTCTAGGAAGGGGTCGAGGTGCGGGGGCTCGTACAGATTCACATACGTAGCGCCGGTAACGCTTGAGGCCTTGGCAAATTCCCTATGAAACGCCTGGTTACGCCAGGTATGAAAGGGGCGGATCGGCGGCGGGAAGATCGTAGCGCCGCCTACGTTTCCGGCGGTGAGCACGATCACCTGGTCTGCCTCAGGAAGCTTCTGAAGCGCCATCTTCAACTCTTCAGCGGACTTCTTGGGCCTTCTAAGCCACAGAATATCGTTGCCGCCAATTTGTATCAGGATGAGATCGTAGCGCGGGAGCTTAGCCTTCGCGATCTGCTCAGGCAGATTATGCGTCTCTGCGCCGCTCACGGCATAGTTTTCGACATGCGTAGCTCCAACATACATAGAGAGGCGCCCCGCCACTGATTCCTCAGGGGTCGCTGCTCCTACACCAGCGCCCGTCGAGTCCCCGAGCACAAGGATGGTTTTCGCATAGTCTTCTGTTTCTTTCTTGTAGGCGGTCTCTACCTGCATGAGCTCGCGAGACGCGCGAGCCTTGAGATAGAGGTTGCCGCTCCAAAATGCGATGTAGCTCAGGACGAGAATAATCGCGACGATTTGCCAGACAGCCATATCAGTATTGTTTACTTAAGGTAGAGATTCGCACGATTTTCCATCTTTGTCTGCATCCAAACCATGAACGTCGTTTGAGACACCTCCACACATTTCATATACATTCTGCGCTTGCATATGTGTCGCGAAGTCAGCGCAATTATATGCATTATATGAACATGTATAGGATGAGGTGTTCGAACTCGGGCTCGTATTTACTGGCTTTATTTTTGACTCAACTACTGGAGAAGGCGGAGGTTGCTTCTTTTCGCATACACCATCAGCCCACAGACCTCGCTTGTTTAACTCAGCTTCTCTTTGAGCACTCTTAAATTCTTCTTGGTACTTATACGGTGCGTTATAGGTATATTCATATGCATATCCTTCCTCTATAAGCAGTTTATTGAAATTTGTTCCATCACTTAAATAGGTGTACACGAGCAGTCTTCCATATTTATCCCGCTCTCCTTGGGTCGGATCCTGTTCAAAGGAAACAAAAGCACCTGTAAGTGCAGCTTTTGTCTTGTTGCTTGCCTCTCTACCGAAACATTCGACAGGTTCAGTAGGATGGACAGTTTCGGGAGTGTCTACACCTATAAGACGAATAGTTTCAGTAGTTCCATTGATTGAGACTTTAAATGTATCCCCATCTGTTACGGAAACCACTAAGTACTGGCCAGAGACACGACTCTCCTCTTCTTGACTCACGCCTAGAGGGCTTTCTCCATTCGGAACTTCTGTGGCTGGAGAAGTTGCTAAGTCAACGATCTCTTGATTTGTAGCCTTCTCTTCTGAGGGAACTAAAGATACAAGTACAAGCAAGATAACAACCGCGAGCCCAACTCGAAACCATACATTCTTAAGTAGTTTCGAACTCATCGCCTAATTATAGTCTTCTTGCCTACTACGTTCCTAATATCTGTTGTGAAATCTACATTGATTCGTCCATCGGAATGTTTGCCGGAGGAATGGAACGTATCCAAAGCTTCTTCGTGT
>CAZTMV010000016.1:0-13048 GCA_964615225.1 uncultured Candidatus Saccharibacteria bacterium
CGGAGATGCTGCCGTACAAAGCGATAAGCGCACCAAGCCACAGGAAAAAATCTTTCGGGGTAGTTTTTGCTGTTTCCATATGGTGCGGATTATAACACGCACGTTACTCCTGTAGGAGGCCGGCATCACTACTCTTGACAATATATATAGATACTATATAATTGTTTCGGGTTGAAAGTGGAGTACATTCCATGAGAAACGCAGTTCTTAATGTGTTTGCGGCTACCATTGTTGGTGTCCTCGTCGGCGGGGTTGCGCATTTCGCGCTCCATGATCTCGGAGCGGATGATGCTTGGAGACTTGCGGGCACTCTTTTTGCCAGCGCTCTCGCAGCATCAATCGCGAACCATATGTCGAACGCCTTGCTCTACGCCGGCGAACGTCGCTAACACATCGCGTCTCACATCCTTAACCCTCGCCCTTGCCGGCGGGGGTTATTCTTTGCACTCCGTACCAGTATTAACTATGCAAAAACACCATCACATCCCCGTCTTTGACGATGTACGTCTTCCCTTCCGTACGGATATCTCCCTTATCTCGCGCAGCGCTCCATGAGCCATTGGTAAGCAAGGTATCCCAGCCTACAACCTCTGCACGGATAAACTTATCCTTGAAGTCCGTATGGATTGCAGCTCCTGCTTCAGGCGCAGAAGCGCCAGCGGTAACGGTCCACGCACGAGACTCTTTCGGACCAGTAGTAAAGAAAGTAATAAGCCCGAGGGTTGCATACGCGCCACGGATGAGGTCTGCAAGTCCGTCGACATGCACGCCAAGCTCCTGGCGGAACATAGACTTGTCTCCCTCTGCCACATCATTCAGCTCATGCTCGGTGCGCGCGTCTACGTGCACGTAACGGCCGCCCAAGGACTCCACATAGCTGTAGGCGCGCTCTGCGCGCCCATCATTCACCTCAGAGAGGTTGTGGCCGCCTGACTTTCCGTTGAAGGCATACAGAATCGGCTTCATCGTAAGCAGGTTCATGTGCTTCACGACTTTTGACTCTTCGGGCGTGAGCGGAGCGACGATAGCAAGCTTCCCCTCGTTCAATACCGCCTCTATCTTCTGCAGTGCCGCATCTTCTGCAACCGCCTCCTTGAGGCCGGCACGGATATCGCGGGTCAGCTTCTCACGGCGCTTTGCTACCTGTTCGCGATCTGAGAGCGCAAGCTCAAGGTTAATAACCTCGATGTCGCGTACCGGATCCACCTCGCCATGCACGTGCGTTACGTCCGGATCATCAAAGAAGCGAACCATCTGCAAAACAGCGTCCGTCTCGCGGATGTTTGAAAGAAACTGGTTCCCGAGACCCTCACCTTCAGACGCGCCCTTTACGAGTCCCGCGATATCCACGAATTCAATCGCAGCTGGAACTACCTTCTCGCTTTTGGAGAGCATGGCAAGCTTGTCCAGACGCTCGTCCGGCACGCCAACAACGCCCACTGACGGATCGATGGTGCAGAACGGATAGTTCTCCGCAGGTACTGCTGCTTTGGTAAGCGCATTAAAAAGCGTCGACTTGCCGACGTTTGGAAGGCCCACGATGCCGATCTTCAACATATATACGTAGAGACTATAGCAAAACAAAAGGCCCCGCAATGCAGGGCCTTCGTTTAGGTTCGTGCGAATCTTAGTCGCAGGATTCCGGAGTGTCGCAGGGCGTGGTTTCTGCCACGTCGCTGAACCGTACCCGGATGCTTTCATCAATCGGTATGTCTGCCATAGGGTCAGACAGTTCGACTTCTTCGCTCATGGCAACTTGCTGGCCGTCACCTGACAGCACAGGGCTGTCGCAGGCAGCGAGCAAACTTCCGATGAAAAGCGCAGCTATGCGCTTAGTTTTTGTGCGCATGTTCCTACTCCCACTCTAAGATTCTCCCACCAGGAGGATACTACAGGCGTCTATTGGATTCAACGGCTATTTCCCCACCCGGCCAAGCTTCTCCATACGGGAAAACCAGCCAGCCTTAGCACGCTCTGAGAGCGCCTCAGCGTTCCCAACTTCTGTAAGACGCACCTGCATACCGGAGAATCCGAGCACGGCGCTTGCGATTTCTGCAGTGTAATCACCAAACATAAAGCGCTCCACCAGCGGATGGTTCTTGAGGGTCACGACGACGCGCGCGGTCTTTCCCTTCAGCAAACGATGCCAGCCCCAGGTGCTCTTGCCGTCCTTGCTCTTGATGAAGCGAAACGCAAAGCCTGGAAGCCACATGCGGTCGAAGAGTCCCTTAAGCAAAGAAGGAGCTGACGACCACCACAGCGGGTATACGAGCACGAAGTGGTCCGCCCACTTCATATCTTCTTGTACCTTAAGAAGATCCGGCTCGAGTACTTGGATCTCGCGGTACCCTTTATGCAAAATAGGATCGAAGGAGAGATCCCCTACGTTGGTGCGGCGCACCTCGTGCCCTGCTGCAACTGCAGCGGCCTGATATGTATCTGCAAGCGCGGCACCCAAGGTGCCGTCCTTATTGGGATTGCCCATCAGGATAAAAATCTTCTTCATGCTACTTAGGACATCAATTCCGCAAGCTCGGTGCGGTACTTCTTCATCACTTCAATGGTTGCTTTCATCTGGTTCTCGCCGTTTTTCGTGCGCTTCTCAATCTCTTCGCCGATCGTCTGCATCAGCTTCGGGTTCTTTTCAAGCATGGAGAGAATCTGCTCGCGCTGTGCTTCCGGCACATCCTTGAGCTTATGCTTTGCGACCTGACGAAGAAGGAAGTTTTTCATAGGTACTAGTATACCAAATACATAAGAAAAAACGGCGCCGAAGCGCCGTTTCGGGAATTATTTTTCCCTAAGGATGGACCAGAGCAGGTCCTGAGAGAAGTCTTCGGCGGTGAAGAAACGGTTGAGCCGCTCCTTTTCCCGCAGCTCCATGCGGCTATGCATGGCCGTCGCCTCAAGCAGCTTTAGTTGAAGGTCGCTGCCCGGTTCGATAACCCGCACCTGTAGCCCGTTCGCATCTTCGCGTATTGCTCCCACTTTCTGCAGGAGCGCCATGACCGCTTGGACGCGACTCATGTACGCCTTCTTCCGCTTGATCGTCTCGCTCTTATCCACACTCGCTTGTATCGAGCGTACGAACGAGTGCACGTTGTATCGACTGCGATTTTCCGGTTTGAGCCGTTCGAGTCGATCCAGCAGATAACCGTGGATGCGCTCGACGAAGTCGTAATCGGGAAGTTCAAACGCCGCCTTCGAGGTTTCGTTTTGAAGAAACCCTTCAGGCGTGAAGAACGTTGTGCAGAGCGCCGGATGCCCATCGCGCCCACCGCGCCCGATCTGCTGGGCGTACTCGATCAGCGTGAACGCAGGATTAGTGTGGATGATCTGCCGGATGTCAGCCCGATTGATCCCCATACCAAACGCAGACGTTGCGATGATGAGCGGACGCTCGTCGTCGCGAAAGCCGCGTAAGGCATCCCGCTTATCTTCAAACGGAAGTCCGGCGTGGAAGAGATACGGTGTGTGGCGATGCTGCGAGAGCGCTTTCTCCATCACGTGTATCTTCAGGAAGAGCGAGGTGCTTGCTTCCTGCGTCGAACAATAGACGATTGCCGGGCCCACGTACTCTGGTTTGTACAGGAGCTCGAAAATAGCCTTTGCGCGAAGAAGATTCGCGGTCCGAATGCCGCCTTTAGTAGGCGGCCTTTGGCGCGACAGGATCAGGTTCGGCCTCGACGGGCTCGCTTCGACTTTAAGGACGTCACTGCGAAGCGGCAATCGCTGCCGAATATCCTGCTCGATGCGCGAGTCGATGGTCGCGGTGAATGCCGAGGTGTGCTCGATCTTCAACCGCTCGGCAGCGGCTCGTATGCGCTGGAAGTCAGGGCGGAACGAATTGCCCCACGTACTGACGCAGTGCGCTTCGTCGATAGCCAGCCGATCGAACTGCACGTCCTTGAATTGCTCCATGAACGCCGTTGTCGTCAGAAGTTCTGGCGATACGTAGAGGAAGCTTGCTTCCTCCCGCCCGGATCTGAAGTAGAACCGCGCGGCTGCCCGCTTGGATTCGTCCATGCCTGAGTGCACGGCGAACGCTTGAATACCGAGCTTGCGCAAGGCACTCACCTGATCTTCCTGAAGCGCGATGAGCGGAGAGACGACGATAGTCTTCGCCTTCCGTACGACTCCCGGAATCTGGTAGCAGGCGGATTTTCCGCCGCCTGTAGGCAGTACGCCGAGAACGTCCCGGCCCTGAATACTCTCTCTGATTATGAGGTCTTGTTCTGTCGAGAGGGACGTGTAGCCGAAGCGCGCAAGCGCCTGGCGCAACTCCTCCTCGAACGAATCCGAATCAATCGTCGAAAGACTCATGACTCTTCCTCCTATGGTTTGACTAGTACAAATAAACGTCCTGCAATACAGTACAGGAAGAGCCGTATTTTGTCACTTTACGCAATGGTGACATTTATATTTTATATGGTATAAAGAACATAGATACAGGAGACGGTAATGACCAGAAAATCTCTTATGTCTGCACGCATTGGCGACGTCATGGCGTACGCTCGCTTGCGCGGCGTGAGCTACGACACTCTTCGCGTCGTCGATGCCTTTCCTGAAGTCGCGACACGCGACACTTCCCGAGGAGGTGGAAAGCTCAACGACGAAGATGCGGAACTCCTGTCGAACATTATTCGAAGCGAAACAACGCTCGAAGAATGTCTGATGACCGCACGAGGAATTGTCATGCCAGGCCGTGAACTGGAAGACGTCCAGATATGCGTGGTCGACGAAGAAGATCCATTCTTCTTCGTCGCGGAGAAAACCTCGATGCTCAACTAACACAAGTGCCGCCCCTCGGGCGGCACTTTCTGTATTTTCTATAGAAGCACCGTTACCTGTCCTCCCGATACCTCCGCAACACCCTTTTCGATAGCTACGTTTGTCTCGCCTGCATCTGTCTCAATCACTGCTTCGCCTAGAGCAAGTTCAGACACGAATGCCTCGTGTCCCGCAAGCACCGTAAACACGCCTTCCTTGCCTGGAAGTGTGATGGAAAGCGCTTCGCCGTCAAAGACGGTTTCGCCGACGCGCGCAACAGTGAGGTGAAAGGTTTTAGCCATTGGTTACCTGATCGATCGAGCCCTTCATGTAGAAGGCTGCTTCCGGCTTATCATCATGCTTACCCTCAACGATCTCCTTGAAGCCACGTACCGTCTCCTCGCGAGAAACGTACGCTCCAGGACGACCCGTAAACGGCTCACCCACGAAGAATGGCTGTGAAAGGAAGCGCTCGAGCTTACGAGCACGATACACCGTCTGCTTGTCTTCTTCAGACAATTCCTCAATACCAAGAATAGCAATGATGTCCTGCAGATCCTTGTAGCGCTGGAGGATGCGCTTTACTTCGGTTGCTACCTTGTAGTGCTCTTCGCCGACAATATTTGGTGTAAGTGCAGCTGACGAAGACTCAAGCGGGCTGATAGCAGGATAGATACCGAGGGCTGCAAGCTGGCGCGAAAGCACCACGGTTCCGTCCAGGTGCGCGAACGTCGTAGCTGGCGCTGGGTCGGTAAGATCGTCTGCCGGCACGTACACTGCCTGCACCGAGGTAATAGAACCCTTCTTGGTTGAAGTGATGCGCTCCTGGAGCTTACCCATTTCCTCTGCCAAGGTTGGCTGGTAGCCCACGGCAGATGGCACGCGTCCCAAAAGCGATGACACCTCAGAACCCGCCTGAATGAAGCGGAATACGTTGTCCATGAAGAAGAGTACGTCCTTACCGCCTTCATCGCGGAAGTACTCGGCCTGCGTTAGTCCCGTGAGTGCCACACGAGCGCGGGCTCCCGGCACCTCATTCATCTGACCGAATACGAGCGCAGTCTTCGGAAGCACGCCCGACTCCTTCATTTCGTGATACAGGTCGTTACCCTCGCGCACGCGCTCTCCCACGCCCGCAAACACGGAGTAGCCGCCGTGCTCGGTTGCCACGTTGCGGATGAGCTCCTGAATCAACACAGTCTTGCCCACGCCGGCGCCGCCGAAGAGTCCCACCTTTCCTCCCTTCAAGAACGGGATCATGAGGTCGATTGCCTTGATGCCGGTTTCAAACACCTCAGCCTTCGTCGTCTGCTCATCAAACGCCGGTGGATCGCGGTGGATCGGGAGGCGCTTCACCGAAGCAGGAATTGCTTCTCCACCATCTACTGCCTCGCCAAGTACGTTGAACAGACGGCCGAGCGCCGCCTCTCCCACAGGAACGGAAATCGGCGCGCCAGTTGCCTTCGCAACCTCACCGCGAGACAGGCCTGCAGTCTCGGTCATGGAAATCGTGCGCACGCGATCCAAGCCAAGGTGCGATGCTACCTCGAGCGTGATCGTGCCGTGCTCGCCCGCTTTCTCCACGACGAGTGCTTCGCCGATAGCGGGACGATTCTCTGCAAAATGCACGTCGACGACTGGCCCGATGATTTCTGTGATAGTTCCCGTGTTCATGTTCTTGTAAGTTATGTTGCTAATGCCTCCCGGCCGCCCACGATTTCAGATACTTCTCTGGTGATCGCAGCCTGACGGATCTTGTTATAGACGCGGGTCAGGTCACGCGCCACCTCCTTTGATTTATCCGAGGCGCTCTTCATCGCAACCATACGCGCTGAGTGCTCGGACGCCTTTGACTCAAGCAGCATATGGTAGAGAGATGCGGCTACAAGTCTTGGGACGAGTACGGAAAGAATATCGCCGCCATCTGACTCAACGGTGTACGTAGTAGGCGCTTCAAGCGAGACGGTATCGCTCCACTTACCCTTTGCAGGGTTAATATCTGCAACCAACTCGCTTACTGCTTCAACAGAAAGCGGGAGCAACGTGCGCTTGGTTGGCGACTGCTCAAACGTGGACTTGAAGTTTGAATACACAGCAATGACCTCATCAAATTCGCCTGCTGCAAAACCAGCAGAGAGTTCTGCTGCAAACTCTTCCATCAGAGAGACAGGCACGTCATCGCGCTTGTTCTCAACGTAGCGCTGTACTTCAAATCCGCGGCGGTTGAAGTACTCATATCCCTTCTTGCCGTATGCGTAAATAACAACATCCTTGCCGGCAACTGCTTCTGCAGCAGCCTTCAAGACACCGTTGTTGAGTGCTCCTGCAAGTCCCTTATCAGACGTAATGACGACAAGCGCACTCTTTTTGATTTCGCGCTTGCTTGCAAGCGGATGGCGCGCAACATCTTGAGAACCGGACAAGCGAGCAAGGATCGAGAGCGCGGCACGGGCGTACGGGCGGCCCGCAAGCGCAGAGGACTGCGTTTTGCGCATTTTCACTGCGGACACAGCTTCCATCGCGCGCGTCACGGTGTGCATGCGCTTAGTGGCTCCGATTTTAGCTTTAATGTCCTTCAGCGCCATAGTTACTGCGGTATAGGCACAATAGAAATCTGCCCGGTGCGGCTGTTGAGGAAGTAGATGTTGTTCTTGTCCTGTCCGTATTCAGCAATGCCAACAGTCGTTGTTGCCATTACCGCAAATGAGGCAGCGTCTGCTCCGGCAATCGCTGCGTACTTGAAGTACACCCGCTGCGCATCTTTTGCCCATAGATCAGTCTGAAGGTTGGAATCAAATACAACGAAGGAGTCAAGATCCGCTTCTGGAATCTTGTATGCAATCTTCAAACTCTCCTGGCTGAAGGAAGGCACCCAAACTACGTCTGCACCCTGCCATGAGTACCAGCCATTCCCAGACTGTTCGGCAACAAGAGCACTAAGCTCCTCTGATGAGATATAGGTATGTTCAGTCACGCCCTGTACGCCAGGCTCTGTGCGTGAGGTGTCTTGGATAGAGTACGTCAGATACGCTGGTACGCCGCTAAGACGAACGACGAAAAACCACACCACGAGGGCGAGCACTGCAAGAGCGGCGATTCCTAGAATGATGTTTTTCATAGTTCCTAGTGTACTCGCTCGACGAAGGAGGTAAGCAACTCGCGAAGAACTTTCTCCGTCTCCTCGGTGATTTCCTTCTTTTCGCGGATAGAGGCAAGCACATCTCCTCCTTCGCGAGACAGGTAGTCCTGCAGCTTACGCTCCATCTCCGACGTCTTTTCAGGTGCGAACGTGTCGAAGTACCCGTTCGTTGCTGCAAAGATGACTGCGGCCTCCATTTCAAACGCAAGCGGGTGTCCGTCAGACTGTTTAAGCACCTCCGTCATGCGGCGACCACCGTCGATCTGCTTCTTGGTGTTCTCATCAAGATCGGAGGCAAACTGCATGAAGGCCTCAAGTTCGCGGAACTGCGCGAGCTCAAGCTTGATCTTTCCTGACACCTTCTTCATTGCTTTAGTCTGCGCGGAAGAACCCACGCGAGACACGGAAATACCGACGTCAATTGCAGGACGCATACCCTTGTTAAACAGATCAGTAAGCAAGAAGATCTGGCCGTCGGTGATCGAAATCACGTTGGTAGGAATGTAGGCGGACACATCCCCTTCCTGCGTCTCGATGATTGGAAGTGCGGTCAGTGAGCCGCCACCCTTTTCCTTCGAGAGCTTTGCTGCGCGCTCAAGCAGGCGCGAGTGCAGGTAGAAGATGTCTCCTGGGTATGCTTCGCGACCTGGTGGACGACGAAGCAGGAGTGAAAGCTGGCGGTACGCAACTGCCTGCTTGGAAAGGTCGTCGTAAATGACGAGCGCATCGCGACCACTATCCATGAAGTGCTCGCCGATTGCAGCTCCTGCAAACGGAGCCAGGAACTGGAAAGCTGCAGGACTTGAAGCAGGCGCCGTAACCACGATGGTGTACTCCATTGCGCCTTTTGCCTCCAACTCGGCAACAATCTTTGCAGTCTTAGATTCCTTCTGGCCGATTGCTACGTAAATACAGATGGGACGCGTGGATGCGTCTTCTGACTTCTGGTTGAGAATGGTATCGATCGCAATGGTGGTCTTGCCAGTGCCGCGGTCACCGATAATGAGTTCGCGCTGTCCGCGACCAATTGGGATCATGGCATCAATTGCCTTGATACCGGTATGCAGTGGCGTGTTCACGCTCGAGCGCTCAATCACGCCGTACGCCTCGCGCTCAATCGGTACGATCTTCGTCGCTTTCGTAGGACCCTTACCGTCCACCGCTTCGCCAAGTGGGTTTACGACGCGCCCCACAAGCGAGTCTCCAACGGGAATAGAGAGCAGGCGGCCCATGCGGCGCACGAGCATGCCTTCGTATACCTTAGAAGTGTCGCCCAAAATTGCGGCGCGCACGCCGTCCTCCTCAAGGTTCAAGAGCAGACCATACAACGGAGCAGGATCCTTAAGCGCCTCTTCAAGAGTACGGTCGAAGGTAGGATCAAACAGCACCATTTCCGACATCACCGCCCCCGTAAGTCCGTCGATCTCTGCGATACCGTCTCCGGTAGCGCGAACGATGCCGGTCTCTTCGGCTCCTGCAGTCGGTGCGAACGACTCAATCTCTTTCTCGATACGCTTGATGATGCTGTCCATAACTTACGACGTGACTTTCTGATAAATGTCGATCAATGCGCGCTTGCCGCTTCGATCGATAAGCTTTCCGTTTGCGCGTGCGCGCCACCCGGAAATAAGGGATGGAGTAATCTGCACAGTGTCTGCTTCTATACCAAGCACTGCTGCTTCTTTGCGTGCTGCGGCAGTTTCCTGCTCGCTTGCAACTTCAAGATGCGGCTTGAGTGCGCGGCGTCGTGCTGCAATCATGCGAAGCTCGGACACGATCTGCGGGAGCATCTTGATGCGTCCGGCGCTCTTAAGGTGTGCGATGAGCTTGTGTACTGCCTCCTCTGCCACCTTCTCGTCCTTAGACTCGGCAGCAAGTTCGAGCACGCGCGTGTAGGAGTCCATCATAACTACTTCCGGACTACCTTCTCAGCGGCAAGAATCGCAAGACGTGCGATTTCCTTCTCGCTTTCACGAAGCGCCTTCGCTGCAGCCTCAGCTGCGCGAGCCTCTGCATCCTTGAGGGTTGCATCAGCACGGGCCTCAGCCTCCTTTACGATACGGCTCTTCTCATCAGTTGCATGTTCGCGAGCCGAAGCCACAATGCCCTCTGCTTCAGTCTCTGCAGCCTGCAGGCGCGTAGACACGGCTGCATCTGCGGTTGCAAGCTTTTCGGTTGCCTCTTCAGCATCCGCAACACCTTTTGCAACCAACTGCTTGCGCTCCTCAAGCATCTTCAACACCGGGCGGTACAAAAACCACCAGAGCGCCAAAATAAGGATACCGAAGTTGACCAGCTGCACGATAAGCAGCTGCCAGTCGATACCGAATGCTTGAAGAAGCGCGTCCATGAATGACTAGACGAACTTGATGATGAACGCGACCACGAGCGCGAGAATACCGAGCGCTTCTGCGAACACGATGCCGAGAATCATGTTGGATACGATCTTGCCTGAGGCCTCAGGATTGCGGCCGATAGCCTCCATAGCCTTGCCTGCGATAAGACCGATACCAATACCCGGACCCAAGACGCCGAGACCGGCTGCAAGTGCCATAGCGATCTGCGTTGCTGCTTCTACTTCCATGTCAAATTAAAATTAAGGTTATAAGTGGCTCCATCCCGAAGCCGCATGGTGAAGTGCGCTAGTGCGCTCCTTCGCCGTGCGGTTCCATGATCGCAAGCTTGATAAAGAACAGGGTCAGCATCGAGAACACCACGCCCTGGATGAGTCCGACAAAGACCTCAAACAGCATGAGTGGCACCGGCAGCACGTACGGCAGGAAGAAAATCGCCACCAAAATCATCACTTCTCCGGCGAACACGTTGCCGAAGAGACGGAAGGAGAACGAGATGAGGCGCCCGAGGTTGGAGATGAGCTCAATGATGCCCACCACGAAATCAACCGGTGAGTTAAAGTTAACAAATTTCCCTCCATACTTCAAAAGACCCAGCGTGACAATGCCGGTGATTTCGATCGTAAAGAAGGAGATGATCGCAAGCGCGAGCGTGAAGTTGAGATCTGCTGCAGGAGCGCGCAAAAGCGGCACGTCCCCTACCATCACGGAACCGACTCCCGGCAAGAACGCCAGCTCGTTTGCAATAAAGACAAAGAGGAAAATGGTTGCGATAAGCGGGAAAAACCGCAGCGCCAGTTCCCTGGTGCCCAGGGTCTCCGTCATGAAGGAAATAACGCCCTCAAACGCCCATTCGATGCCCGCCTGCAGTTTTCCTGGCACCGTCTTCAAGGACTTACCGAAGAAGTACGCAAAGGCAATAAGAATTGCCATGGTGATCCAGGTCAGCAGCAGCGAGTTGGTTACGGCAAAGTCCCCGATATGAAAAATCGGTTCGGCTTTAAGAACCACGTGCACAGCGCTTGCATGCGCCGCTTCTGCTGCGTGTCCATCTACTGCCATACCAAAAAAATGCCCGTGTCCGGGTTACGCATGCCCTGCTGCATATAGCAGTATCGTATCAGCAAGAGCCCTTCGCAGCAAAATCGCTCCACGATCGCATACCTTGACACTAGTATAAATATGTAGTTGGATTCTATTCAGACCGGCATACGCAGCCGGAAACCCTCAATCTGGAGGCGCATATGGAAGAAGATCGTCCGAAAATCATGGCTTGCATTGTGCAGGCGCCCGGCATGCCGTTCATGGGGACCATTATGGGCCTCACGGCGGTGGTCACCAACTTCGACATGGATCGGATCCCTCATAATCCGGTTCTGGTCGTTGAGGGCACTACGTTGCCGCGCGTTCATCAGCAAGGCATCTTACAGATGGTTTCCTCCTCGATCGAAATCCTTGAAGAAGGCATCGCTCAGTTCGAGTCCGACAACGATTCGGCGCACGAACCGGTCAGCAAGAACGACGCCGACATGTTCATCGCATTCGGCAGTCGCAATTTCTGCCAAGCGTTCGTCCACTTCTGGGCGATCGACAAGGGCGGCGACGGCGCTGGTTGGGGCATCCACCTCATTCGGCACCTCTCCGATGCAAAGCCTGGCGACGTGCTCTGGCGCGATATCAACAAGCCGACGATCCATAAAACAACAGCTGAGAAGTTAGTTTCGCTCCTCCCCAAGGGGTTCGGGACCTAGCTCTCAGCTACTAAAACCGCCCGTCATTCGTGACGCGGCGGTTTTTATTTCCTTGCCTTCAGCTGCTCCAAGTCCTCGAGGATCTTCCGGACGTCGGCGGTCAGCTTGTCGAGATTCACGTCGTCTGCCGCATCTTCCTCGGTCATATCCTCAACATCTTCCTGGATTTCCTCGATATCTTCCTGGATTTCATCGATATCTTCTCCGAGCTCTTCAACATCTTCCTGGATTTCATCAATGTCTTCCTCAACCTCGCGCAGGGACTGCGTGTTGCGGTTGACCGTCATCTGAATGAAGATTGCCAGATAAATAGCTTCGAGGGAGACGATGGTTGTAAGTACGAGAAGCACAATCTCCCAGCTGAAGATATTCAAGCCTCCAAGCACAAATGCGCCCACAAAGGCGAGCGTGTGGAGAATAAGAGACGGAACCGAGCCGATCCAGGCTGTAGCGCGCTCCTCAAGCGATGGTTTGGTGGGGGTTTTCATATCTACGAGAGTTATAGCACAACAAAGCGCTATTCGACGGATAGGGCTCACTCGCATTGAGTTGAGAGGATATTGTAGTTTTCATAATTTGTGTTACTATACACTCATCGATTCCAACCAGTGAGGTGTATCGATGGCGACTGTTCTTACCGCTGAAGAGACTAGCCGCATTATTATTAAGGGAGGAATGTTCGAGGCGCTCGAAATCTGGCTTTGGCTTCTCGGATTTAGTGGAGACCGCGAAGAATGCGGTTTCATCGTTACCGAGCTTGACGACGGCAGACTGCAATTCTTCGCGTCAAAGCTCGTAGACGAGTACGGCGACGAAGAAGACTGTATGTACCATCTGGAGCCAGATGAGTGGCGTCGACTCGCCCCAGGCGAATCCATTCCCGAAGAGAATGTGGCAGAATCACAGTAAGCATCATGACCGCGGGATCCTACATCCCGCGGTTAGCTTTTGCTATATCTCGGTGCTATCTTCAAAGAAATCGGGCCGTAGTATACCGGTAGTACATACGCTTCGGGTGCGTATAGACCGGGTTC
>CAZTMV010000017.1:0-4109 GCA_964615225.1 uncultured Candidatus Saccharibacteria bacterium
TCGGGCCGTAGTATACCGGTAGTACATACGCTTCGGGTGCGTATAGACCGGGTTCGATTCCCGGCGGCCCGACTAGGAATAAAGGTGAAGCGGCGTCCCTCTGAGGGACGCCGCTTTGCCGATCAGGCAGTTGGCTTGCGGTCGATGTTCTCCACAAACCGCTGCAGGCCTTCGAAGACGCCGCGTTTGGCATTGTCGAAGCTGCGTTTGATGCTTTCGAACGATTCATCAGTGAAGCGCTCGAACTCCTCACTGCTCATCTTGAGCACCTTGCGGAGCTCTTCCTCGACTTCACCGGAGCTGAGCGCCATCTTCACCAGCATGGCGAAAGCGGTAGCATAGGCTGGATCCGGGTTCGTTGGGTCGTAAGGATACTCCTTCAGGAGCGCGATGAGCTCCTGGCGCTGCTTCTTGCGGATTTCCGCAAGCCTCTTCGAAAGTTCGCTTTGTTGTTCCGCCACTGGATATGCTCCTTTTTGCTGCGGACGAAAGCGTTAGAGTGCTTCCGCGTGTGACTATACAACAAGAAGTTACTTTGACAATCCCTTCGTACGCTCTCCACATATGACCCTTGCAGCCCCGCAAATGTGCTAAATGTGGTATAATCCCGCGGTCAAGCATAATTTGACTATTCAAGTAACTATTCCTATGCCACGCGCACTCAATCCGGCTCTCACAAAGCCAATGAACCTCTCCGCAGACCTCGAGGCGGTCGTCGGTAAGGGCCCTATGCCCCGCTCCGAAGTCGTTAAGCAGATCTGGGTCTACATCAAGAAGCACGACCTCCAGAACCCTGCGAACAAGCGCAACATCCTCGCAGACGACAAGCTTAAGGCCGTATTCGGCGGCAAGTCTGAGGTAACCATGTTCGAGATGACCAAGCTCGTCTCAGCACACCTAAGCTAATAGCTAGCTCTAGGAAGGAAAAAGCCCGCATATGCGGGCTTTTCCTTATTTAGGTCCGTATCCGTCGTAGTACTCGATCTTCACATCATCCATCCACTCGGTGTTCGGGATGACGGAGAGCACCTTGCCGAAGATCTTGGAGTCCTCCTGGTTCACAACAATCGGCTTGTAGTTGCCAGAGCTGTTCTCTGGATGGAGGATAGCAACGTCTTTGATGTGTTCTAGGCGCTTAATGACCGCCATATTGCCTATGATCGCAACCACACGGTCTCCGTCTGCAACGCGATCGGTAACCTCCACGACGACGTAGTCTCCATTCATGATGCCTGCGTCCTGCATGGAGTCTCCCACTGCCTTGATGGCTGCCACAGAGGTAGCGCGCCCCAGAAGCTTACGATCAACAGCAATAAACTCGCCAAATTCGTCCTGGGCATACACGTCGACCGCATCACAGCCGGCGGACGCAATGACCGGCACTGCAACAAAATCTGAAGCGATGTACTCGGTCTGCACTATTTCCAATACTTTGATGCTACGGTGCTGAAATCGATCTCGAGCGATGAATCCTTTCTTCTCCAAGGCTTCAAGGCGCTGCGTAACGCTCCGAAGAGACTGGAGCCCGAGTTCTTGTTTGAGTTCGGTGAGGGTCGGTGCGTGTCCATAGCGTGCGATATGACTCTTGATAATGAAGAGCGTTTCCTGCTGGGCCTTGGTTAAACTCATGTCTCGCGGCATGTGTGTATGCTACCACCCTAAGTTGTGTATAAAGTGAAAGTTATACACACAACATACACAACTTTTGTAACGTCTTGAGCATTAAAAGGATTGAGGGACACCTTTCGGCGTCCCTCTTAATTATCTCGGTTTAGTATCTATGCCGCGCTGCGCAGCTACAACAAACTGATCATTTTCCGCTTGAGTAATGGCCAGCTGATGCAGTGCGTGGTTGGGGAACATGCTTTGTGCGAACTCGATTAACACATCGAGACGTATAGGGTTTCCCTCAGGAACCGCAAGGATGACATAGCCGTCCTTCCGTGCCCGTGCGGCCTTCAACTCTACCTCATCGATAATCATTGGAGCTGCTCCAAGTATGGGTCTGTTTCCAGACTGCCTAGGGGGTGGAGTTCCCCTAGACGGCAGCTGTATTCGTTCAAATTAACCACTTCACGCGTCACTAATAGTGCTGTAGAAGTTAGCCAACCCTGCCACGAATTCATCTCCCCGCTCAAAGGGCAACTCCGGAACTATTCCATCAAAATATAGATCGGTAGTCAATCTCTATACTGAATGTATAGAAAGATCCCGCACCTTTCGATGCGGGGTCAATGTTTGGAGGGTTGGTCAACGAATACTTACACAGCTGGCGGCCTGTACCCATATTCCCGACCAGTGATATGACCTGGAAGCTGTTGCGCCACCACCTTCCTGACTCGAGCGTGCGGCCAATACGGTTTCTTAGAGTAGTGGATTCGTGGGGTGGTCGAGAAGGTTGAAATTGCCCTTATGGACCTAGAGAGGCTCGGAGATTAGAACCTCCTTAAGCAACATCACGAAGTGCTGTCTGAAAGACAGCTTCTTCAGGGTTTGTAACTGCTGAAAGAATATTTTCAGCAACTTTTTCGATCAATTTAGTTCCCCAGAATGGGTCACTAGTATCGTAATAAATCACACGAATGTGATGCAGGTCGAACGGCACATCTTCTTCGTTCGAAGATACCAGCACAACAGGTTTTTCAAGCGCATGAGCAAGACCAAGTTCGTAAAACACGTTTGGGTTACGTCCCGTAAGGACCGCAACAAGTACTTTTGCATCCTTTATTCCTCGCCAAACTTGGTCCATAATTTTGCCAGTTGCAAAGATATCATCGTCCGCCCTTACGGCACGAAGTCCTGCTTTTGTAATTGCTGGTTCAAAAATAGTTTGATAGTAGGCCCCCAATGGATCCGCAAACGGCATCATTACAAAACAGCTATCCCCGCTCGTAATGTCAGCCTTACTGCTGAGTCGTTTTATCTCTGAGGTTGTAGTTGGGGCAGAAGTGGATGAAGCCACATCCAAGATACGCATCTTATCTCCAGCCTGCTCTACCAACCCAGCTTTTTTTAAAGCTGCTATAAATATTTCATAGAACTCGCTTGTCTTTTCAGCAGGTATTTGAAATCGATCAGTAAGTGCGTGGTCAAAAAACTTACGATCTGGGAGATTTTCCCCACGGTAGTGTTTATAAACGTCGGAAATTACGGGTGCATCAAGCACAGCCTCGCGATACGCAGCAAGCTCGTCAGTTGGGTCCTGTGGTCGAAGAGCGCGGCGCGCACGATCAGTTACTTCAACATGACCGGGAGTTTTACGTTCAAGAAAGCCATATTTTACAGCTGATCCCAACTGTACCGTGTATGGTCCGTTATAGCCTACACCAACGAATGTTGCCGATTCCTTATCGGTGCATTCCTTTCCGGCGTTTTGATCAATGATGGCAGCAGGAATTCTTAATGCTTGCTCCAATGTATGTCGAGGGTATTTAGCCTGCTGCGCTATCTTCGCTGCAGTTGATTTTGCCGCTTTTGAGGGTTTTGCCATAGGACGATTATGCTCCTATTTACTGCTTACGCAACAGTGAAGATTAGAACCTCCTAATATCCAACCCGAGCAATATGCGATACCCAAAACCTTGACTTCGTGAACAAATGTGGACCCTAGGAGATTCGAACTCCTGACCCTCTCATTGCAAATGAGATGCTCTACCAACTGAGCTAAGGGCCCAATGAGCGAAACTATACCATACCCGCCAAAAGCTCGTCTACCCTCTTAGCCATGACAAAATCATTCTCGGATAGGCCTTGGAGGGAATGGGTCATAAAGGAAACCGTGACCTCTCCCCAGCCAACAATCAGGGTCGGGTGGTGCCACTCCTGCTCAGCCAGCCTCCCTACCTCGTTTGCAAACGCAAGCGCCTTCGCAAAGTCCTTAAAGGCAACTCTGCGAGAGATTTGCGTACCCTCCTCATTCAACTGCCACTCCGGCACCTCAACATGCAAACGAGCAACCTCTTCTGTGCTCAGTTTCTCTGCACCTTCCTCACATGGCTTGCAGTGTTTTCTCATCGCTTGAGGGAAAGATCCACGAGGTGGCTCAAGAAATCCGGAAACTGCACGCCAACTGCAGCCAAAGACTTCGGGAGCAAGGACTCAGTCGTCAT
>CAZTMV010000017.1:4209-12857 GCA_964615225.1 uncultured Candidatus Saccharibacteria bacterium
TGTTCTCTGGACGGACCTCCCCGCAATACTCCGACGATCGTGCCGCGCATATGCGGCTTAGTATAGCAGGCAGCTACTTACCGTAGGTGCGCATTCCCTTTCTCCGGGCTTCCCGGTGCCGGGCAAGCGCAAACCGGTGCGCCTCAGCATTCACCAGTACGGCATCGGCATCACTGATGCCCGCCCGCATGCTGCCGATCACCTCGCGCGGTCGATGCTTCTCGTCTTTCACGACCGCTACGACCGGAATACCAATCTCCAGAGCCTCCAGCACGCTCTCAGCAGCCTTCTTATGCGTCTTGCCGCCATCGATCACGATTGCCTTAGGGTATTCCCATTCCGGGTGCCCGAAGCGGCGCGAAAGGATTTCTTTCAGGGATGCAATGTCATCATTCAGCGACTTCCCGCCCATGCCTTTAATCCGGAAGGTGCGATAGTCCTTCTTCTGCGGAATGCTTCCCTCGATCACCGTCATTACGCCGATCGCGTTAGTACCTGAAATATGCGCGGTATCGTACGCTTCGATCCTTGGAGAATCTGTCTCCGTATCCCTGTCCTCGCGAATTAGCGAGACATCCTGGATATGATCCAAAGCAAACAGCTGCTTGCGCGCAACTGCCGCATCTTCAAAACGCTCTTCTTTTGCAGCTTTGCGCATATCGCGTTCAAGCTGCTGTCGTAGCGTCTTCACGCGCCCTGAGAGAAAGAGCCCGACATTGCGGATAGAGCGCATATACGCGCCCTCGTCCATGTTCTTCGGATAGTGCCCGATCTGCTTATTGAACTCGATCTTCCCACGCACGTACTTGTTCCCATCGCCAACGGGCTTAGCAGTATCATAGAAGGGAAAGATGCGGCGAATGAGCCGCAGTGCCTCGCGTAGCTGGTAGCCAGAAGTGAAGGGCCCGTAGATGGAAGCAAGCTTCACGCCCTGCGCTTCGTACCAGCGGTGCTCAAAGTCGATATCCTTGCCGCGGATCATGAGTACGCGCGGAATATCTTCGGTCGTGATACAGGCATACAAAAATGACTTATCATCCTTGCCCTCCACATTCCCAGGCGGCATATGCTCGCGAATCAGCGCAGCTTCCCGCACCAGAGCTTCAAGCACCGTCGGCGAAGTCTCATAGGAGACGCTGTCTGCTTTAGTGACCATATCCACGATGCGTGGTCCGCGAGTGGATATAAGGTCTACATCGAAATAAGAACGCACCCGATCGCGCAGCGAGGTAGCCTTGCCCACGTACAAAATCTCCTTCCCGCGCCCTTTCTTACGCGTAAAGAAGTAGATGCCCGGGCAATCCGGGAGGTTGTACTGTGCTAAATCCGATCGCTCCATACCTCTATCGTATCGAAAAGAAGGCTGGTCCGCTATTAACGGACCAGCAAGTCATTCGGCTGCGACCTGGTACGCACTGAGAGCAGGTTCCTGCTCCTTGCACCACTGCAGATACACGGACTGCGTTTGCAGCAGGTAGTTGTGCAGACGACAGACCTCATCCTGCAGGTAGTGCGCCGATCGCATAAACCGTAGATGTACGGCCTCGGCATCTTCATACGTCTGAATGCATTCCTGCGGCAGGTCGAAGAGCTCGCGAACGCGCTCTTCAGCGTTGCGATAGTTATCGCGGCTATGCATACCGCCGGAAATGTACCACGCGATGCGGACACTGAGGCCCGATTGGAGAATAGATTCCATTGTGTTCTCCCGCCCTTGTATGGAGCTTCTAAAGCCTCAGTGTAGCACTATACGTAAGGGTACTTGACAAATCTATCTGTATAGTATATTGTACTTCCAGCAAGGAAAGGTAGCAGAGCGACCTCCGAACTGGGCTCCAAACCAGTCGGATGAACTGAGGTTATGTAGGCACTTAACGCCGAATTAGCCCTTGAATACTGCCTTTCAATAATAGTAGGGTTCTAATGAGATCACGTTCCTACCCGCTCCGGCGGAAAAGTCTCAGGTAATCTGGATGCCTTAAACACCGAGGGAGTGACCCGACTGTCCCTATATCAGTCAGGCAGACAGCGTGTGAGTTTGGAACTCCTCGCTTGTAACAAGCCCTGCAGCTGCGACTCGCTACGCACTGGGGCTTTTTTCTTTTATATACCTACGCAGCTTTCTTCTTCTTTTTCTTAAGCGCTTTACGTAAATACGTTGCCGTATGCGACCCCTCAACCTCCGCAACCTCCTCCGGTGTACCCTTTGCAACCACCTTACCGCCTCCGGTTCCTCCTTCAGGGCCAAAGTCGATGAGGTAGTCAGCACACTTAATCAGATCCAGGTTGTGCTCGATCACCACAACCGTATTCCCGCGACGAACCAGCTCCTGCAGAATTTCGATCAATTTACGTACGTCTTCATAGTGCAGACCAACGGTCGGCTCATCAAGCAAGTAGATAGTCTTTGCCGTTGTCGGGCGATACAGCTCGGACGCAATCTTCACACGCTGCGCCTCGCCGCCAGACAAGGTGGTTGCAGACTGTCCCAAGGTCAGGTACTCAAGACCAGTTGAGTTCAGTGTTGCAAGTCGCTCGGAAATAGCCGGAATATCAGCGAAGAACTTCTCCGCCTCTTCTACCGTCATCTCGAGCACCTCGTAGATATTCTTGCCGCGGTACGTGACGTCCAGGGTCTCTTTCATAAAGCGCTTGCCATTGCAGACATCACAGGTCACATACACTGTCGGCAGGAAGTGCATTTCAACCGCAATAACACCGTTGCCCTGACATGCCTCGCAGCGTCCGCCAGCAACGTTGAAGGAGAAGCGTCCCGGCTTCCAGCCGCGTGCTCGGGACTCGGACGTTGCAGCAAACAAGTCGCGAATGTGCGTAAATGCTCCCGTATACGTTGCCGGATTAGAGCGCGGTGTACGACCAATGGCCGACTGGTCGATCAACACTGTGCGAGACACATACTCAGTGCCAGTAAGGGACGCAATGTTCTCGAGCGTTGCGGTTCTATTAGCGAACCGCGCAGCAATATTCTTATGCAGAATGTCATAGAGGAACGTTGACTTGCCCGAACCAGACACGCCCGTGATGCACACCAGCTTACCCAGCGGAATATCGATATTCTGGTTCTTGATGTTATGCAGCGTTGCGCCGCGCACCTTGATTGAACCCTTCTCGCTTGTGCGGCGCTCGTCTGGCACCTCAATCTCCTTCTCGCCGCGCAGGTACGAAAGCGTCACAGATCCCGAATCATTCTTGGATGCAGTCAGCAGATCGTCCAGCCAGCCGGATGCGACTACCGTACCGCCATGCACGCCAGCACCAGGGCCAATATCAACAAGATAGTCTGCGGCATAGATGGTGTCCTCATCGTGCTCCACGACAAGAATGGTGTTGCCAAGCTCCTTCAGAGAAAGCAGCGTCTGGATCAAACGATCGTTATCGCGCTGATGCAGACCGATTGTAGGCTCATCAAGCACGTAGAGCGCTCCCACAAGCCCTGTACCAAGCTGCGACGCAAGACGAATGCGCTGCGCCTCGCCACCAGACAACGTTGCAGCAGAACGGTCGAGTGTCAGGTAATCCAAGCCGACATTCAGCATGAATTCCAAACGAGAGGTGATTTCGCGAATGATGGGAGCTGCGATTTCTGCGCGCATCTCAGACAAATGTAGATCATCCATGAATTCCTTAGCTTCGCGAATGGACATGTCGGTAATCTGCACGATGTTGCGTCCCAATCCCTTCTCCTTCCGATCCTTCAAATACACACGAAGCGCTTCAGGACGCAGACGCTGGCCCTCACAGGTCGGACATACCTTGTCTGAGAACAAGGACTCAGTACCAAGACCGTTACAGGTCGGACACGCGCCATACGGACTATTGAATGAGAACAAACGCGGCTCTACTTCCGGAAACGAGGCGCCATCCTCAGGACAGATAAAGCGAGCGGACAGGGTCTCGATGGTGCCGTCTGCGTGTCCGATCTTCACAAGTCCGTCTGACTCTTTGAGCGCAAGCTCGAGTGCTTCGGACAAGCGCTCGCGCGCCGCGTCTGCGCTCTTTGTAAACTCAGAGGCGTAGATCGAGTCCACGATCGCATCGATATCATGACGCTTATTGCGATCCAGTGCGATTTTCTCTCGAAGCGAGTGCGACTTCCCATCCACGACCACACGCTCATAACCCTTGCCGAGAAGATCGTAGAGCATCTGATAGTACTCGCCCTTGCGGCCAACCACCACAGGCGCATAGATAATGACCTGACGTTTATCGATGGCGACTCCGGCAACTTCTTCATCCTTTCCGGGAGCTTTGGCGCTGATGCGCTTCATAACCATCCCAATCATCTCCTCTTTAGAGAGCTTGGAAATAGGCACATCGTGATTCACACAGTACGGCTGGCCGGCACGCGCATACAACACGCGCAGGTAGTCGTAGATTTCAGTCACGGTTGCAACCGTCGAGCGCGGGTTATTCGAGCGACTCTTCTGATCAATGGAAATAGCTGGCGAGAGTCCAGTGATTTCATCCACATCCGGCTTCTGCATCTGATTCAAGAACTGACGCGCGTACGCAGACAGGGACTCCACATAGCGGCGCTGGCCTTCGGCAAAAATAGTATCGAAGGCGAGCGAGGACTTGCCTGAGCCTGAAAGACCGGTAAGCACGGTCATAGTCCCTCGCGGCATGTCGACCGAAAGGTTCTTGAGGTTATGGGTGCGGGCACCCTTCACGCGGATCCAGTCTTCGCCCGTGAATTGCTCGTGCTCCTTTTTCTTTGGTTTGCTCATGTATATGGAAAGTGCCTGCCCGAGGCGGGACAGGTACAGTATGGACTATACCAAATTCGATTATCCACCGCGACTACACAAGTTTTAGATGAAGGCGTAGTATGCCTTTCGGAAGGAGGCACCTATGCCTAGCTTTGTTACCCTGACCGGCAAGCGCGCTACCGGCAAAACCACCCTGGTGCAGGCGTTTCGCGCACAGGTTCAAGATACCGTGCTCATCAGGAGTACGACTACGAGAGAACCCCGCGACAGCGACCTGGACGGCGAATACCGTCACGTATCGCGCGATGAATTCGCGGACATGAAATCCAAGGGTGCGTTTCTCTGGGATGTCGACGTCGGCGGCAATCTTTACGGCACTATGCGGCTGCATCTGGATGCGCTTCGGCGCAAACGGACTGACACCGTCGGCATCATGATTCTTGCTCCTGACGTGCTCGAAACCTTTCGAGACTACCTGCAGGAGCATTGGAATCGGCGCGTCGGGGCAGATCTTTGGACGCCCTTTCTCGTGAGCGTCCCAGACGAGCTCGTACTTGAGCGTTCGCGTTCGCGCGGAGACGACCCCAAAGTCGTCAAAGCGCGCCTCGCGCAAGAGCGTGATTGGCACCACCATCCCGCGCTCCACAAGACGCAGTTCTGCCACCTCATCAATGACGGGACGATCGAGCACGCAATCGCCGATATGCGGTTTCGTACCGGCCTGTAGCATCAAGACCCTTGCCTAGCGCAAGGGTCTTCGTTTGCATCTGTCAGGGAGCGTAGTAGCATCGCTCCAGACAGTAGGAGATCCTTCTATGGAACGCTTGCTCGCCCTTGCCGGCTTATCCGGCTCCGGGAAGTCTCGCCTTATGCATGAGCTACGAAAGCGGCACGAGCGTAAGGCGCACATCCTAGCTACCTATACGGACCGCCCGCTTCTGGATGCTGATGTGCCGGGAGAATATCGCTACCTGCACAAAGATGCGTTCACTGAGCTTGAGGAAGCTAGACACTTTCTCTGGACGGAATGCGACCTCAATGGCTACCGCTACGGCATTACCAAAGAGTCGCTTGACCACATACTGCATAGCACTGACGCAGCAGTGGCCATGCTTGCCGTATCGCCGTCCTCGTACGTGCCGCTACACAAGCATGTGCGTGCCCACGTACATGACACGGATCATGCTGACAATCTGCATTTGTGCTGGGTTGCAGGCCCTGCGATCCGGGACATGCTCTGCGCAAGAATTAAGAGGCGCAACAGCATCGATCACATCGATGACGATGGCACCGAACGTCTTGCGCTGCAGGCTGACTGGTACGCACAGGCTCGGGAGTATGCGGCGGCGTGCGAACGTCCGCTCACAACAATCCTGAATACCTGCAAGCTTGCGCCGGCCTTCTTGGAGTTCGAGTGCATTGCCAAGCTTGAATTGCGGGCATAACGAGAAGCCTCCGTCTAAAAACGGAGGCTTTTTGCTTATCCCTTCAACGGCTTTCTCGTACGTTTCGCCTTCTTGGGTTCTGTTCCTTCAAGCTTATATATTTCGTCGCGAATGAGCGCGGCGGTCTCAAAGTCCAAGGCCTCGACTGCTTCTGCCATCTGCGCGCGCTTCTGCTTAATAAATTCTTTCGGGTCTTCCTTATACAGGCGCGCATCAATCGCCAGAAGCTCATCCACGGTCTTCTGGTGCTCAGTGCGCATGCTTGCAGCAATGTCCTTAATTTCTTTGCGCACGGTTTCTGGCGTGATGCCATGCTTCTCGTTGTACGCAAGCTGGATGGTGCGGCGGCGGTTGGTTTCCGTAATAGCGCGCTCCAAGGAGCCAGTCATGACATCCGCATACAAGATCACGCGTCCGAGCACGTTGCGAGCAGCGCGTCCGATGGTCTGGATAAGGGATGTTTCCGAGCGCAAAAATCCTTCTTTGTCCGCGTCCAAGATGCCCACCAGTTCCACCTCCGGAAGATCCAAGCCCTCGCGAAGCAGGTTCACGCCCACCAAGACATCGAACTCGCCCTTACGAAACGCGGTCAGAATTTCAATGCGCTCAATGGTCTTAATATCTGAATGCAGGTAGTTCGCTTTGATCTTTCGCTCTTTCAAGAAGTCCGCGAGATCTTCTGCCATTTGCTTCGTGAGCGTAGTTGCAATAGCGCGGCCCCCGCGGCCAATCACGACTTCAGTCTCAGCGATAAAGTCCGCCACCTGGCCGATATACTCGCCTGCTTCAACGATCGGGCGCACGACAAGCTCAGGATCGACAAGACCCGTCGGACGGATGATCTGCTCGACGACTTGTCCTGCAGGCGGCACACTCTTCTCCCTTTCATACGTTCCTGGCGTTGCGGAGGTGTAGATGACCTGCCCGACGCGCTCCTCAAATTCCGCAAACGTCAGCGGACGGTTATCGCGCGCAGACGGCAAGCGGAAACCGTGCTCAACAAGCGTATCCTTGCGCGAGCGGTCTCCCGCGTACATGCCCCCGATCTGCGGCACGGTCACGTGCGATTCGTCGATCACCGTCAAAAAGTCTGCAGAGCCATCAGCATGATGCGGGAAATAGGACAGCAGCGTGTGCGGCGGCTCGCCTACTGTGCGGCCGTCAAAGTGGCGAGAATAGTTCTCGATGCCCGAGGTGTACCCAAGCTCACGAATGAGTGCGATGTCATGCAGCGTCCTGCGCTTGATGCGCTCCGCCTCCAAGATCTTCTCCTGGCGCTTAAACGACTCGAGCTGCAGATCAAGTTCGAGTCGTATGTCTTCCAAAGCACGGTTGCGATCATCTTCGGTCGTTACGAAATGCTTGGCAGGGAAGATGTAGGTAGAATCCAAGGACTTTGTAAGCGCTCGGGATACCGGGTCCAAACACTCGATCGATGCAATGACTTCCCCGTCAAACTTGATGCGGTAGATCGAGCGCTCGTTGACCGGCATCACCTCAATTGCGTTGCCGACTGCACGCACCTTCCCTGGCTCCAAGTCCGCATTCGTGCGTTCGAAATAGATGTTGATGAGCTTGCGCACCAAGGCAGCGCGGTTCTCCTCCTTCCCGACCGCCAGATTAACAATGGCGTTTGCGTACTGTTTCGGAGACCCGAGACCGTAGATCGCAGATACGGACGCAACCACGATCACGTCCTTCCGGGTCAAGAGAGACTGCACGCTCGCATGGCGTAAGCGATCAATCTCCGCGTTGATCTGCGCCTCTTTCTCAATGTAGGTATCTGAGTGCGCAATGTACGCCTCTGGCTGGTAGTAGTCGTAGTACGAAACAAAGTAGTGCACCGCGTTTTCCGGGAAGAACTCGCGATACTCCTGCGCGAGCTGTGCAGCGAGGGTCTTATTGTGCGCTAGCACCAGGGTCGGCTTGTCGTGCGCGGCAATCACGTTTGCAGCCGAATAGGTTTTACCCGTTCCGGTCGCACCAAGCAGCGTCTGGTGCTTCAAGCCCTTTGCAAGGCCCTCAGAGAGTTTCTTGATCGCTTCCGGCTGGTCGCCTGCTGCAGGAAACGGCGTGTGGAGTTTGAAATTAGCCATCAGGCACACAGTATAGCAAAGAGGACCAGCGCGGTATGCGCTGGCCCTCATGGTGGCGAATAGTTACGCCAGGTGTGGATACTCCGAGCGGGTCGCATATTTCACGAGACCTGCCGCAAGCAGAAAGAGTCCACCGATGCCGTACCACAGTGCTTGCGTCTGGCCGGAAGCGAACATCGACCACACGAGCAGAAGGCTCGCCAGGCAAATGATGCCCGCGACCATCGCGGCGATATAGACGCCTTTGTGCGTTTCCGCCGTCGGAGAGTTGATCACTGCGACGCCGAAGATGAAAGCCAGGATTGGCACCATCCACAGACACCATTGGAGAAGTTCTGCATGCATGTTGCACCTCTTCGATTGCACAGGAGTATTCC
>CAZTMV010000018.1:0-7927 GCA_964615225.1 uncultured Candidatus Saccharibacteria bacterium
AGCTGCGGCGGTTTTGTTTTTACCAATTGGCTGATACGCATTCGAATCTTTTTGACACACGTAGCCAGAAAGAGTAGGGTTTCTTCGGAACCTTGAAAGAAAGGAGTCAGTCATGACATTCAGGTTCAACCGCGATAAGCGGTCCGGAGAGTTTACCTACGCCGAGTTCATGGAGTCGGCCAGGAAACTGGTCGAAATCGCTCGAGCAAAGCGTTCCGGCATCAAGGCTGAAATTCTGACCTTCGAGTCCAGGAATCTCTCGGGTAAATATCCGAAAGCCAAATTTTCTGGAGACTCGGCGATGGAGACCGACGACCATGTCGCATATCCTATCGACCGATTCAGCGAAGATGTCTGGGAACGGATGTTCGATGCGCAGGTTCGTATCGAAGACCCGAACGACCCAGAACCGTTCTTCATCTTGATGACGTGCAGTCGGCGTCCGAAAACCGACAGAATCTACTTCCAGGGCAACCTTGTCGACGAACCGCTCTTTGCGGAAATCTACGGCGAGTTCACAAAAACTTCTGCCAATATCACGATTGGCAACGAAGTCGATCGGAAGTCGAACATCGGCGTACGAGAACACAGACGTGTCGCATGACCTTTCGACAACCCCCGCACTAGTGCGGGGGTTGATTCTTGCTAGAGGACCAGGATTCCACCTTACAGCGCCACCATCGACGCAATCGAGTCTCCCTCACGCATCTTCATGATGCGCACGCCCTGTGTTGCGCGAGACAGCGATGGGATCTCGTTTGCATTGCAGCGAATAACCTGGCCCTTCTTGGAAATCACGACAATCTCCTCCTCTACCTCTCCGCCGGTCAGCACCTTCGCGCCGATAATCTCGCCGGTCTTTGCGGTCACCTCCGCAGTCTTGATGCCCGAGCCTCCGCGGCCCTGGATCTTGTATTCCTCAAGCTCGGTCTTCTTGCCGTAGCCCTTGCCCATGATGACAAGCAACGCTGCGTTCTTGGCTGCAGCAGACACAACCTCTGCAGATACAACCTGATCTCCCTTCTTGATCGTCATACCTTTCACGCCCGCAGCTGCGCGTCCCATGGCACGCACATCAGCTTCATCAAAGCGGATGGACTGACCCTTCGAGGTCACGATAGAAATAGAGTCCCCATTGCCGGCAAGGCTTGCAGACACAAGCTTGTCCTTGCCTTTCAGGTTGATCGCAATGATGCCCGAGCGGCGCACGTCTGCAAACGATTTCGCCTCCACCTTCTTCACCACTCCTTCCTCGGTCACAAAGAAGACCGAAAGCGCATCGCGCGCAGCGCCCTTTGGTACTGCAAGCACCGACGTCACCTTCTCATCCGCCGCAAGCGGGAGGAAGTTCATGATGCTCTTGCCCTTCGTGGCGCGCTTGCCCTCAGGAATTTCGTACATCTTCGTCTGGTATGCCTTGCCGTAATCGGTGAAGAACAGCAGTTCTGCATGCGCGCTTGCGTTCAAGAAGTGCGTCACAACATCTTCTTCTTTGGTAGACATATCAATAACGCCCACGCCGCCGCGCTTTTGCGCCTTGTACTCAGACGGATTGGTACGCTTCACATAACCGCCTGCCGTAATCACGAGCACCGACTCCTCGTCCGGCACGAGGTCTTCTACGGAAATATTCTTCACGCCGCCTTTGACGATCTTCGTGCGGCGCTCATCGCCGTAGCGGGCCTTAATATCCTGCAACTCATCTTTAACGACCTTCATCAGGTTCTTGTCAGAAGAGAGAATCCACTCAAGGTTCTTGATGTGCTCCTGAATCTCTTCGAGCTCATCCTCGATCTTCTTGCGCTCGAGGCCCGACAAGGTTGCAAGGCGCATTGCGAGAATCGCGGCAGTCTGGCGCTCAGAGAACTTAAACTTCTTCTGGAGTTCCGCGTCTGCAGTCGGGACATCCTTCGCCTTCTTGATGATGGCGATGATCTCATCGATGTGATCCAGCGCCTTGGAAAGACCCAGGAGAATATGCTCGCGCTCCTTAGCCTTGCCAAGATCGTATTCGGTGCGGCGCTTCACCACCTCGCGTCGGTGCGACACGAACTCGGTGAGCATGCCCTTCAATGACAGGGTCTGCGGCACGCCGTCCACGAGTGCCAGCATGTTGTAGTGGAAGGTGGTCTCAAGCTCGGTGTATTTAAACAGATTGTTGAGAACCGCCTGCGGGTGCGCAGTGCCCTTCAGCTCCACAACCACGCGAATGTCTTCTGCAGACTCGTCACGCAGATCCTTAATGCCCTCAAGCTTCTTGTCGCGCACAAGGTCTGCAATGCGCGTGATCAAATCCGCCTTGTTCACGCGAAACGGAATCGAGGTGATGATGATCGAACTGCCTTTCTTGTCTTCGACAATTTCCGCTACGCCGCGCGTAACCACGCCTCCCTTGCCGGATGCGTACGCATGCTTGATGTCTGTCTGATTGAAGGCAATACCTCCGAGCGGGAAATCAGGACCTTTCACGAATTCCATCAGGTCTTCGGTCGAAGCGTCTGGGTTGTCGATAAGATGCGTCGTCGCATCCACCACCTCAGTGAGGTTGTGCGGCGGAATATTGGTTGCCATACCGACCGCAATACCCAAGGTACCGTTCAAGAGAAGGTTCGGCGCTGCTGCAGGCATTACCTTCGGCTCTTTGAGCGTGCCGTCGTAGTTTGGGTTCCAGTCAACGGTCTCCTTGTCCAAGTCAGCAAGCATGCCAGAACCAATGCGCGACATCTTCGCTTCCGTGTAGCGCATCGCTGCCGGCGGGTCACCATCAACCGAACCGAAGTTACCCTGCCCGATCACCAGCGGATAACGAGTGGTGAAATCCTGCGCGAGCTTGACCATCGCGTCATACACCGCCACGTCGCCATGCGGGTGGTATTTACCAAGCACCTCGCCCACCACCGTTGCAGACTTCTTCGTCTTGGAAGATGGGCCAAGTCCAATCTCGCCCATGGCGTACAAAATGCGGCGGTGTACGGGCTTCAAGCCATCGCGCACGTCAGGCAGGGCGCGGTCGGTAATAACCGACATTGCGTAGTCCAAAAACGACGTACGCATCTCTGCGGTAATCGACTGATCTATGATCGAGGAAGCGGGTACGGGTGCTTCCGTCTGTTCTTCTTTGCGCTTAGCCATGACTTAGAACGGAATAACGGTTGCAGAACCGGTCTCAGATGATTCGAGAGTGGACGAGCGTTTTGATTCAACGACCGTAATCTCACCATCTTGCGCGAATGATCCATTGAATGCAGCCGCAGCACCAAGCAGGTCTGAGAAGCGCTGTTCAGAAGCCACGGTAGTCGGTCGCGGAGCGGAGTCGAGCGTCAGACGATCTGAGGTGGTTATAGCCACCAGGTAGCCAAGCGCAATAACAAACGTGACGGCGCCTGCGGAGAACGCGGCAATGCGCTCGCGCTCATGGAGCGGCTTTCGCTTAAGATGCTCGACGTAATCTTTGGCGCGCTGCATACGTCTAGGGGGTTATCACTAGTATAGCACCATCCTTGTCAAGCGCATCCTTTTTACGGATAGTGAGCTTGTCCATCTTCTCCGATTCCCCACCCTCCTCCTTTATATAGTGGTCCAGAGCCTTAGCCTCCCCGATACCGCTCCAGTGCATAGGAATAATGATCCTTGGCTCGAGCATAGTGGAGAGCTTTGCAGCTGCAGCGGCATCCAGCACACCATCGCCTCCGATCGGCACGAACAAAATATCAATCTCATCAATTGCCTCCTTAGCTTCAGGCGGCAGGTTCGGCTCTGCAAGCGCGCCCAGGTGCACCAAGGTCATGCCTTCAAGCTTCACGACATATACAGTATTGATCGCTTCCTTCTCCCCCTTAGAAAGACCGTATTGGCTCTTGGTTAGAAAGCCTTGGATTGTCACGCCATCCTTCTCATATTCGCCAGGACCTGTAACCGCAAATGGCACCTTTTCGCCGTACGTCACTTCTTCAACGCCATTGAAATCTTTGTGATTGCGCGACACAAATGCAATATCTGCGCCAAAGCGGACTGCAGGCAGCGAGCCGCCCTTGGCAATCGGATCGAACACGAGCGTAAGGTCACCAAGCGTAACCTTAAAGCACTGGGCGCCGTGATGCGTGATGACCATGTTGCGCAAAGTATAGCGCAGAATACGCACCCTATCCACTTGCTTCTCGTGCGATTACGACGTACAACCTACTACAGAGGCCCTGGCGTGTGTCATGCAGCTGGGATGTCCTTTAGGGAGTGCTTGGCCGCACTCCTGCCTTCTTCCCAACATGTTACGGAGAAGTTGTGGTATGAGGAAGTTTGGAAAGCTCTTTGAGTTCCACCTCAAATGGCCAGGTGCTCGGTTCTGGATGCGCACGTTACCCGATAAGGGACGACGGCGCTGCTAGAAAGGGGGTGAGTGGTCCTTAGGACCACAAGTCGGGTGGTACTTGCAGACTCTACGGAGATTGCAAATAACCACCCGACTTTCACTATTCACACGGCGCACTTGCGGCCGTTTTTCTTTTTAGTATTGTTCCCTCTATCCGCATGACTTCGGTTGTGTGGCTGTGGGGAAAACCCACCCATCAATCCTCACTGGAGGAAACGATGCAGTTGTTCAATCCCGGCTCGCCAGGCGCACGTGCGTCCCCGAGCCAACGCCGCCACGTGGTGCTCGCCTAGCGCATCGAAGAGCGCATCGACAGGCAAGCTGTCCATACGGAGCGGAGTGATCTTCGGATCACTCCCTCCCAGCGGCACATAAACCACCTTTGGGTGGTTTTTTCGTACCCTCTTGACAGAAAAGGAGGCGTGTGATAACTTCCTCAGTACTTCCCGACTGGGAGGAGTCCGGCACCAAAGCCCCTCGGGCCTAGGATGACTGCCGGATTGAACGCTGAAACGGAGAAATCCAAATGACCAAGGTTGAAGTCACGTGATCGCTGCAATGCGCCCCCAAGGGAACGTATTCTATAGCAGCGAACAACACCACGACGCCGGCATCGGCGACACGCAGATCGTCAATCTCGCGCGCGGCGCCGGCCCGATCTAACCGATCGGCGCCGACGAGGCCCGCCTTTGGAGCAACGTTCATGTACGGCAGATTTAAGGACTCTGCACGACTGATCGCCTTTTTTCACCAAACCCAGCACAACAAGAGCCCCGCATCGCGCGGGGCTCTTACTTTTTCTGCGCTTCCCTTTTCTCTCTCTATAGGGTAGAGTCCCTAGGCAGCGATAGACGGCAGTACCTCCGGACTAACCCCCGTATTCCCGGCTGAGGCCACATGAAGGAATACGGCACCCGAAGAGAAACCGCTCTCGTATAGATACATGCAAGAAGACACTGCTCCAGCAGGTAAGCTCGAGCCCGTTACCATTACTCTTGATCCAGGCCACCCAATGGCAGGGATGATCGACGCTATCAAGACGCCACCTAAGGCAGGCGAGCTTATCGACGGCACCATCATCGCGCTTTCGCGCGGTCGCCTCTACGTCGACCTTCCGCCATTTGGTACCGGCATCATCTACGGCCGCGAGTACCTGAACGCAGCCGATGTGCTCCGCAAAGCAAACCCGGGCGATCAGATCACCGCAAAGGTGGTAGATCCCTCCGGCATCGAGGGCTACATCGAGCTTTCTCTCAAGGAAGCTCGCCAGGCAGCAATCTGGGGCGAAGCCGAGGCAGCAATTCTCTCCGGCACCTCCTACACCATTACGGTTGAGGAAGCGAACAAGGGCGGTCTTATCCTCGCATGGCAGGGCATCAAGGGCTTCTTGCCTGCGTCCCAGCTTTCCAAGGACAACTACCCACGTGTTCCTGAGGGAGACAAGGAAAAGATCCTTGGCGAGCTTGAGAAACTGGTAGGCAAACCGCTCTCGGTCCGCATCATCACTGCGGAGCCGAAGGAGGGCAAGCTTATCTTCTCCGAGCGCACTGGCTCTGAGGACGAAGAGAAGACTTCACTCATCGATAAGTACCAGGTCGGCGACGTTGTTGAAGGCGAAGTAACGGGCGCAGTAGACTTCGGTGTCTTCGTGAAGCTCGAACAGGGCTTGGAAGGCCTCGTGCACATCTCTGAACTCGATTGGGGCCTTGTCGAGGACCCGCGCCAGCTGTTTAAGGTCGGCGAGAAGGCGCAGGTGAAGGTGATTGAAATCAAGGATGGAAAGATTTCCCTCTCCATCAAGGCACTGAAAGAGAATCCGTGGAAGAGTGCGGCAGACCGCTACAAGAAGGGTATGGAAATCTCAGGTGTCATCATCAAGTACAACAAGCATGGTGCCTTGGCTTCCATCGAGGAGGGCGTTGCTGGCTTGGTGCACATCAGCGAGTTCGCTTCCCCGCAGGAACTGCGCGATGCGCTTGAGCTTGGCAAGACCTATCCGTTCACCATCAAGGTCTTCGAGCCGAAGGATCAGCGCATGACGCTCTCCTTCTCCGGCAAGAAGAAGTAAGAGCAAAAAGAAGGACCGCCAACCCTATTAGAGAGTTGGCGGTTTTTTCTTTACCGCGAGAAGCGAGTTCCATCTCGTTTTCGTGATGATGCCGTGTTCCGTCCTCTCGTAACCGCGAATGCGGTAGTGATGACGGTTGAATTGCACGGCAACATGTTCTTGCGTTCGTCGAGTCGGCAGTTCGGGATAGGTCTCCGATATATATTCTTCAGGATCGATGAGTTCCGGATCCTTGAAGACATCTACGATCGATGACTCTTCCACGCGCTGGCCCGTTTCTTCGAAGATCTCGCATTTGGCGGTGTACTTGATACGCTCGCCGCTGCGCCAGGTCCCTCGAATGTAGGGTAGTCCGCGTTTGCGGATACTGCCGTCTGGGTATTCCCGCTCCGTCTCATGCAAGAGGAGCAGTTTTCCCTTCGGAGCAAGATACGAAATCGTGATGCATACGCTGTGCCGGTAGCAAATGAGAGGACCTGTCCAGGAAATGCTAGCTGAGTTTTCCCGGAGCTCGCGCTCCAGATCCTCAACCGAGTTAGTCGCACTTCCCGGCAGCCCCCACGTGTCTATGGGCATCCCGGCGTCTAGGAGCCGGTTGCGCAGACGGGTTCCAAAGTCCATTGTCGGCGTTCCTTGTCTTGCGTGGCGAAAGGCCCGCCGCCCACAGTAAGCCTACCGCTCCTTCTAGTTTATGCAAGAGAAAAACCGCCGACACGTGTATGTCGACGGTTTCTGAAAGTCATGCGGCAAGCCTGCGCTCGTCGAGAATCCGGTCCGGCGCCGGAACCCAGGGAAATTCGCTGACGCGATACAAGACACGCTTGCGCCCGTCTGTGTAGTACGCCTCTTCGCGACATTTCTCCTGCTGGTACTCCGGCGGCATGGAAGCCCAGGTGTACCCGTACTTCGTGACGAGCTTGAGGATGCCGTTGCGAGTCTTGGACTCGCTTGGCTTGTCCTGTTCTTTTGCGAGGTAGCGGACCGCGAAGGTGTGCACCGGAGCGTCTTCAACACCGATCTCTTGGAAGAGCTCGATGCGAAGGCGTTCCAACGGATCCTCACCGTCCCGGAAATTGATCTTCCCCGAGACTGAGGTGCTGTCCGACGGTTTTTGCATAAGCGGAACACCGCTTTTGATGAAGAATCTCGATTCCTGGAGGAATTCGAGTCCTCGCGGACCGTCGCGCAGGATGCGCGCGCGGACCTTGTGCTCGAGCGTGAGGAAGCGATTGCCTTTCGTTTGGTGATAAAAGGCTACTTCCCCCCTCTCGTAGTCCTCCCACAGCGTGGGAAGCGGCTTGAGCCAGCAACTGGGAAAAACGCGGTAGTCCTTTTTCAAGGTCTTTTCGAGTTTTCCGCATGATGAAAATGAAAGAACATGCTTAGGTAGCTGCATGTGTAGTACTCCCCAATTACCTGCCGCCGAGTATGGACCGCAAAAGAGTCAATTGCAAGAACAATGAGTGCACAACTTAGCGCGTGTTCGCTTCTTG
>CAZTMV010000018.1:8027-12442 GCA_964615225.1 uncultured Candidatus Saccharibacteria bacterium
AAAGAGTCAATTGCAAGAACAATGAGTGCACAACTTAGCGCGTGTTCGCTTCTTGTTGCGCTTTCTCGAACCCCTCACTCACGAAAAGCGCACTCACGTTCGCTGCTTTCTTGATGGTCTTTTTAAGCAATGCTTCTTCTGTCGGCTTGAACTTTCCGATTACGTGCTTCACGACCTTCTCCTCACCTGCAGGTTTCTTAGCTTGGTGTCGTTTACCCTCTCCAGAAATGCCGATGCGAAGGCGCGCAAAGTCCTTGGTCTTGATGGAGCGCATCACGCTCTCAACGCCGCGATGTCCGCCTGAGTTTCGTCCGAAGACCATCTTCAATGTGCCAAGCGGAATATCGAGCTCGTCTTGTATAACCAAGAGATTCTTGGCTGCTTTCGGACTTTTAATGAGCGCCATGACCGATTTGCCTGAGAGATTCATCATGGTCTCTGGGAGCACCAAGGTTACCTTCTCTCCATCGATGGTTCCTTCTGAGATGAGCGCGTTTGCGCCCTTCTTAAACACAAAGTCTTCGAAGTCATGGTCTTTGGCAAGGCGCTCCACGACCATTCTGCCCGCGTTATGCCGGGTTTTCTCGTATTCTTTTCCTGTGTTGCCTAAGCCTACGATCACATATGCCATTACGACACATGCTAGCACAACGCAAAAAGTTGACGGCACTGAAAACAGGAATACAATACTGCGTAATGAAAGTACTCAAGGAGATCTTTTGGCTCGTTCTCCTTGCCGTATTGATTGTCGTCCCCATCCGCGTATTTATCGCGCAGCCGTTTGTCGTCGAAGGACTCTCGATGTTCCCGACCTTCAACAACGGCGACTACCTGATCATCGACGAGATTTCGTACCGCTTCAATGATCCTGCTCGCGGCGACGTGATTGTATTTCGCCACTCTGAGGGCGTGTTCTACATCAAGCGCGTCATAGGACTCCCTGGCGAAACCGTTTCAATTAGTCGCGGCACGGTCACGATCACCCGCACTGACGGCACGCTCCTTACGCTCGATGAGTCCTACGTCATCAATGAGGACGCCACCTACACCCTCAGCGCAACCCTGGGCCCCGAGCAGTACTTTGTGATGGGCGACAACCGCCCGAAGAGCTCGGACTCCCGTTCTTGGGGAGCGCTCTCTGAGGACGACATTATTGGCAAAGCACATGTACGCATCTTCCCGGTCGCAAACGCTGGTTTTGCGCCGGGCGCAACCTCCCTACCGCAATGAGCACCTTTGTTGACGCATCCGACGTATTGAAGCGTGCGCATACCGTAGGCACCTACTACGGCTTTACCCCACTCTCCTCTGCAACACTGAAGGCGCGCGGCACCAAAGCAAGCGCTGCATATCCGGAGAATCTGAACGTTGAGACTCTGGACCCGCACGCAAAGGAAGTTGCAGCGTTCTTGAAGCGCGTGCGTGACACTGGCCTCACGCCCTCGACTGCGTCTCCGCTCTTCTTCTGGCACTCCAACGCTGCTCCCGGCCGTCCTGCACCTAAGCAAATCGTGATCCAATTCCACGCGCTTGGCGCAGACCGAGCTATCGCAGATGCGGTTCTCATCCGCGCCATTTCAGCGCTTGCGACTGATATCTCCAAGAAAGAAGCGACGCTTCGTCTAAATTCCATGGGAGACAAGGAGACTCGTGCGCGCCTTGCACGCGAGCTCGCAACATTCTTCCGCAAGCGCGCAGCGCATCTGCCGCCTGAGTTTGTCGAAAAATCCCGCACTGACATTTTTGCCGCAGCCGAAGCGCTCTCCAAGCTTGAAGACCACGGCATGCCAAGTTCGACTGACCACCTCTCCGAAGCAAGCCGCAAGCACTTTGAGGGACTTCTGGAATACCTGGAAGCAACTGATACTCCCTACGAGCTTGCGCCTGACGTTATGTCGCGCGGCGGCATTTGGGGTGAGACCTGCTTTGAGGTGAACGCAGGCGAGCGCGTGTCCGCATGGGGCTCTCGCTATCATGATCTGGTGAAGCACTTCTGGAAGAGCGCGCCGTCTTCTGTCGGTGCCGTCCTTCGCGTGAATATCGAGGATCGCGCAGTCATCGCTCCGCATAAGGAGAAGACTACTCCCCGCTTTGTGTTTGTGCATATTGGCGACGAAGCTAAGCGCATGTCGATTCGCATGGCAGACGACCTCAGAAAGGCACGCATTCCGCTCTCGCAGGTCCTTGGCGTTGAGTCGTTGACTGAGCAGATGCGTCTCGCGGATACCTTGAACCCCCGCTACTTGATTATCATGGGACGCAAGGAAGCATTGGAGCGCTCCGTTATACTTCGCGAGCGCGCAACGCACTCGGAAGTATTCATTCCGCTTGATACCTTGGTAGATAGACTGCGCGCGGTTGCTTAGCGCAAGAAAAGCCGCCGTAGCGATACGGCGGCTTTGCTAGAACTGACCCTATCCAACCTGAGCCGCGGGGCCTCGCGAGCTGATCCGCATCGGTTGTCGGACGCATCGCTCGATGCGAAAACTGGGTACGGCACTGGCTCATCAGGAGCCTGAGGCTCGCCAGTTTTTAGTCACTAAGGAGCGTTCCAAGTTTCCGCTCGCCCTAGCCGCCCAACTATACCAAACATTGACATTTATATAATATAGGTATAATATATACCCCTGTTCATTGTCACGGAGGCTTCTATGAGCCACAGCGTGCTTGCACACGTAGGAACGATTGAAATCGGACCCTCACCGGGTATCGTGCCGAGCAAGAAGTTCGTCAATGGCGAAACCATCGACGGCATCAAGATGCGCAGCATCAGCGATGAGCTGGTTGCCAAGTTTGGTCCTGTAAATCCGCAGGAACGCACTCCCGGCATCAGCGACCTGACGCAGCTTCGACTTCATCGTACGACGGAAGCGGCGTTCGACTGGAGCGTACGCGACGAACTGGGTCCTGACCCATACACGATCACCCTCGACCACTATTGGGGACTCGTGCGGGGAATCGCTTCGATCAACCAGGCCTTCAACATCCAAAGCACGTTCACGACGTATATGGCCGATGCTAAGGGCGTTCCCTGGATCGTCCGTACGACGTGGCCGCACTTTGGCAGCGGCGGCCTCATGACTGACGTTAAGCAGGTCATGCAGCCGCATGCCAAGTATGCAGTCGTGCTCGAAGGGGGACTCTACATTATCTCCCGATAACAGCCGTTCCTATCTGACCCGCCTACGGAGAAACCCGTTTCGGCGGGTTTCTCTTTAATACGGGTACTTGACAAATAAATGCATACATGTATACTAGCTATCAGTAGTAAGGGTTAGCATTTCCTGCAGCCAACGAAGGGGACTCATGAGCACTACATCATCATCCCCTTTGAAGAGCTGCGAATAACGCTTGGTCCGACCAGCACCAAGCCCAAGGGACCACCCTACCTGGGACCCCTCTGGACTCTCTACCTGAGAGAAGCGGTCGGCACCATCATCGAAATATGATGGTGTTTTTCTTTTGGATGGACGCTGTAGTGCCAAACTCCCCGGTCACTCTTCCTGGTACCCGATTCTCTGGCTGTCTGGGACGATGTTGGAACCAACCTATTGACTACTAGTACATTATATGTTAATACAGAAAGGTAGCAGATTTTGGAGGTCCTAATGGACTTGATTCAACTCAAAAGCGCCCTGAATCTTCTCGCCGACCTGTCGGAAGAAGAACTCAAGGAGCGCGCTCCCAAGCTCTACAAGCACATTCAGGACAGCGAAGGCGCCGGACATCTCGCCTCGACATTCGTGGTCTGCATGGCCTCGATCGTGAACACCGCCGCTGGCGGTAAGAGCAAAATCGCGGAAGAGCTGAAAGCGCTCGCTGCCTGAACAACTAACGCACGAAGGAGGCCCCTTCGTGCGTATCGTTTATATACAGCATCGGACGCAGTTAGAGGTTCTCCGACTATATCGTAATGCTGGCATCCTGGGACGAAGTTGGAACCCTATTTGCCACTTAGCCAGGGTTCTAAGCTAAGAATAGCCGTAAAAATCGCGAGAGCGATTGTTGCGTAGGCTAAATACTTAGTAGAAGTAACTAATTCTTCACTGCTCTGTTTCTGTTCCTCAATCAATTTCTCCTGTTGCTTCAAGCTCAATAGTTGGAGTACGTAATTAGGATACGCCTCGTCATTTGTAAGGTGCCATTGACCATTCTCTCTTGCAGAGGATAGCTCTTTTAGAGTCGCGGCTATCTCCTCCTCTCTTGAATAAAAATTCAACTCCGAAGCTCGTTTTTTGAGCTCACGCAGCGCTTCATAGTCATCTTTGCGTGCTGCTCTAGTGTCCGTTGAGCTACTTGCCATATCATAAATATATCACTTTGCTGGCAGACTAGGATTCGAACCCTAGACACCCCCTGGCCCTCCATGCTATTCTCCTTTTTATGCAAAACGCAGTACGCGTAGAGGTCCGCCG
>CAZTMV010000019.1:0-11532 GCA_964615225.1 uncultured Candidatus Saccharibacteria bacterium
TAACATCTGCATCAGCAAGATCCTCACCTGACTCGTCCTCAGCCTTAAAGTCGTTGGAGTCAGTCTCGGTTTCACCAATAGTTGCAGAGATAGTATCGCCCTCGCTCATGGCACCCTCTAGTGACCTGAAGTCTACACGGACCTCAAACTCGTACTCATCACCAGCTTCGAGTTCAAGATCAATATTGTCGAAGACAATCGTGTTCTCGTCTGTTGGTACGTTCTCGCTTGCGACACGCTTTCCGTCTACATATAGTTGTGCAGACGAAATCATATCGTCAAGGAAGGCTGCGTCTCCAGTAACGCTGAACTCAATCGGGAGTGACTCAAGCATCACGTCCGAGTCGCCACGTACTTCCATGTTGAATGAAAGTACAGGAACGTTGCGAGTGCTTCGAGAGTCATCAATATCGATCACGCGAGACTCGTTAATATCCTCGTCATTTGTCGAGATACGCAACTCAGTATCGGCAGCGGTAGAGAAGCTCTCAAACGAGAACTGGACTGGATCCGTATTCGGGTCCTCAGAGATACTTGCGTTGTCAGCATCAACAAAGCGAATCTGGCGGAAATCTACCGTCCAGGTATCGCCAAGATCAGCTGAGTCAATGTTGCGTGCTCCTGAGATTGCGATTACGAGCTCGCCAGTCTCGCCGCGCTCAATAACTGCACTGCGGTCAAGAGGAACGGTGCGAGTCCAATCGTTGCGGTCGGTGAAGTCGTCAGCGTCGACGCGAGCGACTTCGTCGCCATCGAGCCAAACAGAAACCTCAGACGCGTAATCGTCGAAGTCTGACGTTGCAGTTCCTTCGTTGAAGGCGATGCGAAGTGCGGTCAAGCGAATGTCGGAACCGTTATCGATTTCAATTTCAAGACCTGCGACCTCAATGTCTTCAGAGCGCTCACCAACTTCTTCGTTACGAAGACCAGAAATCAGTTTGTACTCATCAACAGATCCCGCGCCGCCACGAAGTTCACCAGAGGTGCCTGGGTTCGTTGGGGTGGTCGGCGTGGTTGCGATAGCGTTTACCTTAGCGCGAGTGATCGGACCAAAGTATCCAGCTGCCGGCGCAATGCCATTAGCTGCCTGATAAGAGGCGAGGGCAGACTGGGTCTGTACGCCGAAGTAGCCGGTTGCACCGGCTGGGATTGCGTAACCCTTAGAGATGAGCCAGTTCTGGAGTGCCGTAACTTCCGTGCCAGAAGATCCCAAAGTAAGGTCGCGCGTGAAGGTGACTGAAGCCGAAGCTGATCCGCCCTGCAGCGCTGCGATCTGCGCAAGCAGCGCGTTGATCTGTGCCTGAAGGTCAGCGACCGACTGGGCCTTTGCAGAAAGCGGGAAGGTTGCAACAGAGGTGACGACGAGTGCGAGACCCGCTACCACTGAAGCGACCTTTGCCGCTGTGTGCGTGTTAGTAATCATAGTTACAATAAGTAGTAAGAATGCGAGTAATAGAGCGCCAGGCCTATGCCCGGGCATACTCTTTAAGACACGAGTCACACTGGTTCCTTACCTGTCTAGGCAGGTAAGAAGAATGACGGTATCGTGTCTTGTAATGCAGAAGCATGAAGATTTGCAGAAGGCCTTCACCGAGGCCTACGACCTTCATATGGAGGAGATCTTTCGATACTTTGCGTATCGCCTTACCGATCGTGAACGAGCCAAAGAGCTCACGCAGGAAACATTCATGCGTGCTTGGGCGTACGCTTCGAAAGGGAAGGAGATACGCGCAGTGCGTCCGTTCCTATTCACGACCGCATCAAACATCTTCAAGAACGAACTACGTGACCGAAAGCTCGCAACCTCACTTGAAGAGCATATGGAGGCCACGGGGAACGAGCCGGAAGCGAATGAGCGTTCTCCGGACACGCAGGCTGAAGCAACACTTCTTCGTATGAGTCTCGAACGTCTTGAAGAGCCATATAAAGAGGTATTGCGGCTCCGATACTTCGACGAGCTCTCTCCAAAGGAGATAGGGGAGATGCTCGGCGAAAGCGAAAATACAATTTCTGTGCGCGTGCATCGAGCACTCAAAAAGCTCAAAGAGCTACACCAACCAACACCATGAACAAACAACTGGAGACCATCGCACGGGAGTCCCGCCCAACACTTTCAGATACTGAGCGCGCAGCTATGCGCAGCGAGTTCATGGTGCATATGGAGAAAAACCCTGTGAAGGTTTCCATCCTTTCTCCGTACATGCACTTCGCTGGGGTGTACGCGTTCGCTGCGCTCCTGCTTGTGTCTGTTCCTACGCTTTATGCAGCTGAGCGTTCGCTCCCTTCGGATGTGCTGTATCCGCTGAAAGTCGAGGTCATAGAACGACTTGTCGTCTCTGCCGCGTCTGTGTCTGAAGCTGCGGAAGCAGACGTGCGCACTTCACTCCTTGAGCGCCGGCTCAAAGAAGCCCGACTTCTTGCTCTAGACGGGCGACTAGGTGCAGAGGAATCGTCAGTGGTGTCACGAGAGCTTGCGGCGCACATCGAAAACCTGCAGCAATATGCTGAGGAGTCAGAAAGTGAGGGCAATCTTTCGGAGTCTCTCGAAACAAGTTCTGAACTTGAGGCAACTTTGGGCGGATATGAACGCGCGCTTGCAGTAATTTCACAAACAACCCCTGAAGACGACGTATACGTAGACGGTCTTACCGAGACACTTGCTCTTGAGCGTCGCGAAAGCCAAAACTCAAGCGAGGAGGTTGAGGGTGATCTTGCGGCAGATATGTCATCTGAGTCTGCGCAGTATCTTGCTGAAGTTTCTGACGATGCGGAGCGTATTGTTATGAAAGCCCGGAGGGCGGCAAATGCCGCCGCCGCGGTTGAGTTCTCAGTTGCTACTGCAGCGCTCGCGATCGTTGAGGGCGCAGAAGATGCTCTTGCTGCTGCACACAGCTCTGAGGCTTCCGGCGCTGCTGGCTCAGCGATTACTGAATACCGCGATGCATTGCGCGCCGCGTCTGAGAGCCTCATTCTTCTTGGGGCGGGTGAGTAGTCCCTGCTATACTGCCTGAAATGTTCCATCACTATCTCGTTGAGTTTCTGAAGTTTACGACGGGCTTTTCTCTTATTATCTCCCTGTCCCTTGGGATTATTTACCTTGCCACGGGCAGCTTCGTATAGCGTTCGAGTTTGATATACTGGCGGAATACTATGCAGAACCTAAATCGAAAAACCCTCATTATTATTGGAGTGCTGGCGGCCGTACTCGTGATTGGCATCAGCCTATTCCTCGCCAAAGACATGCTTTGGCCAGCGCCCGTAGAGGCAATGACAGGGGAGCCTGTTGACGTGGCTCTCAATTTCTACGAACCATGGCTTGCAGCGGCGCTTTCTACCTCAACAGACCCATACAAAGAGGAGCTCCAGAAGTCTCAGGTATTGAGTGTCGAGTTGCGCAAGAAGCTTTCGAAAGCGAAGAACGATGAAGTTGACCCAGTTCTCTGTAACACCGTTGCTCCGCTTGAGGTTGCTGCTCGTTTGGTTAGTCAGCAGGAAAATGGGGCAGCTCAGGTACTTGTGCTCTCACGAGACAAGAACCAGACCGGACAGTCGATTATCGACCTCCTTCAGTTGAACGACGGTTGGTACATCAACGACATCACCTGTTCTCCTGGTGAGTTCGGTCCAGAGCGTGAGTTCAGCTTCGACATGGAGGGCTTCCTCCTGAAGAGCGTTCCCGCGCCATTTAATTCTCAGAACTGGCACCTTGTCTTCGAACAGAACGGTGAAGCAGGCCATGTTGTTCCGCTCTTCTTTACTCCAGAGACTGTTTGTATCGCACGCGATAAGAAGGAAGCAGTTTGTGATCCAAGCACGTTCGAAGAAGCATCAAAGGCACATATACAAGGCCAGATGACCGAGACCGGCGTCACGGTTAAGCGTCTCGAGCAGCTGAAGAAGTAAGTTTCTGAGAGAGAGCTATATACTAGTCTTTATGAAAACCACCATCCTTACCGGCCTCCTCTCGCTCATTATCGGCATTCTCATCGGTTACGTTCTTGCTCCCAAAGAAGCGGATACCATGCACACGGCTATGGACGATATGACCGCTTCCCTGGAAGGAAAGGAGGGAGACGCCTTCGACCAAGCCTTCCTTGAGTCCATGATCGTCCACCATGAGGGTGCAGTAGTGATGGCTGAGGCTGCACTCAAGCATTCAGCGCATGGCGAAGTGCGGGAGCTCTCAAAGGCTATTATTGCTACTCAGTCAGTCGAGATAGCTCAGATGAAGGTCTGGCTCTCAGACTGGTACGAAGGCCACGCCCACTAGGGTTTGCAGATTTCTTCGGCTTGCCGTACAGTAGCCCTTGTACGGACCGATAAAGACAGTCGGCATTCAGATAAGCCCGGCCTAGTTGGTACGAATCGCCCCAAAGGCTATTCGTCTATCTCCTAGGTCCCCGCAAGGGGACTTGTTCGTTCTCGTACGGAAACCAAACCTACAATGGCAATTACTAAAGCAAAGAAGGTAGACATCATCGCGAAAGCAGCTGAGTCCATCAAGGACGCAGTATCTGTTGTCTTCGTACGCTTCAATAAGATTTCCGTTGCGGACACTTCCGCAATGCGCAAGTCGCTGAAGGACGAGGGCGTCGGCTACTACGTTGCAAAGAAGACGCTTCTCAAGCGCGCACTCGCAGACCAGGGCTACGAGGGATCACTCCCTGAGCTCGATGGCGAGGTCGCTATTGCATGGAGCAACACCGACGCAACGGCAGCAGCTCGCGGTATCTGGGAGCACGGCAAGAAGCACGAAGGCCTTTCCATTCTCGGCGGCGTATTCGAGGGCAAGTACCTCGATGCAGCAGGGATGAAGGCAATCGCTACGATTCCTCCGGTTCCGGTGCTCCGCGGCATGTTCGTGAACGTCATCAACAGCCCAATCCAGGGCATGGCGATTGTTCTCGACCAGATCGCAAAGAAGAAGGGTGCGTAATTAGCAAACAGATTATTTCACTACTATGGCAGATGAAACCAACCAGGACGCAGTTGCAGTCGAGGAGACCGCAGCTCCAGCACCTGAAGTAAAGGAGGAGGCAGCAGCTCCTGCCCCTGAGGCAGAGGTTGAGGTTCCTGCGAAGTTCAAGAAGATCGTCGAGGAGATCGAGGGCATGACCGTCCTTGAGCTCTCCGAGCTCGTCAAGGTCTTCGAGAAGAAGTTCGGCGTTTCTGCAGCAGCAGTCGCAGTTGCAGGTCCTGCAGCAGGTGGCGCAGCGGGAGGCGAGGAGAAGTCTTCGTTTGACGTTGAGCTCTCAGATGGCGGCGCGCAGAAGATCGCAGTCATCAAGGTTGTTAAGGAGGCACTTGGCCTTGGTCTCAAGGAGGCAAAGGATCTCGTTGACGGCGCTCCAGCTATGCTCAAGCAGGGCATGAAGAAGGAGGAGGCAGAGGATCTTAAGAAGAAGATCGAAGAGGCAGGCGGAAAGGTTACCTTCAAGTAATATCCGATCACTCAGCACAAAAGCCCCGAAAGGGGCTTTTGTGTTTGCAAACAAAACGGGCCGCTTCCTGAGAGTAGGGAAGCGGCCCGATGCGTGTTGGCGCGTTAGATGCGGCGCCAGTTGATTTTTGCGGTCCCATCGGCGGTGATGATGACAGGAACTTCGTTGCCTTGTCGCAGCATCCGGCATTTGGAGTGGTTCGACCAATCGGTCGATGCGGCGAAGTCGATGCGGGTCAGCTGTTCGTTGTTGACGCGAAAGCTGACGGCGCACGAGCGTTCGCCCGCAGCTCCGTAATCGACTTCATCGACGATGCCGGTTGCTGGCGTGCCTTGGAGTTGCTGTGTGCTTTGGGAGCACGACGCCACGGCTGCAAGCAGCGCAAACGCAAAAAGGTACTTCATGCTAGTTCCTCCACGCTGTGGTCTAGTGTTATACATAATAACATATTTACCTGTAAAAAGCAAGTTTCTTGGAGCTTCTGCCCTGGCTAGGTACAATGCCTGGGTCATATGGATCCACTCGCAAAACTGTTCGGTTCGGTAGCCCGCATCAAGCTCCTCCGCTTGTTCCTCTTTAACGAAGGCGAAACCTATACAAGTGCTGTTGCGGCCACTCGCGCCAAGCTCTCCAAGGACGCGGCGAGAAAAGAGATCAATGCGCTCGTTGCGATGAAGCTTCTTAAAAAGAAAGCAGGAAAGGGACCAGCTTCATTCGCTGCAAACCCTAAGTTCGAACACTACGACGCTTTGAAGACCTTCCTGCGCACCACGACCGGGATTAACGACGACAACATTAGCCAGACGTTGCGCAAGGCTGGTACGCTGCGCCTTGTCGCGCTCTCCGGTCTCTTTACCGGTGTACCTGAATCCAAGGTAGATATTCTCATCGTTGGAGATCGTCTTGATGAGCGTGTTCTCTCCTCAATCATTCACACGCTTGAAGCAGAGCTTGGTCGCGAGCTTCGCTATGCCTCCTTCACGACCGAAGATTTTCGCTACCGCGTCGGCGTCTACGACCGCTTGGTGCGCGATGTGCTGGATTACCCACATCGACTCGTTCTGGATCGCATAGGCATATAAGAAAAGGCCCTTCAAAAGGGCCTTTTTGCATATCCACACAGGCCCCTTGAGGGGGAATACCCCTTGCTACACTTAAGGGTAGCCAGGCCCTTGACCTGCGCCCGCCTTACAAAGCTAATCTACCTAACGGAATACAGTATGTTTTTCACTCAATGGGCTGATGTCCTCACCCTGTCCTTCCAGAACTTGTTCGCTGGACTCGTGATGTTCCTCCCGAACCTTCTCGCAGCAATCATTATCTTCATCATCGGTTGGCTCATCGGAGCAGGCCTCGCGCGCGTTGTCGCACAGGTTGTAGCAGCCATCAAGGTTGATCAGGCGCTTCGCGCAGCCGGTGTTGATCGCGTTGTTGAGCGTGCAGGCTTCAGCCTTAACGCGGGCGCATTCCTCGGAATGCTCGTAAAGTGGTTCTTCATTATCGTCTTCTTGGTCGCTTCCCTTGATGTCTTGGGTCTCACCGAAGTGACGATCTTCCTCCGCGCCGTAGTCTTGGGCTACCTCCCACAGGTTATTGTTGCGGTTCTTATCCTTCTCGTAGCAGCAGTCGTAGCAGAGGCAGCACAGCGCGTCGTCGCAGCATCAGCTGCAGCAGCACGCCTCCGCTCCGCGAACTTCCTCGGCGCAGTAGCCCGCTGGAGCATCTGGGTATTTGCGATCCTCGCAGCCCTCGACCAGCTCGGCGTCACGCCGTTCGTGCAGACTCTGTTCACGGGTGTTGTTGTAGCGCTTGCACTTGCATTCGGCCTTTCATTCGGCCTTGGCGGTCAGGCAGCAGCAGCTCGCTACATCGACAAGATGCGCGAGCAGATCAAGGACTAGTTCTTCTAACGTTCGAAGTCACAAAGCCCCGTACGGGGCTTTGTGCTTTTACGCATGTTCGCGTAGGGTTTCTCCAGGCCTGGTTCTTAGGAGGAAAATATGAAACCACGGCATACCTCGTACCTTGGCATCACGGACTTCACAGACGCGAGCCAGGTACATCGGATGCGTGATGTGCTCGATGAAATCGGTTCCCAGCGCTTGCTTGGGGTCGGCGTCATGATGAGCTACAAAACGCTGACGGGACGCGAAACCAAGTGGTCGAAGTGGTTCCCGCCAAACGAGCAGGTGGCGAGCATCTTCGTCGAGCGCGCAGGCGTGTTCAACGTTCTGCATTACGCCGACTATGATGGCGCTACTGAGTATCGGCACCTGCGTGACGCGATCGTCACTGCAGGCAGGAATGTGGACGCACTCCAGCTCGACATGCCTTGGCCTGATCTTGCGATGCTGCGTCGGATCCGGAACATGTATCCGAATCTGAAGTTCATCATCCAGGTGAGCGAAAAGGCTATCGAGCAATGCGGGCGTGACGCTGAGCAAGTGGTTCACCGGCTCACCCAGTACGCGCAGCATGACTGCCTCGACTATGCGCTCTTCGACTTGAGCGGAGGTCAAGGCAAGGCGATGAATGCCAATCTTCTGATGAACTACATCTGGAAGGCGGTGCAAGCGCTCCCATCGCTTTCGATCGCGGTTGCAGGCGGTCTCGGACCCACGTCCATGGACCTTCTGAAGCCTGCAATCCGCGACGGGAACCCGCTTGATGTCAGCATCGACGCGCAAGGAAAGCTGCGCCCCTCGGGCAAAGCTGACCAGGAGCACGTTGACTGGGATATGGCTGAAGCCTACCTTCGGGCGGCAGAAGCTATGCTTCGATCGGCCGAGGCGTAAACTATTAAAGACCGCTCCCTAGGGAGCGGTCTTTCGATGGCCTATATTCTAGGCTTTCCGTCTTGCTTGACACCCCCTTCCGCCTCCTATACACTCCTCATTACGTGTTTATCACAACGACAACTTCTTCATTTTCTGAGCGGGTACGGTCGTAAGACCACTGTGTGGCAACACACATCGAAACCGCCCGGGAAAGGGCGGTTTTCGTTTGAAGGGACACGGGACTCTTTGACATACGAATACGCATAGGTAATCAAACTACTTCTGAGAGAAGTAGTAAGAAGTGCAAACACAAATAATGATTGTGGTGATCATGATTCCGCACAGGAAACATGAAGGGTGCACGGTGGATGCCTAGGCTTATGAGAGCGATGAAGGACGTGATTAATCTGCGATATGCTCCGGGGAGGCGATTTGTAGCCCGTGATCCGGAGATCTCCGAATGAGGAAACTCCATCCAGATAGGATGATCTCTTCGTAAGAAGAGAGGCGAACCCAGGGAAGTGAAACATCTCAGTACCTGGAGGAACAGAAAACAAAACGAGTTGTCTTCCGTGCGAACGTTATGTTCGTTCGTATGGAAGACAACTCTCGTTATTCCCTTAGTAGCGGCGAGCGAAACGGGAACAGCCCAAACCTCTGGCTTCGGTCAGGGGGGTTGTAAGGTAGGAGCTCCGTACTTGTACGGCAATAGTTACAAAACATCTATATAGTAGAAGCTGCTGGGAAGCAGCGCCCTAGAGGGTAATGGCCCCGTATACGAAATATATGATGACTCTTGTGCTCCTATTCTTGAGTAGCTCGAGACACGAATAGCTCGGGTGAATCTGCCGGAACTAACCGGTAAGGCTAAATATCTCATAAGACCGATAGTGAACCAGTACCGTGAGGGAAAGGTGAAAAGAACCCCGAAAGGGGAGTGAAATAGAACTGAAACCGTGTACTTACAAAGGGTTAGGGTGGGCTTCGGTCCATCCTAGCGTGCCTATTGAAGAATGAGCCTGCGAGTGTATGTATGTCGCTAGACTAAATCCGTTACGGGATGGAGTCATAGGGAAACCGAGTATGAATAGTGCGTCTGTGTCATACATACGACCCGAAGCAGTGTGAGCTTGCCATGAGCAGGGTGAAGTATGTCGAAAGACATATGGAGGCCCGAACCCGTTCGTCGTTCAACGCGTTGGGATGACTTGTGGTAAGGAGTGAAAAGCTAATCGAACACTGTAATAGCTGGTTCTCTCCGAAACAGCTTTTGGGCTGGCGTCGCGTGATCCTTCCGGGGGTAGAGCACTGGAAGGGACAAACAGGGAGAAATCTCGTTGTCCCTATCAACCTCCGAATACCGGAAGTCAACAGCGCGGCAGTTAGACCGTGGGGGCGAAGCTCCACAGGTCGAGAAGGGAAGAGCCTAGATCGCCAGTTAAGGTCCCAAAATTGATGCTAAGTATATCCACAAGGAAGTGGAGATCCTTTGACAATGAGGATGTTGGCTTAGAAGCAGCCACCATTTAAAGAAAGCGTAACAGCTCACTCATCGAGGGTTTCTGCGCCGAAGATAATCGGGGTTAAGCATCATACCGAAACTGCGGGTTTGTACGTTTCATCGGGAAGCAATTTCCGAAAGTGAATTACCTAAGATATGTGCGCGGGTGGCGGAATTGGTAGACGCATCCGTTCAAGAAAATACAACGCATAGCCCTTCGGGCGCCGCGTTCGGCATTTTTACGGACGATCGCAAGATCGTAGAGGTTCGAGTCCTCTCCTGTGCACCCATATCTTAGTTAATTGTTCTTTGGAGGCGAATTTATTTCGCCTTTCCGATGAAGCGTACAAGCGGTAGGAGAGCGTTCCGTTCTGCGATGAAGGATAAGGGGTGACCCATTCTGGAGCGTACGGAAGTGAGAATGCAGGTACAAGTAACCACAATGCGGGTGAGAACCCCGCACGTCGAAAGAGCAAGGTTTCCGAAGCAATGGTGATCAACTTCGGGTTAGTCGGGCCTAAGGGGATGGCGAAAGCCGCACCCGATGGACACACGGTTAATATTCCGTGACCGCCTACATGTGCGATGGAGAGACGGACGGCTGTACTTCTGGCCCCTTATTGGATTGGGGTCCGTTAGTGAGGAGGTCTACTAGGAAAATCCGGTAGGCATATACTCCGAGCGAAGCGGCAATGTTCCTCTACGGAGGGATAGAGCAGAGGGAGCGCGGTTCCAAGAAAATCTTCTAAGCTTCAACATGTAGCGACCGTACCGCAAACCGACACAGGTGCTCAGGTCGAGTAGACCAAGACGAACGAGTAAGAGGTCCTCAAGGAACTCGGCAAAATAGCGGCCGTAAGTTAGCGATAAGGCCTGCCCACAGCAATGTGGGCCGCAGCGAAAGATTCCCTGGCAACTGTTTACCAAAAACACAGCTCCCTGCGAACTCGTAAGAGGATGTATAGGGGGTGACACCTGACCAATGCCGGAAGGTCAAGCGCGGGAGGTCATTGTTCTTCGGAATGATGGCTGGATCGTATAAGCCCCGGTGAATGTCGGCGATAACTATAATCGTCCTAAGGTACGACACACTTTTCTAAATAGTAAAGTGTGTCGTAGGATTGGGACGATTATGGGGTGAACAGAAATACACAAGCTACCTTTCTATTTGGTAACGAATGGATAATCCGATGACGGCACGAAGAGGCCATACGCCGTACTCCGCGAAGGCGGATGAAGACATGGTCCAGGTTGAAGGAATACCCGAGCGTAATTCCTTGTCTGGTAAGTTCAGACGTGCACGAATGGTGTAATGAGTTGGAAACTGTCTCGAGGACTTGCTCGGTGAAAATGCACTACCGGTGAAGATGCCGGTTACCTGTAGTTAGACGAAAAGACCCCAGAAGCTTTACTACAGCTTCGTATTGGGGCTGCGTGCTTGATGCGTAGCATAGATGGGAGACTTTGAAGCGTACCTTTCGGGGGACGTGGAGTCGCCAGTGAAATACCATTCTTCAAGTGTGCAGTTCCTAACCTCGTTGTAAACCAACGCGGAACAGTGCGTGGCGGGTAGTTTTGGTGGGGCGCTATCCTCCAAAAAAGTAACGGAGGAGTCTATTAAGGTCCTCTAGGCGCGAATGGAAACCGTGCCGATAGTGTAATGGCATAAGAGGGCTTAACTGTGAGGCGTACATGCCGAGCAGATGCGAAAGCAGAGCATAGTGAACCGATAGTCCGCCTTAGAAGCGGCTAGAGATTAACGGATAAAAGTTACTCTGGGGATAACAGGCTAGTTCCGCCCAAGCGTCCATAG
>CAZTMV010000020.1:0-6455 GCA_964615225.1 uncultured Candidatus Saccharibacteria bacterium
CAACAAGCGATGGTCCAATTTGTGTGTGTGCATAGGATGTGCCGGTCAGCTCATAGAGTGTTGCTGGAATACTGCGGGTCTCAACAGAAGCCGTGATACGTGCTGCAGGGATCCCTGGCGCAAAGACAATAAGCGGCACATGGATGCTTTCGTTATAAACGGTCGTACCATGCAGCCCTACCGTGCCGTGCTCGCCGAACTCTTCGCCGTGATCTGATGTGATGATGACAATCGTGTTTGGTGCAAGGGAGTGTAGCAGGCGATCAAGCGCAGCATCTATGAGCGGCAGATCGGCCTGGTAGCCGTCTGCAAGGCGCTTGGCATGCTCGTTCATCGTTCCTGCTTTGTTGATGGCGACGATTTCGTGGATATCGGTCCCGTTTCGATACGGGTCATGCGCCTCAAACGGACGGATGAAGGCGAAATACATGCCGTCGTTTGCATCAATCCACGCCTGTGCCTGCGTAAAGAGTTCGGGTAGATCGTTCCAGTCGCGAACCGCTGGAGAGCCGTACACATGGTCAAACCCTTGATCGAACTGCCACTGCGGCTGCACGAAGGAGCCGATTGAGAATATGCCGGTTGCGTAACCCTTTGCCTGCAGGCCTTCTGCTAGTGTTTCGGTGCTTAGGGGCACCGCATCCAAAAACTCCCAGACGCCAAGATCCCATGGATAGCGTCCTGTCAGCATCGCAGTATGCGACGGGAGCGTCCAGGGGGCTTGGGAGTAGGCGTGTTCGAACACGACGCCTGAGGCTGCTGCGCGCGCTTTGAGAAGCGGCATGGTATCCAACGCGTCGTTATACGGGCTTATATGCCCTGCAGCGAGCGTATCAATCGAGATAAGAACGACGTTGCAACCTTCGCATAGCGGGGAGGCCGGCTTCATGAAGGCGCTCATGATGAGGACAAGTACAATCCCGCCGCTGATAAAAAGCACACCTTGGTTCATTTGCATGCGGCAATGGTAGCACTTGGTGTTGGTGTTATACTTTTCCATATGGAAAAAGAAGGTTCGGTTGTTCATTTCCTCAAGTACAACAACACAGTGCCGATCATTCTCGGCATCCTCTTCCTCTCGACAACCGCAACTATGGCGGCGAGCCCCGCAGTACGTGAGTCGGTATATAGTGCTGAAACAGCGGTCGTTTCGGTCGACAACTCCTATATTCTCTCGCTCGATGTCGAAGATTATCCGTTTGCAATGCGCATCGTTTCGATTGTTGAGGATGATCTGTACTACTACGTGACCTATGACTTTGATACGGTCGATATCATCGACAGCGTTTGGCAGGACGTGATCAAGCGTCAAGAACTGCGCGTATCGAAGCAGTTGCTTGGAAGCGGAAACCTAAAACCCTACATCGAGAGCGAACTCGCGCAGGTGTTGTCCAGCGAAATCGATAAGCTTGTACAGACGCAGATGTATGAAAAGCGCCTCGGCTCGTCACAGAAGGTTGTTGCAACCGAGTATCGTGGCTTGGTCGGCAAGTTCGTAGATCCGTCAGAAGAGCGTGTGCCGCAGTACCAAACGCCGATTCCGAAAAATGATCCGCTTCGCGTGAAAAATCCGCAGCCGCTTGTGACCTGGGACGAGAACAATCAGCCTGAGCCGGAAGAGCCGGTGCGTCCGCGCTTCCCCGACCAGTGTCCGGGCATTGCGGGCATCCAGACAAGCGAAGACGAGTGTGAGCCATCTGGTGGCGGGGAAGAAGAGCCCCCAAGCGAGGAGCCTCCGGTTGAAGAACCGCCCGTAGAAGAACCTCCAGTCGAGGAGCTTCCTGCGGAAGAGCCTCCAGCCGAGGAACCGCCTGCAGAACAGTCTCCGGCTGAGACGCCGCCAGCAGACACGGGTAGCGAGACCCCAAGCACCGACACGGGAGGAGATACCTCTTCCGATAGCGGAAGCTCAGGTGGTGCCGGGGGTGGAGACAGTGGTTCCTCAGGCGGTGGGGAATCTGGTGGAGGTGTGTAGGGTAGAATGGGCTCTATGAAGAAAACTAAAGTTGCTATTAATGGCCTTGGCCGCATTGGCCGTCAGTTCATGCGTCAGGCCTGGAATCGTCCGGAGCTTGAGATTGTTGCTGTAAATGACCTCGGCTCGCTTGAAAACCTCGCGTACCTTTTGAAGTACGACACCGTGTATGGTCGTGCACCGTTTGCAGTCGAGGATCGCAACGGGCACTTGATCGTCGACGGCAAGGAAATCCGCTTCTTCTCGGAGAAGGATCCTTCCTTGCTTCCGTGGGACGAGCTTGGTATCGATGTCGTTATCGAGTCGACCGGCTTCTTTACCGAATACGAGAAGGCGAAAGCCCACCTAGATGCGGGCGCGCGCCGCGTTGTCATTAGTGCTCCGGGCAAGGGAGATCCGTCCCTTGGTGCGACGGTCTTGCTTGGCGTGAACGAGGAGAACATGAAGACCTGTCCGATTACCTCAAACGCATCGTGCACCACCAATGCATCATCGCCAGTCATTGCGATTTTGGATGAGGCAATCGGCATTGAGCGTGCGATTCTCTCGACCACGCACGCCTACACTGCGAGCCAGTCGATCGTCGATGGTCCATCGAAGAAAGACCTGCGCGAGGGTCGTGCAGCTGCCGCAAACATCGTTCCGACCTCAACGGGCGCAGCAATTGCTGTAACCAAGGCGTATCCGTCTTTGGAAGGAAAGTTCGACGGTATTTCGCTTCGTGTTCCCGTACCCGCAGGCTCTATGTCTGATGTGACCTTTGTTGCTAAGCGCGCAACGAGCGCTGAGGAAGTGAATGACATTTTGCGCAAAGCTGCACAGGATCCACGCTGGAAGAACATCTTCACGGCAACTGATGAAGAACTTGTCTCTTCAGACATCGTGGGCGAGACGTATGCGTCTATTGCAGACCTTTCCATGACGCGCGTCGTTGACGGTACGTTGGTAAAGGTGCTCGCCTGGTACGACAACGAAGCAGGGTATACACAGACCTTGGTCGAACACGCAATCAAAGCTGGCAATGCCTAAGGTCTATCTTGCAGCGGATCACGCAGGCTATGCGCTCAAAGAAGCGCTTACGCCCTTTCTTGCTGAGCATGGCTACGAGGTAGAGGATTGCGGTGCGTTTGCCCTTGATCCGTCTGACGATTATCCCGGTATCATCCAAGGATGCGCGCGCAAGGTTGCGACAGACTCAGGCTCGTTCGGCATTGTTATGGGGGGCTCGGGCCAGGGAGAAGCTATTGCAGCAAACCGCATTAACGGCGTGCGCGCAGTCGTGTACTACGGTACAGCAGGCATGCAAACTGACGCGCAGAATAACGAGCTCGACATCATTACGTCGATGCGGACCCATAATGATTCCAACGTGCTCTCGCTTGGCGCGCGTTTTCTCTCCGAAGAGGAGGCAAAGGCCGTCGTACTCCAATTTCTTACGACCTCGTTTTCCGGGGATGAGCGCCATGTGCGCCGCATACAGGCGCTACAATAGAGCGCATGAGCGACGTTCAATTCAACGAAGAACAGCCAGTCGTTGTGTCTCGTCCTGAGAAGCACTCGATACTCACCAAGATGGCGCTTGCCACCGGGATGGTGACGACGCCGCGCGGTGCCCAGTTTCTCCTCCTGATTGTTGGTGTTCTTGCGCTTGGCCTTGCAGTCTTCTTTTTCCTGGCAAGCGGGTCCGAGTTGCCGGAAACTAATCCATCCGACTATGCCGTCTGGCCGAGCTAACAGGCGAGGGTTTACCTTGATCGAGCTACTGATGGTCGTGGCCATCATCGGCATGCTCTCGTCTATCGTACTTGCATCTATGCGTACTGCGCGCTTGAAAGCCGCAGACGCATCTATTCGCGAACAGGCAACACAGCTGCGTACTATCCTCGAGCTTGAGCGCTCGGACACTGGCACGTACACTGGCGTGAAAAACGGCGGAGCGTGGCGCGCAGCTGGAGCGGTGTGTAGTGGCTTCACGGGAAGCCATGCAGCCAAGGGTAAAGAAATCTGCGACGCCATTTTGCGCCAGACGACTGGCTGCACCGACTGTCTCTTTTTCAGAACGACGAGCCCGGATAGTGCAACCAGTTTTAGCATCATGGCGTATCTGCCGGGAGCAAGCGCGGATGCTGGAAACCCTCGATGGTTGTGTATTGGCTCAAGCGGCGCGCAGAGCGTGACAGCCGGCAACTGGGCGCTGCCTGGCTGCTGGACTAATCCCTAGAGTTGTTCTAGGTTTCGCGCGCGGACGCGTGGCGCGGACGTATACTTATACCTATATGGGTGTCGTCATACCCTCTATTCTTACGAATTCGCGAGCAGATCTCGCGAGCAAGCTAGCGCGGCTTGAAGGCCTTGTGGATACGGTGCAGATCGATGTTGTTGACGGCATGTTCGCGTATCCGGCAACGTGGCCGTACTCGGAAGGCTCTGCCGAGCTCGCGCACCTCTCATCTGAAGAAGATGGGCTGCAGGCGTTCGGACACTTCCGCTACGAGCTTGATTTGATGGTCAAAGATCCTGAAACGACGATCGGCTCGTGGATTAGTGCAGGGGCAACCAGGCTCATTGTGCATGTAGAGAGTACACAGTTTTTGGACAAGCTCTTGAAAGAGCTCACTGACACTTACGGACACGACAAGGATTTCGCTCCTGACCTGCTGTCAGTCGGACTTGCGATCAACATGATGACCGATACGGCAGCGCTCGAGCCATACCTTGATCGCATCGACTATGTGCAATTCATGGGTATCGGGAAGATCGGCTCACAGGGACAAACCTTTGATCCCACTGTTATTGAGAAGATCCGGCTTTTTAAAAAAGCACATCCTGCTATGTGTGTGCAGGTGGACGGAGGCGCTTCACTTCTAACCGCGCCTGATTTGCTTGCTGCAGGCGTGGACCGGCTCGCGGTCGGGAGCGATTTGTGGAAGGCGCCTGATCTGAAGGCGTATCTTGCGGAATTTGAGACGCTCGTCGAGCGTTACGGCCGTTACGCGTAGGGTATACTGACGTGTAGCATGGCAGTCACCGACGCACAGGTTCAGGCAATTGCAGATAAAGCGCGCGCAATACGCGAGACGATCATCGAGATGCTCGTTGAAGCAAAGAGCGGACACACCGCAGGTCCGTTGGGCATGGCAGATATTTTTGCCGCTCTGTATTTCCACATCCTGAAGCACGATCCTAAAAACACTGACTGGGAAGAGCGGGATCGGCTTGTGCTCTCTAACGGACACATTACGCCGGTACGCTACGCTACAATGGCGCACGCCGGCTATTTTCCAGTCGAGGAGTGCCTAACGCTGCGCAAGTTTGGTTCAAGGCTCCAGGGACATCCTGAGCGCACAAAGCTGCCTGGCGTTGAGACGACCTCGGGCCCCTTAGGTTCCGGTCTCTCGCAGGCGTCGGGTATGGCCTATGGCCTTCGCATGGACGGCAAGAAGAATCGCGTGTACTGCCTCATGTCAGACGGCGAGCAACAGGAGGGGAATACCTGGGAGGCAGTATTGTTTGCAGGCAAGTACCAGCTCTCCAATCTCACTGCGGTCATAGATCGCAACAACATTCAGATCGACGGTATGACGGAAGACATCATGCCGCTCGAGCCGCTTGCGGATAAGTACCGCGCGTTCAACTGGCACGTGATCGAAGTTGATGGACACAACATCGAGGAGTTCATCAATGCGGTTGAAACTGCAAAGGCGGTCTTTGAGAAGCCGACCTTGATCCTCGCGCACACAATTCCCGGCAAGGGCGTCGCCGACATAGAGTTTGATTACAAATGGCACGGCAAGCCGCCAAGCAAAGAGGAAGCAGCGAAGTTTTTGAAAGAAATACGCTCGATGGGCGGTAAAGTAGAGAACGAATATGCTTAACAAAGACGCACAGCTTGCAGCAGATATCTTCGGCGACAAACTTGAGAAGAAGTCGACGCGCGATGGTTTTGGCACGGGCGCGGTAGAGCTTGGTAAGAAGAATCCGAATGTCGTGGTGCTGTCTGCAGACCTTAAAGAGTCAACGCGGGCCGAGTGGTTTGAGAAAGAGTTCCCGGATCGCTTTATAGAAGTTGGCGTTGCCGAGCAGCATATGGCAACGGTTGCAGCTGGTCTTGCTGCAGTCGGGAAGATTCCGTTTATCACCTCCTATGCAGCGTTCTCTCCGGGCCGAAACTACGAACAGATTCGTACGACCGCCGCATTGAACGAGCTGCCGGTCAAAGTATGCGGCATGCATGCAGGCGTGTCGGTTGGTCCTGACGGCGCAACGCACCAGATGCTCGAGGATCTGGGTCTCATGCGCATGTTGCCGAACATGATCGTACTCAACCCATGTGACGCGGAGGAGGGAAGGAAGGCAACGATTGCAGCAGGAGAGCACGAAGGCCCTGCCTATCTTCGCTTCGGACGCGCAAACGTACCGGTCTTCACGACGCCTGCAACACCGTTTGAAATCGGTACTGCGCTCACGCTCTGGGAAAGCG
>CAZTMV010000020.1:6555-11227 GCA_964615225.1 uncultured Candidatus Saccharibacteria bacterium
ACGACGCCTGCAACACCGTTTGAAATCGGTACTGCGCTCACGCTCTGGGAAAGCGAGCGTCCGCAGGTTGTAATCGCATCCACTGGCGCACTTTCCTATAATGCGCTTGCAGCTGCGCGCGCTCTGGACGCAGACGGTATCGGTTCTATTGTGCTGCACTTTGGTACGGTGAAGCCTTTAGATACCCAGACGTTGCTTGCGGCTGTTCGTCGCGCAGGGAAAGTGGTTACCGTTGAGGAGCATCAGATTGCAGGCGGGTTTGGTAGCGCGGTTACTGAGGCGCTCTCCGAGCTCTTGCCAGTTCCTGTGCATCGCCTCGGACTCATTGACTCGTTCGGGCAGTCGGGTGAGCCGGAAGAGCTGCTGCGCCACTACGGACTTGATGCTGCTGGCATCAGGCATGCTGTCGAGAAATTCCTATGAGTAGACGCCACAAGATTCCCGCACCCATAGAGCGCGCAGCGCTGTATACGATCATCGGGCTTTTGGGTCTCGGCCTGGTGCTGCTTATGGTCGGAGCGTACGATCAGGCGAACACGAGCATTATTGGTTCGCTCGGAATCTACTAAAGGCTTTGGGTTGTGTAGGACGCAGGAGCTGCTGCGAGATACTGCTCGAGCTGTTTGCGTGTAAGGAGTCCTTCCTGCGCGCCGGTCTTTTGTACGACTGACATAGAGTTAACCGGACCCCACAGGAGTGCTTCTGCCAGCGGCTTGCCGAGTACGAGCGCTGAGGCAACTGTTGAGGCGAACGCGTCGCCTGCGCCGGTGCGCTCATATGGCTCGCGCGGGTCAGGGTACATAGGAACGGAGTAGGTATTGGTGCCGTCGGTTGCGTACGCACCCTTTCGTCCGTCAGTAATGATCACGGTCGTTGGTCCAAGCGCCTTGAGGCCTGTGAGCAGCTCCTTAATGTCGGTGCCAGCAGGCTTTGTAAGAATGCGTTCTGCCTCCTCCTTGTTGCAGACGAAGAAGTTAGCGCGCTTGTAGAAGCGTGTAAATGCTTCGATGCCGCTCTTGATTTCAAACACGCCCGGCTGGAACGCAAAGAAGACATCAGGATGACCCTCAAGGTAGGTGATTACGTCTTCGCGATACTGCACGGCCGTTGCGCTGATTGAAGAGAAGTAGAGCGCCTTAGGTTCCGGCATGTTTTTAGGGAACTGATAGCTGTACTCGTTCTGGTGTACGAGAATGGTGCGTTCAGACTCGTAGGAAAGGACGTAGTGGTAGTTGGTTGGCACTTTCTTGTCTTTGGTGATGCCGTCAGTGGAAATGCCTTCTTTCTTGAAGCGGTTGATGATCAGCTTGCCGTTGTCGTCGTTGCCGACGTTGCTCAAAAAGCCGACGGAAAGTCCAAGGCGTGCGGCTGAAACGGCTGCGTTTGCAGCGTTGCCGACTCCGTACACGATCGTGGAGGACTCAAACGGCACTTTGTCGCCAAAGCGCACGCATAGTTCGCAGGCTTCGTTATCAAGCCGGCAGTGCACGGCAGCGTCTTTAATGCGAATAAAGTCGTCGACAACGGTGTCTCCGACGGCGAGGAATTGTACACGCTTCATAGGTAGCTCGAGTGTAGCATGTGCGTGCTAGCATACGGGTAATGATCGATCTTTCAGCCAACGCGCGCGCTTTGTTTGCGCAGGGCAAGGGCATTCTTGCAGCAGACGAGAGCGTTGCGTCCGCAGATAAGCGCTTGGAAAAGCACGGGATTAAGACAGGGCCGAAGATGCGCCAGGCATTTCGCGATATGCTGCTGTGCGCGCCGGGTATCGAGGACTATCTGACCGGCGTTATTTTGCATGAAGAGACGCTGGAACAGAATGCACTGAACGGAAAGCCATTTCCAGAGCTTTTGCAGAAGAAGGGAATTGTGCCGGGAATCAAAGTGGACGGAGGAACGGAACCGATGGCGGAAAGTCCGGACGAGTTGATAACTGGAGGTTTGCTCGGGCTTTCCAAGCGCTTGCATGCATATCATGATCAGTATGGTACTGGGTTTACGAAGTGGCGCGCAGTCATTCGCATTGAGGGCGACCGTTTGCCCACCGCTGCGGCGATCGTCGAGAATGCGAAGCGTCTTGCAATGTCATCTCGCTGCGTGCAGGAAGCAGGCATGGTGCCGATTCTCGAGCCTGAGGTGTTGTACGAAGGAACGCACTCGCGTCTTCGCTCCCGCGAAGTGATCACGCAGAGCATGCATGCCTTGATGCAGGCAATAGAGGAGCATTCAGTAGACCCGGCTGGCCTCATCATCAAGACCTCCATGGCGCTTTCAGGCGACAAGGTGAAGCGCATGGACACGCCTGAAGAAGTGGCAGAGGACACCTTGGGTGCGCTTATGGAGGCGGTGCCCGGGAACGTTGCCGGCATCGTGTTCTTGTCTGGCGGTCAAACCCCGGACCAGTCCATTGCAAACCTCAAGGCCATCTCTAAGCTCGCACAGGAGAAGGGAGCTCCGTGGCCTGTGACCTTTTCGTTTGCTCGCACCTTCCAGCAAGATGCGCTGGATATATGGAAGGGGAAGGAGGAGAACGTGGACGCAGCGAGGGCGGCGTTCCTAGGCAGGCTCAAGGAGGCGTCTGAAGCCCTTGGCGGCTAGCCATTGCTTAATGGGCTCTTTTCAGGCATACTGCGCTTCATTATGACTATTTCCCTTACTGCAACGAAGCGGGAAGAGACTGGCAAGGCGGTTAAGCGCCTTATCGACGCTGGCTCTATTCCTGCGATCGTCTACGGCCCTAAGCAGGAGGCTGTTGCAATTTCTGTGTCTGCTCGTGAGTTCGATAAGGTATTGAAGGCTGCGGGCGAGTCCTCAGTCGTTGAGCTTGCAGGCCTTGAGAAGCCGATGCAGGTGTTGATCCACGAGGTGGACCGCGATCCGGTCTCGCACGCTCCTCGCCATGCTGACTTCTACGCAATTGAGAAGGGCGCGAAGGTTGAGGTTGCTGTGCCGCTCTCATTCGTCGGCGAGTCACAGGCAGTAAAGCAGGGAGCATCCCTCGTGAAAGTTATTCACGAGCTTGAAATTGAGGCCGCTCCAGCAGATCTTCCGCACGAGATCGAGGTGGATATTTCAGTGCTTGCCGCTGTCGGTGACCAGATCCACGTAGCTGACCTCAAGCTACCAAAGGGCGTTGAGCTCAAGGGAGAAGCAGACCAGGTGATCGTGCTTGTGCAGGAGGTTGCGGTTGAGGAGGAAGCTTCTGCTGCAGTTGATATGAGCGCGATCGAGGTAGAAGAGAAGGGTAAGAAGGAAGACGAAGAGACTCCAGCAGAGTAAGCAAAAAGCCCCGCACACGCGGGGCTTTTTGATGAAGTGGCTTCATCTGTGTCACATTTTGGCTCCAAAACCACTCTGGTATACTAGTGACTAGCATGGTGCGAACACATTTTCCGTTTATCTTTGTGATGATAGCTGCACTTCTTGCGGCGTTCTCACTCTACGCAGCTCCGCTTGCTGCGCAGGAATTGTCTGCGCGCGAGCGCGCGGCGCTCGAAGAGGAATATGCGAAGCTTCAGGAAGAAATAGGGCAGTGGCAGCAGGTGCTGGATGCTACACGCGTTAAGAAAAATACCCTGCAGGGAGACGTGACGACCTTAAATGCGCAGATTGCGCAGGCAGAAGCGCAAATCAAGCAGAAGAATCTTGCGATCAACAGGATCAGTGGGGAAATCAAACACAAGACGGCCCGCATTAACGAGCTATCGCTGAAGATCGAGGACGGCAGGGAATCACTAGCGTCGTTTATCCGTCGTCAGGATCAGATTGACGATCTTTCTCTTGTGGAGATCGCGCTTGCTGCAGACAACGCGTTCGCACTGTTTGAGGATGTGGATAACATCATTACCGTGCAGGCGGACATGCACAAGGAGTTCGCGCAGATCCGTGCAACACGAGCAGAAACGGAAGAGGAGCGGACCGCCTTGGCACAACGAGAAGCTGCAGAGCAAGATGCTCGTTACGTTGTAGAGACGAAGAAGCAAGAGATTGCGGTTAACAAACAGGAAAAAGATCAGCTGCTCTCGATTGCCAAAAACGAAGAGGCTGCGTACAGCCAGGTACTTGCAGAACGTCAGGCGCAGGCTGCGGCAATTCGTGCACGTCTCTTCCCTCTTCGCGATACTGACGCCATTCAGTTCGGAGACGCCGTGCAGTATGCGAAGCAGGCCGGAACGGCTACGGGGGTGCGTCCTGCTATGATTCTCGCGATTTTGTCGCAGGAGTCGGCGCTTGGTACGAATATCGGCAACTGTCTCGTGACAGATCTCACGACCGGCGACGGAAAAGGAAAGAATACCGGCACGCCCTTTTCAGGCGTCATGAAAGCGCCACGCGATACGGTGCCGTTTGAGCGCATTACGAAAGCCTTGGGCAAGGATTGGTCTACGACTCCGATTTCTTGTCCGCAGCCAGGCGGCTATGGAGGCGCGATGGGTCCGACGCAGTTCATTCCCTCAACGTGGGAGCTGTTCGAGCCTCGTTTGAAAGCGGCGCTTGGCGTGCCGGCAACCAACCCTTGGAACGCAGGTCACGCGATTATGGCAACTGGCCTCTACCTACAAGACGTGGGCGCTGCGGCTGGTGGAGTGACCGCTGAAAAGAATGCAGCCTGCAAATACTACTCGGGCCGGGCATGTCCAGGGACGGGTGGGGCGGTTGATTCGTATGG
>CAZTMV010000021.1:0-9023 GCA_964615225.1 uncultured Candidatus Saccharibacteria bacterium
GCTGCTGGCTGCATGGCGCGTTTCTGACTGCAAATGGCGAGAAGCTCTCCAAGTCGCTTGGCAACTCACACACGCTTGCAGACATCACTGCTCGCAGCATCCACCCGCTCGCGCTTCGCTATCTGTTCCTCCAGGCCCACTACCGCTCCCCGCTCTCGTTCTCGTTTGAAGCGTTGGCTGCTTCAAACGAGGCACTTGCGCGTCTCTGGCGCGCTGCCAAGGGCCTCCTTGCGGAAGGAGCGGACTTTAAAGAGTCTGATGCCTCGAGAAAGATCCAGGCTCAGCTTCGCGATGATCTCGCTACCCCGCAGGCACTGGCAACTCTCTGGGAAGCGCTCGGAAGCGAATTGTCTTCTGCTGAGAAGCGTGGAGCCCTGAAAGCGGCAGACGAGGTCCTCGGCCTCTCGCTGCTGACTCCCCCAGGCCTCTCTGAAAGCATTCCCCTCTCAGCGCTCCCTAAAGACCTCCAGCGGCTTGCCAAGGAGCGTGAGGACGCCCGCATAGAGCGTAATTTCGTACGGGCAGACGAGCTGCGTATCCACCTCAAGAACGGTGGATATGCTGTGGAAGACACCCCTTCCGGCCCCCTCTTCACACCGATCGAAAGATAGTAAACTACAGGGGATGCCCTCCGCCCCTGGACTCAAAGTTCCTCCGCAAAGCTTGGACTCAGAACGAGGACTTCTGGGTGCGCTTCTGTTGAAGCCTGATGCGCTGCATGACGTTGGCGATATCGTAAAGGGCGATTCGTTCTATGCAGAGAAGCACAAGCTCATCTTCGAAGCGATGCGCGAGCTTGCCGACAACGGCAACCCGATCGACCTCCTGTCCCTGTCTGAGCGTCTGCAGGCAAACGGACACCTGGAGCGTATCGGCGGACGTGCGTATCTCGCAGAACTCACTGCAGCCGTTCCCTCGCCTGCCAACTACGCGCACTATGCGGATCTAGTATCCCGCAAGCATCTGCTGCGCTCCTTGATCGACGCAGCACACACCATGACCGAGGACTGCTACGACGAGTCTAAAGACACGCACGTGGTCTTAGATGATGCTGAGAAAGCAGTCATGGCGATTGGTACGGGCGTGACTGCACACAAATTCATTGCGCTGTCTGACAAAGTGGACGAAACCTTCGAACGCATTGATGCTTTGTCTAAGCGCGAAGACGGTATTCGCGGCGTACCGACCGGCTACAAGGACCTGGATAACCTGCTCTCGGGTCTCCACCCATCTGACCTCGTGATTCTTGCCGCACGACCATCGGTCGGTAAGACCTCGTTTGCGCTCGATCTTGCGCGAAACGCTGCTGTAAAGCACAACGTGCCGGTCGGTATCTTCTCGCTTGAAATGAGCTCCGAGCAGCTTATCGATCGTATGCTTGCGGCTGAGTCGTTTGTTGACTCCTGGAAGATCCGCACAGGTGCAGTGCGCGAAGAAGAAGACTTTGCAAAAATCCGCGATGCGCTTGAAACACTCTCCAAAGCCCCTATCTATATCGATGACAAGCCGGGCAACAACATTCTCTCTATGCGCGCAGTTGCTCGCCGATTGAAGCGCGAGCGCGGCATCGGCCTTATCGTCGTGGACTACCTCCAGCTCATGACCCCGGTTGGCGCCAAAGCATCTGATTCTATGGTGCAGCAGGTTACGGAAATTTCCCGCTCTCTTAAATCCCTTGCTCGCGAAATTGAAGTCCCGGTGCTAGCGCTCTCGCAGCTTTCCCGTGCTGTGGAGCAGCGCGGCGGCAAGCCTCGCCTCTCGGATCTTCGCGACTCAGGCTCCATCGAGCAGGACGCAGACGTGGTGATGTTCATCCACCGCGAAGACCGCACCAATCCGGACTCGGATCGCCAAAACATTGCTGAAATTCTCGTTGAAAAGCACCGCAACGGCCCGACCGGCCGTGTCGAGCTCTTCTTCGACGACAAGCGCACGAGCTTCATGTCTCTGGACACCAAAGGCTACGGAGACCTCGGGGGAGAATTCTAATATATGCGCGACCGCATCGAGGAACTCTCCCGCGCCTTTGAACGCTTTCCGGGTATAGGGCCACGGCAGGCACGGCGTTTTGTATATCACCTCCTAGGGTCGTCCCCTGCAGACCGTTCGCGCATTGCAGACCTCGTTGCGCAGCTTGCAAGCGACATTCGCCAGTGCGCAGACTGTATGCGCTACTCCAACACCGGCGGCACTACCTGTACGTACTGCTCGGATACCACACGTGATGACACACTTCTCTTAGTAGTTGAAAAAGACCAAGACTTGCTTGCAGTGGAGCGCGCAGGAGCATACAAGGGCCGCTACTTTGTACTAGGCGGCGTGCTCACCCTTTCTGGCAAAGGCACCATCCGCGAAAAGGAACTGCTGCGCCTCATTGAAAAGAAGCGTCAGAAAGGTTTGGCTGAAATCGTGCTTGCGCTTTCTGCCACGTCCGAGGGAGAGAATACGACCGATCATCTGCGCCAAACATTGCTCCCTTACCGCGACAGCGTAAAACTCACCCAGCTTGGCCGCGGACTCGCAACCGGTTCCGAGCTTGAATACTCGGACGCAGAGACGCTCGCCGGTGCGCTCCAGAACCGTAAAGAAACTTAATAAAAGAGTGAAGGCCCGCACGGATGCGGGCCTTCGGGAAGTCCAAGCCAACTGTATTACCAGCCGAACTTGTGCTCAAGGTACAGGAGGAGTGAGACGACGGCGCCGGTGACGCCCATCGTGGCGTACACTTGGATGCTCTGCATCGGGACGTTGAGGACCCCCGATGCAATGATGCCCGCAATCGCCGAGACGGCGAGCACCGGGATCCAAATGAAAAACGCCGCGACGGAAGCCATAGCCATGGCAGCCAACGAGCTCAGCCCCTCAAAACAAGAACGCAGAACACTCATGTTGCGGTCTCCTTCCTGTCTCTAAATATACCACATATAGTTATAAAAAGCAAGTACTGGAAGGTACGAAAAAACCCGCTTAGAGGCGGGCTGTTTCTTAGGCGACCGTATCGATCTTTACCTTCACAAACGGCTGGCGATGGCCACGGCGCTTCAAGTAGCGGCTCTTTGCCTTGTACTTCACAACGTCGATCTTCTTCGCGCGTCCAATGGAGTACACAGTACCGGTGACGGTAGCACCCTTCACTGCCGGAGCGCCGATAGTGACGACTGAGCCGTTATCGGTCATGAGGACCTCGTCAAAGGTGACCTTATCCCCCTTCTTAAGTTCGCCCGGAAGCTTCTCAATGGTCACGAGATCGCCCTTAGCGACTACGTACTGCTTGCCCCCGCTCTTGATGACTGCCAAATCCATGATGGAGGCATAGTACCGGAAAAGCCTATTTTGGGCAAGCAAGGGGCCGGGATCCTGCGATAGGAATCCCGGCCCAGGGGCTTAGTACGCAAGCCCAGCACCAAGCAGCAGACACCCGATGAGGAGCATACCTGCTATGAGGGTACCCCAGTCATGGGGCTGCTTGGGCGGCTTGTGGTGACTTCCGTGCATGTAAGCCTCCTCCGCCTCAGAGCATGCCACGCTAGGTGTAAATTGACAATCTGTTATTTTCTGCTATAAATTATATTAGTGGCCGCACGTTGGCCACGCACACACCTGAGGAGGTGGTATGAGAAAGAAGAAGGTGGGGACTCGGGATATCGCATCCTTGTACAAGGACGTCGAAACTGCCAAACAGATCGTCGACGAGGCGCAGGCGAAAGCCAACGCAATTCTTGCGAAGTGGGGCATCGACCTCACATCACCCCGCTACGATCCCAAACCCAAGAAACGCCGCGCTGCCAAGAAGGCCGTACGCCGTTCCGGCAAGAACAGCATCGACGATTCGCTGCGCGTCCTTAAGATTCGTGGCAAGTCAATCGGCGCTGTGATGACGGCCGGCTACGCGACTTTCAAAAAGCTTGACGGTGCGTCGCGCACGAAGCTGCTCTCGATCAAAGGTGTCGGCGAACACATCGTCAACACACTGGGACGCGAGCTCAAAAAGCGCGGCGGTGCACTCAAGAGCTGAGTACCTCATCCAAATGGCCGAGCGTGTAATCGCTCGGCCATTTTCTTTATTCCTCTCCCTCCCCTTTCGGCTTCTCCAGCGTCAACGCTTCGATTCCCGCTTTAGATTCTGCAATACGGTACACATCCTTATCTATTTTGCCGAGTTCCTTATACGCGCTGTTGTAATGCGAAACGGCAGTGCCAAGCGAAGTGCCGAGCTTTCGATAGTATTCCTCATATGCGCCGATATGCTTGCCGAGCTCTCCCACCCGCTTCTGGATTTCTTGTGCGCGCTTTTCAATCTGCATACCCTTCAGTCCCTGCAGCACGGTCTGCAAGTACGCTAGGAATGAGGTTGGCGATACGATGATCACTTTACTCTTGCCGCTTGCTGAGTGGATCAAGCTCTCTTCTCCACCGATGCTGTTGACCAGAAGCTCGTAGTAGATGCCTTCTGAAGGAATGAACATGAATGCAAATTCAGTCGTTCCCTCTTCCGGGCGGATATACTTGGACGTCTCCTGAATGCGTAGCTTCAGGTCATTGATAAATGCCTTCTCCAAGGCGGCGCGCTCCGACGGATCGCACGAAGCGAGGCGGTTGTAGTTTTCAAGCGAGAACTTGGAGTCAATCGGTACAATCTTGTCGCCCACATACACGACTGCGTCTACGATCTCGCCGTTCGTGAATCCATATTGCATCTGGTAGGAGTCCGGCGGCAGTACGTTTTTCAGTACCGTCTCAAGGAAATATTCTCCGAGCACTCCGCGCTGCTTCGGGTTCTTGAGAATATCTTGCAGGGACTGCATCTGTTCGGCGAACTTACCCGTCTGACGTCCGATCTCTTTGACCGAAGTGAGTTCTTCAGTCATCTCTTTGATGAGTCTTGAGGACTCGGAAAGCTGCGTGCGCACGGTCTCATGCACCTGGCGAGACGATTCGTTCATGCGGGTATCCAAGGTACGCTCCAAGTTCTGCATCTGCTGCTGCAGAAGAGTGAGGCCTCCCATATCTGAAGGTTTTTCCTGTCTGCGCAAGATGAAATAGAGGCCGATTCCCTGCAGGAACACAACGCCAAGCACTATAAGCGCAATAGTGAGTGGATCCATTAGGCTTCAGTATATCAAGCAGCTGCAACTTGCGCCCTGCGCTCCGGACCGATGAAGTAGAACTCCTTGGCAAGTTCGATCAGGAAGAGGTTGACGAGGCCCGCAAACGCAATCACACCAAGATCGAACGCAGAGACCGGAACCGTATGCACGATTGCTTGGATCGGCGGGAAGAAGAGCGCTGCAAGGAGCATCAGGATGCTGCCAGCAAAGGAAATCAGCAGGAGCGGATTAGACAAGAGCTGCAAGTTCCAAAGACGCGTACCAAACGACTTTAGCGAGAGCGCGCCCGCCACTGAAGAGAGTGAAATAGCACCGAACATGATCGTACGGAGCTCCTCTTCAGGAATGCCGGTCGAAACCAGATAGAAGTGCAGTACGACGAGCATCATACCCGTGAACACACCGACCGTAACAATGAGCTTAAGAAGGTCCTTAGAAAGTACTTTCGCGATATCAGGATGCTTCGGCGAGCGTTTCATCGCAGAGGGATACAGCGGCTCAAAGGCGAGCGCTACATTCATGGGACCTCCCTCGATCAGGTTCGCCCACATGATCTGCGTTGGCAGGATCGGGAGCGGCATACCCATGGCAAGCGAAGACGTAATGACGAAAATCTCGCTGAAGTTCGTTGAAAGCATGTAGGCAAACATCTTCTTTACGTTGTCGCGAAGGCGCCTGCCCTCCTGGATCGCTTTCGTGATGACCGAGAAGCTGTCATTAAGAAGCACCAAGTCAGCAGCTTCTTTAGCAACATCCGTACCCGAGCCAAGCGCCACACCAATAGCAGACGCTTCCAACGCAGGCGCGTCATTCACACCGTCACCGGTCATGGCAACAATCTCTCCTGCTGACGTAAGCACGCGCGCAATACGGAGCTTGTCGCTTGGCGCTACGCGTGCGAACACCGTGTGCTTTTGCAGCAGCTCAAGAAGCTGTTCGTCAGACAGGTCTTTGAATTCCATGCCCGTAAATGCCCGCTCTCCCTCGCCTGCAATACCGGTCGTTTTCGCAAACCAGAGCGCGGTCTCCGGATTGTCTCCGGTCAGCATGATCACGCGCGCTCCTGCGCCCTGCATCTTTTCTACCGACGCGCGAGCATCTTTACGCACAACGTCCGAGAAGATCATAAAGCCTAACAGCTCCATGTCGTGGAGCATCGAATCGAATTTCTCTTCCTCAGGAAACGCTTCAAGGGTCGTGGCAATCTTGCCGACTGCCAGAACGCGCTTGCCTTCGCGCGCTGCGCGAAGTAATGCTTCTTCGAAGAACGTCACATTGTCTGCAGTCAGGTGCCGAGCCTTGCCCTGCACAGTGAGCCCGCTCTTCGCTTTCTCCAAGAACAGTTCCGGCACGCCGGTAATGTACGCAACATGCTTGCCAGCTTCCTGCACGAGCATGCCGCCAAACCTGCGCGCAGATGAGAAGTGCAGTTCGTCTATACGTGGAGCTTCAGTGCGCAGTTCGCCTTCTGGAAACCCAGCTGCATGCCCAGCAAGCAAAATCGCTTGCTCCATAGGCCTACCGCGGGCGACAATCTTCCCCTGCTCGCTCTCGAGGTACCCGTCTGACGCCAGTACTGCAGCGCGCAGCATTTCACGCGCAGTCGCGCCGTCGGCAAGCTCAGTGGTGCCCGCAAGCGTAACAAACCCGACTGCGCTCATCCTGCCTTCGGTCAGGGTGCCGGTCTTGTCAGTCAGGATAATGCTCGTTGCACCTAAGGTTTCGGCAGCGAGCAGGTTTCGCACCAAGCCGCCAGTCTTTAGAATGCGCTCCATGCCAAGAGCAAGCACAACGGTGACTGCAGCCGGAAGCCCCTCGGGAATAGACGCGACCGCAATCGCAATTGCAATAAGAACCGTCTCACCTACGGTCATGCCTTGATAGAGCGAGAGGCCGGTAATGATAACAATTACAACCGCGACCAGAATCAACAGCAGGCGCGCAATGCCTTTGATGTCGCGCTGCAGTGGCGTCTCGGCTTTCGTTGCACCTGCAAGCTCACGTGCAATAGCGCCAAGCTCGGTATGCTCTCCGGTAGCGACAACCACACCCATGCCTGCGCCAGAGGCTGCAAGCGTGCCTGCGTACGCCATGTTGGAACGCTCAACCAAAGGCGCATCTGTCTTTACCGTCTCAATATTTTTGTCTACGGCAAGCCACTCCCCTGAGAGTGCGGCTTCCTGCATCATGAGGCCATGCACTTCAATAAGACGCACGTCTGCGGGCGCTTTAGAGCCAGAGGAAAGCACAACCAAATCGCCGACGACGACGTCCTCTGAAGGAATTTCCTTGCGCGCTCCATCGCGTACCACGACCGCAACCGGCGCCTCTTGCTTTTTAAGCGCAGCGAAGGCGCTTCCGGCTTTTCCTTCTTGAAAGATGCCTATAGCGACATTTACAAAAAGCGCCAACGCGATAATAAGCGCATCGGTGTAGTGCGAGATAAAGAGCGTTGCGAGTGCCGCAAGCAAGAGCACAAAGGCAATGGGGCTTGCCAGCTGTCGCCACAGGCGTTTCAGAAACGTATCCGGAGGAGGAGCTGGTAGCTTATTCTTTCCCTTGCGAAGACGCTCCGCAGCCTGACTTGCAGAGAGTCCACGGTCTTTGTGCGTATCAGAGATCGTCAGCGCTTCCTGAACGGAAAGCGCATGCCAAGAACGTACTTCCATTACAAGCCAGTATAGCAAGAATGTGCTACGCTTCCCGCATATGACTATCCACGAATCCATTAAGGCAGGCATTCCTGACGCAATGCGCGCCAAAGACGCTGCGAAGCTTCGCACCCTGCGCTCTCTTTCGACCGCGATGACGAACGAGGTCGTTGCCAAGAAGCGTAAGCCGGATGAATTCCTGACTGATGAGGAGGTACTCGCAGTACTCAAGCGCGCCGCTAATCAACGCAAGGACTCTATCCAACAGTTTGAAGCAGGCGGACGCGCAGAGCTCGCAGAACCTGAAAAAGAGGAGCTTGCGGTTATCGAGGCCTACTTGCCCGCCCAGCTCTCGCGCGAAGTCATTGAAGAAGCAGTGAAAGCAAAGATTGCAGAGCTTGACGCAGATAAGTCCAAGGCGGGCATGGTGATGGGCCAAGTCATGAAAGACCTCAAAGGACAAGCAGACGGCAACCTGGTGAAGGAGATAGTGGATTCGATTCTCGGATAAACAGGGGTACACTATACAGGCCGTCGCAATTACAGCGATGGCATGCATAGGAGCACCAGGATGCCTCGATACCATCCAATGCCTCCCCATCAACCGCTACGTGATCCGCGGGTTGTGGCTCGGGAAAAAGCAGAACGAGAAGAAAAGAGTGCACGCGATCAGGAAGTGGGAGCTGCGATTATCCGCTCCTCATCGCGAACGCACCGGGCAAATGAATAACTATGCACTTGGGGTGGCTATCGCGCCACCCCTTACTGCATATTCACGTCCCTCCACCCTAACTATTGACAATAGAAGATATGGGTAGTGTATAATGGTGACGTAGTAGCTTTAACCCAACATAACAATGTCTGGACTGGACAAAATGGCTGCAGATGCAGCAGCAGGTAATGGTATTTTTGCTGACGACAAGAAGAAGATGGAAGAGTACCATGCTGGCGAAACGACAACGCTCGATGAGCATGCTAAGGCAGTAGCTTCAGGCGAAGAAGAAGGGATTCTTGCTGCAGCGGAAGCGAAGATGGCTGAGGACCAGCAGAATGCTGCTTAGCTAGGAGTTCTTACACAAAACACTGAAAAAGTCGCCAGGAGGGCGACTTTTTCCGTTACCTGCACACCAAAGTTATATCCCTTCTACGGGCACAGCAGCCGTATCTATGACGAGAGGCTCAACCACCGCATCAAGCTCTTCTGACATGGGCGACTCCTCCTCCGTCTCCTCTTCTACAGACTCAGTTTCATTCGGACGAAGTT
>CAZTMV010000022.1:0-8920 GCA_964615225.1 uncultured Candidatus Saccharibacteria bacterium
ATCTTGCAGAGCAAGGAGCAAACCCTGCCGCAATCCAGGTGCTTCTAGGCCATGAGTCGCTTGAAACCACTACGAGGTACGTGCATGCGTCAGATCGATATGCAGAACAGACGCATAGAGACTTCCATCCGCTAAAGAAATAATCATGAAGCGTCAATCTTGGACAATGGAAAAGCTACGAGACGGTTTTGAGGTTTTTAGGTCTGTACATGGGCGCCTTCCTACTGCACATGAAATAGACGCCCTGCCCTATCTACCATCATCGCGATTTATTCAGAAAAAGTTTGGTGGTCTTGAGGATGCTCGCAAATCACTTGGGTATATAAATACTCACTTTGGCAAAGGTAGTTACCGAACGGATATTGCGCTTCGTGTGAATAAGCGTGGACGCACTGCGGAGCTTTCTCTACAGGAAATATTGCAAAAGAAATTTGGCAAGCCATTCGTACACATAGAGACAATGTTTGGGCTACTAAAAAATCGACTGGATTTTTATGTATTTTGCCCTAACGGAAATTTTGGAATAGATGTATTCCACACCGACTCTTGGCGCTCCCTACAAAGCAACGTGAATATAAAAATGAATAAGTATGGAGAGTTTTCTGAAGATCTATATCTTGTCAGTGCTGGTAGTACGTGCACGCAAGAACAGTTAGACGCTTTTTCACTTTCGAAGTCAAAACCACTTCCTGCGAATATCAAGTTACTCACCTTGGAGTCTCTGTATCATCTACTTGAACAGAAAGGGTCCTACCCTGACCCTACTACGATACAAAAGAGCTAACACTCCGTATTCGCCACAATATACTCGTACGCCTCCTCTATGGTGTCTACCATATGGAAGATATCCAGGTCCTCCGGACTGATATACGAGTACTCTTCCAAGAACTGCTCCTTGAAGCGCGCGATAAGCGGCTCCCAGTATTCCCGGTTATAGAGAACGACCGGAATCTTCTTGATCTTCCCTGTTTGAATCAAGGTCACGATCTCAAAGAACTCATCAAGGGTACCGAAACCTCCCGGAAAATAGACATAAACGTTTGAAGAGAACGTAAGCATCACTTTGCGCACAAAGAAGTGATCGAAATAGATCTGCTCGGTCACGTACTGGTTCATTGACTGCTCGGCGTTCAAGTGGATGTTCAAGCCGACTGACGTACCCCCCGCCTCAAACGCTCCCTTGTTCGCAGCTTCCATGATGCCTGCCGAGCCTCCGGTGATGACCGCAAAGCCGCGCTTAGCGAGCTTCCCGGCAAGCTCTGTTGCTGCCTGGTAGATCGGGTTGTCAGGCAGGATGCGGGTAGACCCAAAGAAGGTTGCTGCGAGCGAGTACTTCTGAATAATCTCGAAGCCCTCCACGAACTCCGACATGATCTTGAAGACGCGCCACGGCTCAAGTTGACGTGGCTTGCATACCAGCGGTTCGCGTACATCAGGCACGGTAGTCTTCCCTTCCTCGACGGTCTGCGCAAGCTGCGCGCCTACTACATGATGACGTGCCTTATCGTCAGGCAGCGTGACGGGCACGGTGCCTGTTCCTGGAATGTTTAGGGGTTCTGCCATGGAATGGGAAAGTTCGAAAACTCCGGAAGAATGTTCTTAGTATACGCTATACGCGAAACGATCTCCCCATGCCACTTCGCTCCGGAGAGCGCGTTATGCGGACGCGGCTCTTCAGGAAGCCCGCAGTAATTGAGAACTGTCTTTGAGTTAACTGCAGAGTGATGCTTTTCTGTAGGCGGCGTCTTTCCCTGCTGCGTCATATGCAGCCAGACGAGCGTATGGATATCAATGGTACGCGTGGCAAATGGCATATCCAGATGCGCGCGATGCGCGGCAGCCGCTAGAAACGCGCGGTCAAAGCCGACGTTCTGCGCAACCAGCGTTCGCTCTTCAAGATTTGACGCCCATGCAAAAAATGCAGCCACGAGCTCTGCTTCTGACTGCTTGGAAGGGTCCGTTGCTGCCTCCTCTCCTATGCCATTTATCTCCGCTGCCTCTTTTTCAAGCTTCGCGCCTTCCCATGCCCGGCATTCGCCATAAAACTGGTTAGCAGGGTTGCTGATATCAAGCGCTCCGATTGCAAGAATCGAATGCTGATCGGGGTTAGTGCCTGAGGTTTCGACGTCTAAAGCCAGCATTTACAGACAGTGTACCAAATAGAAAGGACCCTCGGCTCGAAAGCGTTGGGTCCCGGGGTTGGCATTGTTAGGCTTGCCGTGCCTGTCGGTCTAGTTGCCATTGCGCTGAGAGAATACCCGGCGCGGTTTTTCCGACTCTACATAGGTGTTTTAGTTTCGACCTTGTGGGTCTGCGGGAACTGGCCAAATGGCACTCGTCCCAACCTACAACTTCCGTCAACTGCACTTTCACGGAACAGTGCCAAGCGCGCTTTTGCTGCGCTGACCGTATTCAGGGCGTCACCCCCAAAATCCGATCCTTGGAACCCCTGCAGCAGCACGTGTGCCGCCAGCAAGAGCTTAGATTGTGTTTCAACTGTACGTGTTAACCAGGTCCCCTGTCCTTGGAGAAAATCCCCGCAGAATAACCCAGCCAAGACGAGTTGAGAACGTAACCACCGCGATATAAGAACCATAGTCTCGGGCGAACCCGATCCTGAGCTCAGATAGCAAACCGCGGTAATAACAATCAATCAGTCTGGTAGTATGATACACGAGTATCTAAATTTGTCAAGTGCTTTTGCAAGATGCCGTCGTGCAAGGCTATATAATGGCTTATTTAAGCCACATCTTAAGACTCCTAGAAAAAAGAGATGTTTTTAAATCCCTTTGCAGTTAGCTGCTGGTGTAAATCCAGCTGCCTCAGCTTCCGCTTTCGAGGCAAACCAGACCTTATTCTCCTCCTTAATTCGGCTTACGCCCCCGCACCATGGCAGGTAGTACCGCTCGCCATTTTTAGAGGCTACATACTGGCCTCCTGCGTTCATAACGGGCTCTGGTTCTTCCTGGACTGGGGCGGCTGCAACAGCTCCCTCAGGCACATAGGCCCGCATTGGGAGCTCCTGGACCCACACGTCCCCCACCCCACCCTCTCTGGTAGCGAGCATACCCAGCCCGAAGCTCCCGGAGGAAGCCAGGATCACGATCAGGGCCATAAGGACGCCTTCAGGAACCCTAGAGAGGGTCCGTTTGCCAAAGGAGGCTGCCTGCGCTATAATCCCCATAACGTAAGCAGTATACCAGTATGGCATCAACAAAAGCCGGAGGCTCAACACAGAATGTTCGCGACTCAAACCCGAAGTATCTCGGGGTGAAGCTTGCTGACGGCCAGAAGGCAAAGACCGGTCAGGTCATCGTCCGCCAGCGCGGCACCAAGATCGAGGCAGGCAAGAACGTCCGCGTCGGCAAGGACCACACCCTCTACGCAGTAGCAGACGGCAAGGTTTCCTTCACTGAGCGCCGCAAGACCAAGTTCGACGGCCAGGTGGTCAAGAAGAAAGTCGCAAACGTCATGTAAGCACCAAAGCCCCGCAAGGGGCTTTCTGCTTGACTTAGTACATAATCAAGCTAATTTGCTTTCCAGAGGAGGAAGGATATGCAACCTTCGAAACGCGTGCGTATGCACGTCGACGACTTCAACAACCTAATGCGCAAAGTGATCGGGATCAGCAAGACAATCTTCTGTCTCGGAGTGGCTCTGCTAGTCATGGGTATACTCTCCGATAACACGGGAAGCGCTATTACTGGGATGACGCTCATGGGTGTAGGGCTCGCCTACTTCGCAAGCACAGGGCTCTTTCTCGCGATGACCATCGAGCGTTTCGCTGATACTGAAACGCCGTATCTCGACAAGATCCATCCGGTACTTGAAGTCCGAACCAACATACGCGCATAATGCAAACGGCCGCATCCCTGGAGGATGCGGCCGTTAGTGTATGTCTGCACTATTCAGCTACGACCTCGATCGTAAACTTGCCGAACTGGTCTCCAAAGGCTACCGGGACCTCGAAGGTACCAAGCTCCTTGAAGGGACGCTCGATGCGAACTGCATCTGCCGGGATCTTAGCTGCCTCAGCAATCTCCTTAGCATCAACTGCGTCGTAGAGGTGGCCCTGCTCGTTCGCCTTCTTGGTGAACGTAAGCTTCTCAGACGCAAGCGCTGCGAGGCGATCCTCAACGAGCTTAGACTGGATGGCGCGCTCCTGTTCTGCCTGCTTCTCGCGAGCCTCGGCGCGCTTAAGTGCGTCCGGGGTAGCCGGAATAGCCAGACCACGAGGAATAAGAAGGTGGAGGGCGTGTCCGTCCTTAACCTCGACCGCGGTATGCGCCTTGCCGGTTCCCTTGATGTCTTTCAGTAATACGACTTTCATAGTGAAGGTATCCTACCGTCTCGCGAAGACTTACGCAAACTGCTACTTACCGGTGGTCAAAAACTGCACTGCCCTGTCCATCTGCGGGTCGCGGCCTGCATCCAGATCTTCCTGGGTGCGCTCAACGGTAATGTCTGGCTGCAAGCCACCGCTTGCAATGGAGCGTCCAGATGGGGTCAGCCAGCGGGCAACCGTTATCTTAAGGGAGGCGCCACCGACATCCACCAGTTCCTGCACGGAACCCTTGCCGAAGGAATGCGTACCAATCAACGTTGCCTTATCCTCATCCTGCAGCGCGCCCGCAACAATCTCGCTTGCAGAGGCTGAGCCGCCGTTCATGAGAATGACGGTCTGCACGCCCGACGGGAGTCCTCCCGTGCCGCGTGAACGATGCTCGATATTATCGCGATTCCCGTCGTAGTCTTCGGTAACAATAATGTCTCCTTCAGGAAGGAAGTGGCTCGCAACAGACACCGCTGACTCGAGATAGCCGCCTGGGTTACCGCGAAGATCGATCACGAGAAGCTTGGAGCCAGATTCGCGGAAGCCGGCCAAGGCGCGATTAAACAAGGAGCCTGAGTTTGCGGTAAAGCTGTAGAAGGAAATGACGTACACACCGTCAGGGCGAAGCGAGTGATCAATGGTCGGGACCTGGATAGTCTCGCGCACAATAGGAACTGTAAGCTGCGCCTCCCCGCGACGGATCTGCAGGGTTACGGTACTTCCCTTTGGTCCGCGAATAAGTTTCACTGCTTCGTCAGTTGAAAGACCTTTGGTAGAAGTCTCGTTAATCAAGAGAATCTGGTCACCAATACGAATGCCTGCACGCTCTGCTGGTGTTCCCTTCATCGGGGCAATGACGGTCAAGACCTCGTCCTTGACTCCGATCTCCATACCCACCCCGCTAAAGCTGCCGCTAATGTCTTCGGCAAACAACTTTGCCTCTGCAGGCGGCATAAACACGGTGTACGGATCGCCGTAGCTCTCGGCAAGCCCTTCAAGCGCGCCCCAGATGCGCTCTTGTATAGACGGATTTGTGGAGGATGCATTTGCTGCTACAAAGCGGCTTTCAAGCGTATTCCACACTTTCCAGAAGTCGCCCAGGTTCGCTTCCTGGTCTGGCGTTGCATCAAGACCGCCTGAGAAAAATGGAAGGTCAGCGACTGCACCCTTTGCACCCACGGTCACTCCCCCAATGAAGGCAAGACCTGCGACAAGCGCAAAGACAACGCCAAGACGCACCAAGTTGTTGGACTTGCCCTCCTCCATATGCACATAAGTATAGCACTCCTATCGGGTATACTGATGCACAATGATCACACGACACGAACGCGGCGGCATGACCTGGGTCGATCTTGAGGCACCGACCCGCGAGGAACTCCGAAGCGTAGTAGCAGAGTTCGGCGTTGCGCCTGAGGTTGAAGGGGAAATCATCGCTCCGACTCCTTATCCGCTCTTCGTCGCCTCTCCCGACCACCACTACCTCATTCTCCACTTCCCCACGACCAGTATTGAGGGCGGCGCTCGCAATCAGGAAATTGACCTGATCATCGGCAAAAACTACCTGATTACCGTGCGCTATGAAGTGGTCGGCACCATCCAGACGCTCCACCGCGCCTTTGAAGCAGAAGAGCTGCTTGGCGTCCCGGAAGGAACTGGCGCTGCGCTCATTGAGCGCGTGCTGCGTCGCCTGTACGCCGCTATGGGCGAAGAGGTTGAACAGATGGCTCGCAAGCTCGAGCACATCGAAGCGGATATCTTTGCAGGCAAGGAGAAAAAGACCGTGCGCCGCATCTCGGAAGTCGGCCGCGTCCTGCTTCGCTTTGAAACGACACTCATTCGTCATCAAGAGCCGCTTGCTGCATTCTTGGGTGAGCTTGCAACCACTGATTTCTTCGGCAAGAAGTTTGCCGCGCAGGCTGCGAGAATTGAAGCGGAGCGCGCGCATGTTGCATCCCTTGTCCATTCCTACCGCGCCGTGATGCAGGAGTTGCGCATCACGAACGACTCACTGCTCTCCTCTTCCCAGGACGAAACGATGAAGGTGTTCACGATTATTACCGTTGCCTTCCTTCCCGTCACCTTGATCGCCGGCATCTTCGGCATGCATACCGAGTTCGAGCCTATTACCGGACACCCGCAGGACTTCTGGATCATCATGGGCCTCATGGCGATGGTGGAAGGAGCGCTGCTCTTGTTCTTGAAGTGGAAGAAGTGGATTTAGGGTTCGAATCCTAGCCCCCCAACATAAAACAAACCGCCTACGAATAAACGTAGGCGGCTATGGACCACTCACTCGCGGTAGTTGAACGCGACCACATAAGCTCGGTGTTCTGTAGAGCGGCCTGGAACAGGGAGCATGCCCCCGACGTCCAAGCTGCGGTAGCGCGAGCGGTAATCTGCTAGTGTGCGAGCAAGGCTTTGATTTCCTGAGCAGACGAATTCCACGACGTTCTCTGTGAGATCTCTAACCTCACAGAGAGACGGGGTCGTTTGAGCGGCTGCTTCAGCAATGATTGGCTGAGGCTCTGGTTGATCATCAGATTGGTTTGCGCTGATTAGCCAGAGAAACCCTCCTACCAGTAACATGGTGCCAACAGTCTCTACTCCTTTACCCATTACACTTCTCCTTTCGTCTGGACAGAACCTAGCATATGTTGTGAAAAGGTTCCAACATCGTCCCAGACAGCCAGCAAGGTTTCAATACCGCCCAAAGAAAAACGACGGCACAATGTGCCGTCGTTTTCGCTTCGGAAAGAGCTCAAAGCCTTTTGGTGTCCAACGGCCTGTAGCAGCTTGCAGCTTGGTGCGCAAGCCACGTAAGCGCGCGGACTGAGGTGCCAGGGAAGGCGGTTTTGAACTCAGCTGCCTTTTTAGCAGCTTCCTTGTCGGTAATTCTTGTCATGCCGTTTTTATCTATCCGAGGCATGTGAGCCACCTTTCTTTCCTAATCGAATGTATCATGAAAATCAACTCGAGTCAATAGCACTGCCAGCGTACGTAACCTGTGGCGCACTCAGGGTCAATTTTCATATCTGGCGTAAAGGGATAGATCAGTATTGGTTCCAAACGCGTCCCAGGATGCCAGCAAGAAAACGACCGCAGTCACTTGGACTACGGTCGTTCTATCACGCTTTCTCGAGCAAGTTCGTATTGCTTGAGACCAGCGTCTCGCCTGGTTGCAGCTTCCTCCTGTCGAACGGCCAGTCGATGAGGCAGGTGACTGAATCCGGGATGTCTTTGTCCGGAAACTTCTTGCGGAGTTCGTCGACCGCAAACGGAAGGTCGCGGAAAGTGTCGAACCACACCGCTTCGTTGCGGTAACGATCGAACATGACGAGGCTCTGGGCAATTATGCCGATATCGTCTCGACCCTCATGCCACAAGGCCGCATACTTGGCGGGCAAAACCAACCGCTCATCGGTTCCGCCCTCGTCTTGTCTGCGTTGGCTGATGCGGTGTACCGCAGCGGTATCAAACGACACAACGAGAAGCTTGGTTTCCAGAGGTTCCGTACTTAGAACCCCTCTTCTTGTGATGTTTGGGATTTCCTTGATGAGGATTTCCACTTTCTTGACCGTATCCATTGATAGGCCTCCTTCCGTTCAAAACCTTACTAGAGCATAGACTTACTAGCAACTTATGGGATAAGGGTTCCAACATCGTCCCAGATAGCCAGCAGCCCCGCACTGGAATACTCCCCTACTTGCCTGTAGACTAGTACGTAATGTGGCTCCGTAAGCCAGAACCTCTTTTCTTTACCAATTCCCTCTCGGGAGAGAAAGAAGCGTTCGTCCCGCTAAAAAAAGGCCAGGCGACGCTCTATTCCTGCGGCCCGACCGTCTACGGACCCGTACAAATAGGAAACCTGCGCTCCTTCGTGCTTGCAGATATGGTCGGCCGCGTACTCCAGGCTTCCGGCTACAAGGTAAAGCGGGTCATGAACATCACGGACGTTGGCCACCTGGTCGGCGACGGCGACGAAGGCGAGGATAAAATGGCAGTGGGTGCCGCGCGAGAGGCAACGACGCCTGACGCAATTGCCAAGCGCTACGCAGACCTATTCCTTGCTGACAGCAAGGCGCTGAACATAGAAACCGACAAGATGGTGTTTCCGCGCGCAACGGAATACATCAAAGAGGATATTCGCCTCATCCGCTCACTTGAGAAGAAGGATTATACCTACACAACGCCCGAGGGAGTCTATTTCGATACCACGAAGTTCCCTGACTACGGCAAGCTCGGGGGACTCTTTAAAGCACTCCTGCAGCCGGGTGCGCGCGTTGATGCAAGCGGCAAGAAGAACCCGCAGGACTTCGTGCTCTGGCGCACTGCACAACCCAACGACTTGCAGCAGTGGGATTCTCCCTGGGGTAAAGGTAACCCTGGCTGGAGCATTGAATGCTCGACCATGGCCATGGAATTGCTTGGCGACCGCATCGATCTGCATACCGGCGGCGAAGACCTCGCCTCCATCCACCACAACAACGAAATCGCACAGAGCGAGTGCGGGAGCGGCAGGCATCCGTTTGTCAGCTGCTGGCTGCATGGCGCGTTTCTGACTGCAAATGGCGAGAAGCTCTCCAAGTC
>CAZTMV010000023.1:0-6682 GCA_964615225.1 uncultured Candidatus Saccharibacteria bacterium
TGTGGTATAGTGCCGGCTTCGGGCAGCGGCCCGTCCCATCGCTCCGGCGATGGCCACAGTTTCTAGGGGATTCCCACATGAAGTTCTTGTTCTTTTTAGGTTCGATCTCCCTGGTTTTCTGGGGTCTGACGGGGTTACTCTCGGCAGGCGCCACGCCATGGGAGACGGCAGAAGGCGTGTACTACAATCCAAATCCGGAGCCTGGCATGCTCTTGATCGGCGCAGCATGCTTCGGAATGCTCACCTTCATCGTGTTCATGGGGCCGTGGGCCGGCGAACGCCGGCTGTACCGTACCCCATGGAGCATGGTGCAAGGCGCATTGGCTGGGTACCTGATCTATTCGCTCGAGTACGAGCCGATGCATCAGTATCTGCCCTGGATCGTCGCTGGCTCGCTTGCAGTGTGGTTTCTCACGATGCCCTACTGCATTTTGATGCGCGACGCCCCCCGCGGCATGCGTCCTGTCTTGCTCCCAGCGCTCAAGGTTTCGATCTTGGGCATGCTGTTTGGAACCGCCTATATCGCGAAGCTTCTCAAGCTGAGCGAACAGAAGCGGAACCAGGTCGGTTATGTCCTCGACATGGTCGACGTCCACAGCTCCCGGGCCATTGACTGGGTTGAAGCCTCAGTCGCCTATCTGCTTCACACGGTGCGCGATGCAGCGCTTGTTGCCGGTCGCAAGACCGCACAAGCTGCAGCTGCGGTAGATCAGGTGGTTCTCAAGCCACTCTGGTCGCTCACGCTCGCCGCATGCAAGCGCCTGGGCGAGCTCATGGCACAGTTCGTTCACAACGTTCGCATGCCTGCGTACGCCACCATCAACCCCAAGCCGCTGTAAAAGAAAGGTACAGCGCACACTACATAAGCCCCGCTAGATCACGTGATCGGCGGGGCGCTTTGTTATGCTAGAGCAATGCGTATCATTTCCTGGAATGTGAACGGCATTCGTGCCGTCCATAAAAAAGACCTGTTTCTCCCCTTTTTAAAGAAATATAAGCCGGACATCGTGTGTCTGCAGGAAACAAAAGCTCAGGAGGGCCAAGCAGAGATAGACCTAGCCGGCTACGAGGAATATTGGCATTCAGCTGAGAAAAAGGGCTACAGCGGCGTAGCCATTTTTACGAAAGAGACCCCGAACGATGTGCGTTATGGACTGCCGGACGACCTTGCGGAAAAGTACGGCCTTGCAAATGACGGCTATGGCGATCCGAACAAAGAAGGACGCATTATCGCAGCCGATATGCACACCTTTTTCGTGGTATCCGTGTATACCCCTAACGCCAAGGACGACCTCTCTCGCCTATCCTTGCGCCACACCCAGTGGGACCCAGCTTTCCTTGAGTACATGAAACGGCTTGAAGAGGAAAAGCCGGTTATTTTCTGCGGCGACCTAAATGTGGCACATACGGAGGACGATCTTGCCCGCCCCAAGCAGAACAAGGGCGTCAAGGGCTTTACCGACGAGGAGCGTGAAGGCATCCAGGCAATCGTAGATAGCGGGTTCGTGGACACCTTCCGCCTGTTCCATAAAGGCAATGGGTTCTACACTTGGTGGAGCCATTTTGGCCAGGCCAGAGAGCGCAATGTAGGTTGGCGCATTGACTACATCTTTGCTTCTAAGAAGCTTGCATCGAAGATTAAGAAAGCGGAAATACATCCGGAAGTTTACGGATCTGACCACTGCCCCGTCTCCGTTACTCTCTAGGACATAAAGGACAGATATCCACATACATGTCCTTTACCCGCATACCTAAAGGACATAGTATAGATTTCAGACCAGGGCAGGACGAACGCGCGAGCGTGCTTCCTGTCTTGTAGACAGGATTGTACCTTGCGCGTTCTTTCTATCAGTGTCAGACACTGGACGGCCCTCCAACACTTTCGGGGTGTATCCCCTTTCATCTATTGGGAAGCTAGTTCCACGTGGAAGACCAACAACTACAAAGCCACCCTGGCCAGTGCTACATTCCATTTGGTGTCACCATCAATGCCCTCTCCTTTTCGACACCAACCGGCCGCTCATGGGTGGCTTTTGTTATAGCTAGGTTTCATATGAAACACCCCTATCCGCAAGGATAGGGGTGTTTCCTGTGGAACCCTTAGGATACGTGGTGCTTATCCAGAATTTCCTTGCGTTCTGCTTCTTCTGCCTGTTCCCGACGCTCTCTGCCCGAGTCCCCCAGTTTCTTAAGCTCATCAACCGAAAGATCTAGCAATTGAGCCGTCCTTTGGCTGAGGTAGTCAACGGTATTGCGTCCCGGGTCCTCGAGGACCTCTTCTAGGAGGGCGTTGAGGATATGGCCTATAACAGGCCCGGGTTTCACATGGAACTCGTCCATAATGTAAGTGCCGTCGATCTTGAGCATGCCTACAGATATAGGATCGCGTAGCGCCTCTTCTACCATAGCCTTGTACTTGCGGAACCTAAATGGCTGCTCCTTAGGGCGGCCGGTACCAATGCGATCGCAGATGCGTAGATTCAGCAGATCCCAGATATTTTCCTGGCCGACGTTGCGAATCATGCGGCGGACGGCCGAGAGGGTAATCTGGTCTGGATCTGAGAAAAACATATGCCAGCGGACCAATTTTGAGACCTTCTCGATAGTTTCACGTGGAAAGCGCAGGTCATGGAGGGCTTTCTCAGCTACGCGGGCTCCAACTACCTCATGGCCATGGAAGGTCCAGTCACGCTTCTCTTTAGCCCAGCGACGGGTCTCAGGCTTGGAAATATCGTGGAAAAGGGCAGCAAGACGCAAATTTAGATCCCAGCCCTTGTCTGCCGCGTGCTGCAGGGCGCGGAGATTATGTTCAAAGACCGTGTAGCTATGGGCCTGATTCTGGTCCACGCCGATGCCCCGAAGCAGGTCTGGAGCAATATAGTCGAGAAGCCCCAGTTGCTGGGAGAGGATGATTCCCATCATTGGTTGGTCTGACTTAAGCATCCGGGTGAATTCGTCCCGAATACGTTCCTTTGAAATGTGGCTTAGATTCTGGGCTTTTTTCTGTATAGCTGCTGCGGTATCTGAATCCAAAGCGAAGTGAAGCTCTGCCACAAGGCGTACTGCGCGCATAAGGCGCAGTGCGTCCTCCTCAAAACGATCCTCGGGCTCTCGCACCGTGCGCAGGACCCGGGCCTCCAGGTCCTTTTGTCCTTTATAAGGGTCAATCAGTTGTCCTTTAGAATCATCAAGGGCAATAGCATTAATGGTGAAGTCGCGGCGAGCAAGATCCTCCTCCAGGCTAGTTCCGAAAGCTACCGCGTCAGGGCGGCGTTTATCGGTATACCCGGTTTCGGTGCGGTAGGGGGTAACCTCAATGACCGCGAGGGTAGGGTCCTCAGACCCGGTCTTCACGCCGACCGTTCCATAGTCATTCTCATAGAAGGAGTCGGGGAACACTCGCTGAATGTCCTCCGGGGTGGCGTTTGTGGTGAGGTCCCAGTCTTTAGGGGTCCGGTCCAGGAGGAGGTCCCGGACGCAGCCTCCGACGAGATAGGCTTCGAACCCGGCCTCGCGAAGTTTCTTGGAAGCAGCTGCCACCTCTGGCGGGACAGGGAAGTACATAAGTAGATTCTAGTACACTTTTACTCACTATTGTAATATTTGAACTAAGTATACAATGTATGTAACGTGAATTCTAAGTTACATTACAAAGAAAAGGTGCAGCAATTACGGAAACAGGGCTATTCGTACAGAGAAATCCTGCAACAGGTACCAGTTTCAAAAAGCACCGTATCTCTCTGGCTGCAGAATTTTCCCTTAACTGATGAGGAGAAAAAGTACCTGAAGAACAGGACGGGGGAACTGTCCAGCAAAGGCAGGATCCGTGCCGCTACGGCTCTCCACATGAATCGACTCATACGAGACAAGTTCCTGCTTCGCGATGCGAAAAGGGAATATGCAGATTTCCGCACAAATCCTTTCTTCTTTGTCGGTGTTGCTTTGTACTGGGCTGAGGGGTCAAAACGTAGTTCTCAATGGGGATTTACTAATTCAGATCCCGAAATGGTGAAACTTATGGTGGATTGGGTGCAGGAATTTCTTAAGGTATCGAAAGAAGACCTCCGTCTACGTCTCTATATCCATAAGCCGTATATCCATGAAAACTGTGAGGAATATTGGTCCCAAATAACAGGAGTTCCTGTGTCTAGTTTTCTAAAAACAATTATCAAACCAAGCGGCCTAGGGGTGAAAAAACGTCCTAACTACAAGGGATGCCTCAGAATGGATATAGGGAAGGTCAGCTTTTTGCGTAAAATGCGTTACTGGGAACAGATGCTCATTGAAGAGTACGGGAAATAGTATAGTCTTCGTATATCGCACCCGTAGCTCAGCGGATTAGAGCATCTGTCTTCGAAACAGAGGGCCGGGGGTTCGACTCCCTCCGGGTGCACAGCAATTGATGAATAGGCAATATTATGCGATTATGCCTGAGTAAGTGCGCAGCACTTGACACAAAGCGGCCATAGTTTAGTGGTAAAACGGATCGTTGCCAACGATCAGATAGGAGTTCGATTCTCCTTGGCCGCACCAAACAGTTCTACGCAAAAACGGCCCTTTTAGGCCGTTTTTGCGTTTGAGGACAACTGGGGACAAACCTGTTAATTGTGGGGATAAAGGACACAAAGACAGTCTTTGTGAAGAATAGATGGACCGAGAATAATCGAGAGAATACAGCGTTTTTCTTAAAGTCGTGCTAGTATGCCCTCCAACGGGCCGTAGTATACCGGTAGTACATCTGCTTTGGGAGCAGACAGACAGGGTTCGATTCCCTGCGGCCCGACCAAGAGTAAGTAAAAAGCCGTTCGCGCATACTGCGCGAACGGCCTTGGAGATCTTCAAGCAGCGTCTGCCGATTCATCCTGCAGAGATTTCGCCAGATCCAGCAGGCGACGACGGGGGCGTTCTCCGAGCTTGTAGTAGGCCCGGATCAGCTCCAGCGTTTCCTTCTGAGACATGACGTCCGCAGCGATCAGATCCCGGTCATTGGCAGGAATGCCTGCCGTGACCGGCTGGGGTTGCTGGTTCAGACCTTCGAAGAAGTACGACACAGGCACGTTGAGCCCGACTGCCAGCTCATAGAGCCGGCTTGCCGTAACCCGGTTTGCACCGCATTCGTACTTTTGGATCTGCTGGAAGCGGATTCCGATAGACTCGGCGAGCTGTTGCTGGGTGAGACCCAGGAGCCGCCGACGCCTGCGGAGCCGCTTGCCGACATGAAGATCAATTGCGTTGGCCACCTAAGCCTCCTTCGCAGCACCATCCATCAACGATGGCTTCCTGGACGATAGCACGTGAAGATCTTCATGCAACTAGCAGGAGTTGCTGGTTTGTGCGCAATCGAGGGCTTCGGTCAAGATGTCGAGGAGTCCGGCACTGCGTCCGCGGAAGTTCTGTACGAGTACGGAAAGGTCGCTACGTAGGTAGCTATCGAGATTCTCGCCCATATCAGCGCGGAAACTTGCGCGCGCATGATCCATCGTAATAGCCTGCATGGTTCTCAAGGACAAATCAGGCTTCACGGTGCGGGTGGTGATGAGTCCTATAAGGCGATCATCGCTGTTGATGACGGCGCCTCCTGAGGATCCTTCCTGAGCTGCAGAGCCTGCTGCAACCGAAAAGATGTCGCTTGAGTTGCGGTCAAAAGTATAGATGTCGACAATGTCGGCGAACTTAAGGGTAGGGTAGAGCGCAGAGCGCACCTGTGAACTGGTGAGAAATTCAGCTGCATAGGAGCCGGTGCCAACGCGATCTCCTTCTTCGATGTCGGTTCCTGCCGGAGCAAGTGGGATGTAGGAGAAGCGGGCAGGCAGGGGAGTGCCGGTTACGCTGCGAGTAATCGCAAGAAAGGCGAAGTCGTGTTCTCCGGTACCGCGCGGGCGTTCAGAGAAAAATGCATCGGGATTCTCCTCGACCCATGACGGAGACACAAAGATAGGTTCAGCGCTGTAAGCATTTTTGGCGGGGCTTCCCGTGCGGATGTAGCAGGTGCCAGCGTCTTCAGTCGGATAGTCGCGAAGTAGGAACTGCTGTCCGACGTGCGCAACCGTCATGATGATGCCGCGCGGGTCGATAACGACGCCAGAGCCTGAGGTGCCGCGAAGGCCGCCTTCCTGGAGGCAAATAATATTCACGACCGCAGCTTTCAGGAGCGCCTCGTCAGAGAGTTGCGCGTCTACCTCTGGAACAACCGGCGTTGTCGGTGCGGGAGTAACAGGGACGACGGGAACCGGGAGTGGGGCAACGGGGACTGGGGTTTGCGGCGTGATCGGACCTACAGGGCGTGCAGGCGGGAGTGTTGGGGTAGTCGTTGCGGGACGGGTTGGAGTAGTGCTTGCTGCGCGAACGATATCTTGCACGATCGTCTCGATCGGAGTCGGGACGGTCGGCTGGGCAAGCTCGATAGTCGGCGCCTCGAGATCTGTGGGCGGCACGCGAAACTCCTGGTACTGCTGGGAGACGGTTGCGAGGAATCCCAGGATAAGGGCGCCTGCAACGGAAATGAAGTGCTGGAGCATTAGCTATATGCTACGCCAGACTGGCCATGAAATACAGCACAATTTGTGGTATGCTCGCCGGTGAAGCGGGATTAGTTTAATGGTAGAACCGCAGTTTTCCAAACTGCTGGCAGGAGTTCGATTCTCCTATCCCGCACACTCTAGTGCTAGTTCAAGAGACTGAG
>CAZTMV010000024.1:0-5957 GCA_964615225.1 uncultured Candidatus Saccharibacteria bacterium
CGCCAGTGGTCGGTTCAGGTACGGTCGATTATCGCTGGCAGATCACTGACGGAGGTAGTGGCACGAAGGACATGCTGTACTTCGATGGCAATACAGGCTATCTCGGCGTCGGTACGACAACGCCGTCCCGCAAGTTTTCTGTTACGGATGCAGTATCGACTGCACAGGCAATGATTTCCTACGACGGCACACGCTACTCGCAGTTGCTGACTGACTCAGTAGGAAACCTGACCATCGATTCAAGCAATGGCGGCGTCTTCATGCTCGATGAAAACCTCTTCATCTGTGCTGGCGGCTCCTGTCCGTCAGGTTCGCCGTCAGGCAATGGCAACATCATTGCTGAGACGTCTATCGGCATTGCCTCCTCGACCCCGTGGGCAGGCCTTTCAATCGCAAGCGGCAAGGCTATTGCGGTTGCAGAAAACACGCTCGCAACCTCAACCTCAATGACCATCAACTGGCGCAACGGTAACCAGCAGCTCGTGCGCCTTGGAACCGCAGGCACTACCATCAGCTTCTCAGGCTATATCGAAGGCCAGAAACTCGTATTGACCGTCTGTAACCCAGCTGCAACTGCAGGAGCAATCTCGTGGGGCACGCAGATTCTGTGGTCAGGCGGTACGGCCCCAACGCAAACGACGACTGCCAACAAATGTGATGTGTGGAGCTTCCTCGCAACCCAAGCCACTTCCACCATGAGAATCTTTGGTACGCAAAGCTCAAACTTCTAACCAGGTATGGCATACTACCTCTGATATGCAGCGGCTTACGGATAACCAACGCGATCTTGCAATTACTGGGGTATTGTTCGTTGTTGCGCTTGTCCTTACCTCCTTTACTGGCTGGGTGACGTTCGACAATCCAAGCGCTGAGCGGACACTCCAAGCGGAACTTAAGGAGCTTGAGTCGCGCACGATTATTAGCTATATGGACGTAGAAGGGGACGCAAATACTCTCGTGCCGTATACCTATCGGGGAGAGCGAGTGCCGGAGAAGCTTGCGCCGGATGAAGTAGTTGCAAAACGAACCGAGTCGTCGTGGACGCGCTTGCTTGGTTATAAAAACAAGGGAACTGCACAAGAAGAGCTTATTCTCTCCGTAAATACGTATGCGCAGCCAGCATTTTCACTGCAACCAGATGGCTGGTACTACATTGAATACGATGAGGCGACTAAAGGCGCGCTCAAAGAGCACCAGAAGCAAAACCCAGTCCAAGCGCTCTTTTGGAATGTGGCGCATGCCGTAGACTTTTTCTCAGGAACAGGAGATGGGGTAGTGCAAAACGGCAGTTTTGCAAACTGTAGTACTGACTGGACGACGCTTCACGACGCTGCAACTGGCAATAGTGCGTCTACCACTTCTCTTCCGATGATCATAGGGTCCTCCGCACTCTCGGGGAAAATCAACTCATGTACCATCGTTAGAGGCTTTTTCCCTTTTGACACTTCCTCCATTCCAGCAGGAGCTACGGTAACTGCTGCAACAGTGACATTTGAAATGAGTGCTGCTGCAAGCAATACTGATAATGATGGCACTGACTATATAACTATCGTACAAACGTCACAGGCAACGCATACCGATCTTACTAACGCCGATTATGATCAGTGTGGAGCCATAACCTCTCCAACGGAAGGCATTGCAACAGGGAACAGAATTGATATTACGACTATTGTTGGTGCGGGCGACGTAACATTTACCCTGAATGCTACGGGACAGGGATGGATCAAGAAGAGCGGGCAAGCAAGTAACTGTTCTGCTACAACCGGCATCACGTGTCTTGGAGTGCGCGAGGGGCATGACACCACTAACGCAGCAGTTGTCGGTCAAAATACTGTGAACATATATCCTTCCGAACAAACCGGAACCGCAAGTGATCCGCTGCTTGCGGTTACCTATACCAGCGCATCAACTGCTTTTTGGCAGTTCCAGGACTTCTAGTTAGAAACAGGAATCTTCTGATACAGCGCACTCGCTTCGCCCCAGACTGTTTGTGCCGAAATAGATCCGTCCACGCTCATGATAAAGGACGGTGCGTTATGACTTGCAACGATGAACGAACGGTTATTTTGTACGGCATGTACTTTTGCAATCTCCGTAACCGTATCATGGTAGTTCTTAGAATTATGGAACCACGACGGATTGGAAAGGTTAACGAGCACGGACGCGCGCTCTTCATTCACTAAGGATCGGTAGAGGTGCGGAGAAAGAATATCCGAACACAGGAGCCCTCCTATGCGGTAATTTTCATACGCTGGAGCAATAAGCTCACTACCGCGTTCAAGACGCTTGCCCGTCTCTGCTGCATACATAAGCGCGTTTCGATCGCCCGAAAGCGGAAAAAGCAGGTGCGCGATCGCGGGCAAGTATTCTCCTTGCGGCATTAGGAAGAGCTTTTGATAGATCGCAAGACGCCCATCCGGTGTGTCGTACACGATGGTGGCCGTGGTTGAGGTCGCGCTAGCGCCATGTATCGAGCTCATGATGAGAACGTTGCGCTCTCCAAAGAGCTGCTTGAGGTAGTCAGTATTCTGTACAAACTCGGGCGAGACACCTTCAGGGAATACGAAGAGTTTGGCGTCAGGATAGTCGCGTACCGAAGCTTCAAACAGCTGCTGCAAGTCCTTTGAGGTCAGCGAATCGGTAGTTGAAAACACTACAGTCGGAAGCGTGTTTGTAGCAGCGTGTGATGGTTGGCGTATAAGCGGAAGCACAAGGATGAGAGCTGCGAGAGTAAGAGCAATAAAGCCGGAGCGAGAGCCTGTCCGTATCACAAGAATGCGCGCGCTGTATGCAAGTGCAGCGGCAAGTGCAGTCACTGCAAACGTGAGGAAGGGAAGGCCGAGCGGATAAGCAAGCTGTAGGAGATAATCCGAATTTGCGGCTACGTAGCCAAGCGCTGTCTGCGAGAAGTGGGGACCCAGCAGCGATTCGCTACTATAGCTGTAGAGTGCGTAGAGCCACATGCGCGCTTCCTCCTGAATTACCCATATGATCGGAATAAGGAGTGCGATTGCACGCGAAGAGCGTATATGGTGTATTGCGAGACCGGCAACACCTGCGCTTACGCCTGCTATAAGCGCTGTAATGCCCCAGACCATACTGATGATCACGAGCTGGCTCGCAGCGCTCATTCCAACAGGGTCCGTCAGCGGAAACATGTCCCACATCCACCAGACGCCCGCGCCACCTGCTGCAAGCCCGATAACCGCACCTTGCAGGAAGCTGTGTAGGTGCGAGGAGGTTTGAAAGAGAATGTTATAGCAATAGAGAGCGAAACCGAGAATCGCAAGCGGCCACCAATGCGGCAGCAGCATTCCGATCCATACACCTGTTGCGGAAAGCGCGCTAAGAAGGAGAGTAATGTGAAGCTTGCTGCCCATAGCTAATGTGCGACCAGCTGGAGCATAAGCTCAAGCACGCGATCTTGTCGGTCGAGGAAGTTTGCTCCGAATAGGTTCTTAGTCTCAAGAGGATCAAGCACAATGTCGAATACTGATTGCTTTCCTGCAAAATCCCGTACTACCTTGAGTTCTCCGGAAACCGCAGTCATGGCGTATGGGCCCTGGTAGCGTCCAAGGCGCTCTGTGGGCGTGACGCTACCTTGAGCGATACGAGCAACGGTTTCATCGGTGACTTGCAGCCCCCTGAGAACTGATTCTCGGAATTGCGCAGTTGCTGCAAGCGCGGTGCGGTCGAAATCTTCTGTTGCTTGAATGTAGGGAACGAGTGACTCTCCTATATGTGCCTGGTAGGGAATGCCGGTAAGTGTAAGGACGGTTGCTGGAAGGCTGCGTGTCTCTACGGTCGCTCTAATATGTGCAGGGGCAACGTTTGGGATAGAGAATATGAGCGGGACATGCAAGGTTTCTTCAGAAAGCGATCCGGGATGCAGACCTACCTCGCTTGGTACCAAGAAGCGTCCGCCGTTGCCGGAGGTAACGATGACTATGGTGTGCTCAAGTAGACCTTCTTGTTGTAGTTGTTCAAGAAATGAACCAACCTCGGCATCTGCTCTACGCAGTTCTGCGCGGTAGGATTCGTACATGCGCTCAGCATCTGCTGGGGTCGGCCCACCTTCTTGAGAATGCATTGCTACGACAGTATCTGTGGTTATAGAGCCATAGGGAAGCATGGCGTCATCGGTATGCACAAAGAGGAAATATGGAGTCTGGGTCTCATGCTCGCTGATCCATGTACGCGCTTCTTGCAGAGTATCGATGCCTTCTCCAGGAATCAGGCTTCCATAGACCTGATCGAAGCCTATGCCAAATCCAAACACATCCTGCACGAATCCGTTTGAAAAGAGTGCAGTTTCATAGCCAACATCTTCTAAACGGCTCGCAAGCGTTGCTGTGCGATCGGGTATCCGATCTAGCCCTTCCCAAATTCCAAGATCCCAGGGATAGCGTCCGGTCATAAGTGCGGCGTGCGAAGCGACGGTCCAGGGCGCTTGCGCGTACGCCCGCTCGAACACAATGCCGTAACGCTCGCTAAACGAGACCAGGTTCGGAGTTATTGCTTCGGTCACCTCGTTCATACCGAGCGTTTCAACTGAGATAATAATCACATTGCACCCATCACACAGTGCAGTCTTCGGGGTAAACAGGAGAAATCCGTTTATGCCGATGAGAGCAATAATGAGAACAGTAAGTGCGAGTTGGAGCGTGCGCATGGATGTCACTAGTTAGTGTATACTACGCGGCAATGATGCGCGCCTCCACGCTTGGAGCAGAATTGAACCTTTTTGTTCCAGATATGCGAACATTCCTGCGCAATGTGATGTTGCCGCTCACTGCGCTTGCGAGCGTCTTCCTGTTCCCCTCAGACTGGCTCGTGATTGCGTTCTTGGTGCTTGGACAAGCGCACTTCGCGATGGCCATGCTCTACCAGTACCGGGGAGGGCGCGTTGACCGCCGCTATCTGCTTACGCTAGCTGCGCTTGTGGCGGGATTTGTGCTCTATTTCACGCTGGGCGGAGGCTTCTATCCGATCTTCTTCCTTGCCGTCCTCATGTTCGCGGTGCATTTCGCCTACGATGAGTTTCATTTGCAAAAATGCGAACGCAAGGCGCCGCAGGTAGTCACACTTGCGCTCTTCCTCATCTTGTTTCTAGTGATGAACCTGTTCACGCTCGTGCCGGCATATGCATCACTCGCGCTTGCGGTTGCGCTCGTGTTCCCAGCTTACATACTTTCCCGGCTCTTCTTTTCGAATCAGCGTCCGAACAAGGCGGAGGCCTATGTGTGGTTCGTAGGCATGATTCTCTTCGTGCTCACGTTTGGCTTTCATGCTGAGCCAGTTATTTTGCTTGCGATCGTAAGCATTCTGCATATCAGCAACTGGTACGTCGACTACGGCAGACGCCTTGCGGACGCGGGGAATGCTTTGCGCCTGCGCTCCTACTGGCTCGAAGTAGTCGGTCTCATAGCGGTGATGGCGATTCTCTTCGTCATGTATCGCGTATTTGGGGTTGCGATTCTGCAGTATTTGTTTGTCGTGATGTACTACTACGCCTTCGCTATTAGCCACTTCATCCTTTCAATCAAGCGGCAGGGAAGAAAGGTTTAACGAAGGAGAGAGGCGAGATAGTGTATTTGCAGTTGTTCGGCAAACGGCAGGCTGCGCGCAGTCTCTGACAGGTTTACCTGTTCGGTTGGATCAAGCTCTACGTTGTAGATTTCGCGGCCAGCTGCTGTGTTGAGTACTTTCCATGAACCAAGCAGCGCGCCTTCAGTAAAGGTGCCAGTGTACGGTTGTATACGCTCTGTAGGAACAACCGTTCCTGAGACAATGAGGCTGACATTTTCGTACGCCGATTCAATCGTCTCGAGAAGCTGTTCTCGGGTCATGGCAGTTCCTGCGCGCACGGGAAAATCTTTGTCGGTGGTGCCGCGCATATGTCCAACAAGCGATGGTCCAATTTGTGTGTGTGCATAGGATGTGCCGGTCAGCTCATA
>CAZTMV010000025.1:0-5775 GCA_964615225.1 uncultured Candidatus Saccharibacteria bacterium
CTGCGTCTGACAGACGACGCATAAGAATCAAAGGCACCAAATGTCCCACATGCATAGAGTCTGCAGTCGGATCGATGCCAAGATACACCCCGCGCTTAGCGCCAAGAACGGTTTCAAGCGGAGCAGATGCTTCCTTGCCGTAGCCGCGTGCTTTCAGGTCTTCAACGAGATTCATATATAACCAGTATAGCTGATACTCCTGATGTTTGACGGACAGTGGATAATGCGTATTGTTAACGCGGGAATTGTACCAACCAGAAAAGGAGTACGCCCAATGGCACTTACTGTGCTTTCTGGCATCCGAGCGACTGGACGCCTCCATCCTGGAAACTATTTCGGTGCCATGCGGCACTTTGTGGATTTCCAGCGATCGGAAAATCGGCTCCTGTACTTTGTAGCCGATTACCACACCTTAACGACTCTGGATGATCCGGAGGAACTCCGGAAAAATATCCTAGAAATTGTGAAGGACTACCTTGCTGCTGGCTTGGATCCTGAGCGTTCGATCATCTATACACAGTCGAGCGTTCCCCAAGTCACAGAACTCTGCCTGCTGCTCTCGATGCTTCAGCCTGTTGGTCATCTCATGCGGATACCTACGTACAAGGATCTGGTGCGTAAGCATCCGGACCGCGTCAACTTAGGTCTACTGAGCTACCCTGTCCTTATGGCGGCTGACATTCTCGGACCGCATGCAGATTTGGTTCCAGTCGGCGAAGACCAAGTGCCTAATGTAGAGCTTGCGCGAGACCTCGCCGAACTCTTCAACAAGCGCTTCGGTCCGACATTTACGGTTCCGAAGATGCTGCCGCATATGGTTCGGGTGCCCGGCACTGATGGCAAGAAGATGGGCAAATCAGATGGCAATGGCTTCGACCTCAACGCTACGGCTGAAGAGGTTCGTGAGGCCTATCGACGTTCCCCCACTGACCCAGGCCGCGTACGGCGTGAGGACAAGGGAACTCCCGAGAATTGTCTGACGATCTACCCGATGCATGAGCTCGTGACACATGGCGAAAAAGCCAATGGCACGATCGCGAATCGGTGCCGTTCGGCGGACATTTCCTGTGTCGACTGTAAAGCACTCATGGCAGAAAACCTGAACGCGCATCTAAAGTCCTTTCAGGAACGTCGCCGCGAGTTTGCCGACAAGGACGACTATGTTCGCGAGGTCCTTGATGAGGGCGGCAAAAAAGCACGCATCATTTTCCAGCAAACGGTTGATACCGTTCGTCAGAAAATGGGACTCGTGCGCTACTAAGAATAAAGACCCGTTTGCATTCCTGCAGACGGGTCTTTTGCTATTTTAGAGCTGACAGCTCTGTTGTAGCGCTTGTAGTGTGTCGCCCCAGTCTTGCGGTACTAAATTGCCGAAGACGTTATTGAGCATGGTGACGATTCCCTGAGGAGCTTCAGGAGGATCGATGCAGATGACGAACCCTTTGCCACAAGAGACCAAGGATATGTTCGATGCCCGCTTTTCTCCAAGATGCATCGCCAGAAGTCGTCGGATACCGTGATTGGTAAACCAGTGGGATAAGAAGAATTCTACATCCCCATGACTTTTCCAACCAACGATACGCATAACATCAAGCGCTGCAACATTAGATAGGTCGTCGATTGAAGCTCTCAAATGTGTCAGATCGCTTCCGGGAGTCACACGCATTTCAGCAAGGAAGCGTTCTTCATTCTGCTGTAGACGCAGGTCTCGGATCTCAAAATAGGGACCTAAACGTTCAGCATTCTGCATATAGTCGTCGAAGCCTGAGAGCATATGTCCATAGTGTGTGGACGGTCGCGCAAAAGCTTCTGCACGATAGACGCCCAGTATGACGCGGCGTGGTCGGGGGCTGATAGTCCGAAGTGCGTCTGCAGCAGCGCCAGGGCGCAGTGCGTATTCTCCGGAGTACCTTCCCGACAGGAATGTAGACGCGCGAGCAAGCATACGCTCCGACAGATCATTAAGATAGATAGTCGAAGCGGTCTGTGAATGATTCGACAGACACTCGAGTACGATTTCAGGATCTCTCGATCCAACACCGCATCCGAGTGAAATCACATCATCAGCCCGATACCCTGCTTCGCAAAAGAAGTTGCAAAGCGCACGCACAAGCGCGAGTTCTGCATGGTTTCCCGTAAGCGAAACCTGGTCGTAATCTACTGCTTGCCGGTCCCAGAACAGACGTTGTCCCTCGCGCGTGAATGCGGGGATTTGCCAGATGGCTTCTGTAGCTCTGAGCATGGTGAACCTCCTTTGTTTCTTTGGAACACCCAGGAGGACTATAGGCCTCTCGAACCTAGCTGGCAAGCCTAGGCCTGCATGTAGCGACGGACGGGGGCGGTCAGGAAGAGAATTTCTTCCGTGATATGTACAGGCTTGGTGGTTTTTGGAGCGAATAGAATATGGCCATCGTGTGTGGTAACGATATCTTTTCCCGCTCCTTGTGCTAGCACAGTTCCTGCGGCAATAGGTTCAAAGTTCTGGAATATTCGTGTAAGTTCGTAGGACGTATCTGGGAAATACACCGGCTCAATAACCTGATACTCATCATGAGATATACCCTGTTCCTTCGGTGTGCCAGGAAGCATCTCTAGATTTTGAAGAAGAGACTTGACGCATGTAATGGCTCGATTATAAGAGTCCTCCTGTTCGTGTCCTCCACACTCTATGCCGAACGACTGACATGGTCGATCGGGCGTTCCATAAAAATCAGCTGCTGAATGATCTCGCATAGCCTTGTCGATTCCAGTGATTACTTTTTGTATCGGGAAGCCGCGTATCAAGTGTGCGGGGAGTCGTTCACCTAGGCCAATAAGCATAGGGTCAGAATCCTGCGAGGTGCTGTGAATATCGAGCGCTATTTCAAACTTGCTCCAGATTGGCAGAAGTTCACGAGCACGCAATATTTCGTACCGCGACTCATTTTCGCGTTCAAACAGCGATGTTGGAAGGCGGTTAAGGTTTATATCAAGGAAGCGTGCATGTCGTTTTTCATCCTCAGTTGCAGCTGAGGTATACGCTTGTGCGGCTTTTATATTATTCAGTACCAGATAAATCGATCCATATGCGGGAGCATTCTCTGGTGCAAGAAGGAACTCTGCCGCGGCAAAGCCTGCTGGTTCGTTGCCATGAGTTGCAATAGTTATGCCGACAACAGGTCCTGGCTTTCCACTTGTAATATGGACAACCCCTGGGATGCTGTCATGCGTACTGGTGGCCAGAGTATTAAGTATGCTCGCAATATCTTTCATGCGTTCTACTATATATGAAAAAGCAGGAAGCGCATGGCTTCCTGCTTTCGTTTCATCCTGCGGCTGCAAGACACAAGTCCCTGCACTCTTTTGCCCAGTGAGCGACCTCTTTTACAGAACGAGTGACTCCGAACATGCGGAATTCAATAGTTCCATGGACTGAGATTCTCACCAAGGTCCAGCATGAGCGGGGATCTTGATCGAAGCCGTTGGACTTAGCGAACTGGTAGTAGTCATCCCAGCTTGCGTACGGCATAGGATCACATGCGGGTGCAACAGTACGATAGATCGCGAGCCGGCGGCCATCGCTGTGATCGCCAAGGTTTGCGAGCCGGACGACCTGCGGGATTACGGCGTTGTAGACGCGTAACGCGGTCTCATGGTCAGGCATGCCTATGTGAATGTGTGTTCCAGCAACCTGACAGGCAGCAAGGAGCACATTCCGCGGCATGCGTGCCGTCACTTGCGCATACCGACCCGATGGGTCGGGATAGACGTCAAGCGGCATCGAGTCTGGTGCAACCTCTATGTGGAGTGGCCGTAGCCCGCATCCAAGCAGAGATTGTTCCATTTCGTCCTGCACCCAAGCCAGATGGCTCTCGAGTTGTCCGATAGTCGTCGGCTCGCTGCGAGTTTCGATTTGGCATGCTGAGAGTTCGTAGCTAACCAGATTTCCGGGATCTGCCAAAGCCCCAAAGACAGGGCCGTTCGGATCCCTCCAGCCGGTCGTACGAATAAACTCGATCAGTCGCGGTGCGTCAGGGACGATAATTCCTTGGGCATTCGCGATGAAGCATTCCCGCTCAACTCCAACCAAGAAAGCCTTGGATGGATTGAAGTGGAATCGTGACTTGAAATCCTCAAGTCCAATCATGATGTTCTCCTTCCAAAGAACAGTGCAGGCAGTGCATAAACGCAAAGCCGCCCTTACGGTACGAGCCAAAGACTCATACGGTAAGGGCGGATTTCCGCGGTGCCACCTTACTTCGCTTCTTTCGAAGCCTTCTCCGACAGCTGCTGCGATCGGATATCCCATGGTTACGGAGGATGCCGGATCTCCACTAACGCAGAGACCATCTTGCCCTGAAGGGCGACCTCGGCCCAATCCCGCACGCTGCGGGACCGAGATCAAAGACATTACCTGAGCGCAACAGTACGCGAAGGAGTGCGGAGCGTCAACCCTGCATAGCAAAAGGGGGAGCTATTGCTCCCCCTCCCGTTCATGCGGTATCCGTTGGCGGAATAGGCCCGATGCGTTCTCCAAGAAATTGTTTGATGTTAGTAATTCCTTGGGTCCCCATCTCCGCACTTGTATGCGGGTTCTTGAGGATCTGCCGTTTCGTAGCCTGCATGTGTGCATGGCGGAACCGGTAGAAGAACATGTCGAGAATCCGAGCGTATTCGACAGCGATTGCTGAAACAGTTACGCGATTCAGGTTCACGAGTGTGAGACCTTCGTCGGCATGCTTCAGTGCGCCAGCAAGCTGGTCGCGATGCTGGCGTGGGAAGTACCCCCAATGTTCTTGGAGATACGGCCTGAAGTTCGATACTGATGCTCCGTTTCGAAACAGAATCTCCAGTAGCGGAACTTGTGCTGAGAATGCGCCGCTCGGCCCCTTTGCACCGTGACGGTGTGGATTGGGCATGAGGTAGACACGAAATTGCGCGAAATGAACTGGGTCCATCCCGTGCAATCCCCTACTTGGAAACAGCTCGACGATGCTGTTAAGAAGACGTTCAAAGTCTTCGGGTGGCATCGGCGTTCGCGAAGCCTCAGTTCCCTGCAGTGACGCAAGGACGAGGTTCAGCTGTTCAATTGCCGTTGTGAGTCGTTCTTCGATACGGCGATGGGTGTTATAGAACAAGGCTTCCGCCTCGCCCACTTCACCCGTCGTAAAACACCGAATGGCGTTCTCAGGATTGTCGAGCACCAGCGACCCGTATTTCAAGCCTCGGACGTCGCTCGTCCCATAGACTTTGTCCATGAGTGTAGAAAAACGTCTGGGGCCATTCGGGCATGCTGGTTGTGTATGCGCGACCGCTGCCTCCATCATGGTGAGATCGAGGTAGAGGATCGGCCAGTATGCTGAAGCTCTCACTTCGGATAGTAGGTCGTCATTTAGCCACGATGCAAGCTCATCGACCCGCCAAAGTAACCTCCGGCGCTGGTGATCGCTTGCAAGCATCGCTGGCATCTGGTTTCTGACGAATTCATCGATGTAGTTAAGCGATGCATCCATCTCTGGCTCCTTTCGAACTTCAAGAACCACAACGGTCCTCGCAATGTGAATGAGCATGCGAGGCACCTGTCTTTCGACAAATCTCGCCCTTGGGATACAAGCTGCACTGCAGCTTCCGACGCAAGGGCGAAACTCCGTGTGTCGAGAGCATATGAGTTTATTCTAACTGTGTCAATGATTGACAAGATACTAATTCATGCAGTATTTTACTGTTTATGCACTTCGCATGCTACATCGTGAACGATATGAAGGGTCTCAAGCCTGAGACCGCCCTTCGTATTGC
>CAZTMV010000026.1:0-5569 GCA_964615225.1 uncultured Candidatus Saccharibacteria bacterium
CTTTACCGCTTTGCAATAATGCTCTTTTTGTACGTATCCAAATGCTTGAGCGCGACGCCCGTGCCGCGCGCAACGCAGTAGTATGCCTGCTCTGCGAGCATGCCGCGTACCCCGGTGCGGCGGAGAATCAATTCTGGCATATTCCGGAGCTGGGACGAGCCACCGGTCAAGATAATCCCGTTATCAATAATGTCTGAAGCGAGCTCAGGCGGCGTGTCCTGTAGCACCTTGCGTACCGCATTCATCATTTCGCGCAGCTCGCGAGACACTGCTTGTACAATTTCGTTCGTCTTAAGGTCCACGGTGCGCGGAAGCCCTGAAACCAGATCGCGGCCTTTGACTGGCATGGAAAGTTCTTCGTCTACCGGCACCGCTGAGCCGATGGTGATCTTAATTTCTTCTGCGGTCTTCTCGCCGATCGAGAGGTTGTACTGCTTTTTGACGTGATCCACGATCGCACGATCGAGTGCATTGCCTGCAACTTTGACCGATGTGGACGCCACGATGCCGCCAAGGGAAATCACTGCTACGTCGATGGTTCCGCCGCCAATGTCCGCAACCATGCGGCCAGACGGCTCATGGATTGGAATGCCAGCACCAATTGCCGCAAGGATCGGCTCTTTGACGACAAACGCATCTGCAGCTCCGGCCTTGATCGCTGCTTCGATCACGGCACGTTTTTCAGTTGAAGTGACGCCTGCAGGAACCGAAACCAGCACTGTTGGTTTCCAGATGTTCATATTGCCAAGCGCACGGCGCATGAAGTAGCGCAGCATCGCTTCGGTGACGCGGTAATCCGCGATCACACCATCTTTCATAGGCCGGTACGCGATGATGGAATCAGGCGTGCGGCCGATCATCTTCTTCGCTTCCGATCCGATTGCGAGCACCTTGTTGGTCTCAGTCGAGACTGCCACCACTGACGGCTCATTGAGTACAACTCCCTTCCCTGGCACGAATACCAGCACGTTGGTAGTGCCAAGATCAATACCGAGTTTGGGCGAAAAGAAAGCCATACGTGAGAGGAATAATAGCGTAGAGCGTTGCGGAGTACCACCTGTGGAGGACGCTACTACTTGACTTTATATGATTTATGTGTAGTATATTGAACGGAGGACGGCCAGCGACAAAAGGCGGTGAGTACTTCACCCCATCGGCCGGATAAAGTCATGCATACGATCCAAGCCACGTTCGAGACCATCCACAGCCTGATGAGCGCTCACCCGCTCATTGCCTGCGGCATCTCGGCCGTGGTTGGCGGCATCGTCATGATGCCGATAGCGGGCGCGCTTTTTGAGCGCGGGCTCGCTAAGCTCGCAGGCGGCTAACACCTGCACGCCGCCGCGCCCACCCTCCCAAGGGCGCGGCGGTAACTTTTTATACATATAGTGAAAGCCGCGCATCAGTATGATGCGCGGCTTGCGCGTTACGCGATTCCCTCCAGCCGAAGCCAGAAGGCGAAGGTGGCGATGCCGACCCCCGCACCAATAAGAAGCGCGAGAACGGACTGCGTCACCGGCTTGCACGGAAAGAACGCCAGATGGAAAAGCCAGACGGCCCCTGCATATAGCGCGCCCCCACTACCAAGCAAGATCGCTCGAGTCGAAATCGCACCGCTTTGGAAGCTGCCCTGTAGATACGCCCAGCTGAGACCGAGCGCAAGTAACAGAATGATGATACCCCAGATGAGATACACCCAGCTAAAGGAACGAGTACGGTCACTCATGGTTTTCTCCTCTTCTGGCGCAGACCATACCACTGACGCATGAAAATAGGAACGCCGCGCACCAAATTGCTTCGATGCGCGGCGTTAGCCGAGCTTAGAACTCGTAGCTCGCAAGCAGTGCCGCGAAGGACACTGCGATCACGACCATGGCGATCGTAGCCAGGGTCGTAATGAGCGGCCGGCTGTTTCGTACCTGCTTTTGATGCGAACACCGCTTTCTGCTACCCTAGTCGTAATGGAACGCTATCGCCTGTTGTTGAAAAAGTATTGGATCGTGGCAGCTGCGATCGTGCTTGTGCTTGCAGGCGTCGTTGCGTTTTCGCTTGGCTATCGCATTGACCGCGGCGGCATTACGCAAGCTGGCACGCTGCATGTGCACGCTCCGGCAGGCTCGCGCGTGTATCTAGATGAGTCTCGACTCCTCTACGGCAAGGACGAGGGCGTAGAAACAAGACTCCGTCCTGGCGTGCATACCGTGATTGTCGACATTGACGGCATGCAGCCGTGGAATGAGCTCGTGGAGCTTTCATCGGGTACCCTCACCTCGCTCTCACCTATCACCGTTGCCAAAGACGTCATCCGCGAGCGTCTTGCAGCTGAGCGCATTGCTGAAGGGCGCGCTGCAATCCGCGCAACGAAGCTTCCAACCGAAGCAGCGCCGCTCTCGATTAATGAGTGTGTGAAGGTCTGGGTCTCAGGCAGCCGCATTCTCGCTACCGCAGACGCTGACTGCCCAAGCGCCCCTGCATTCTTACAGTGCACTGACGACGTGCGAAACGAAGACGGCAGCTGCCCTGCAACCTTGGTGTTCGCGCCAAACGCAGCTATCCGCTCAGTGATCGGCTATCCGGAACGCACTGATGCGCTCGTGGTTGCTGCTGGCAACCTTTCCTACGTCATTGAACTTGACCCTCGCAAGCCACAATTCTTCGCGCCCCTTGTCAAAGCAAGCGTCACGCTCGCTCCATGGACTCCCGGCTATATTCTGCTGGATGAGGCAGGCGTCCTCTACGAAGTAGCGCTATGAAGCACATTGGCGACCTTGTGCCAAAACCAGTACAAGGAGGAACTCGCAAAACCGAGCGCGGCGAGCTTATGCGCTACTTTGTCACCCACCTAAACGCCACTCGCGCTAAAGCGAAGCTTCCCATGCTCACCATGCCGCGCATGGGCAAGATCCTGGAAGGCATTCCAACTAAGGATCTCTACTACTTGAAGAGCGTGTGTGAGAAAGCGAAGAACTTCTCTAAGAAGTTCTGGTGGGAAGTAGATCCCAAAAAACACATACAAGAGAACCCGTTCTAGCATTGACTTTTCGCATACAAAGCGTAGGATCCAATTGCTACGGCAGATGACCTGCCGCGGCGTGGAGGCGGAGCGTAGATTTAGTTATCTCGCCCTCGCAACGCTCTCGCCTCCATTCGCCCTTTTCAGATCATGCATTCGATGCGCGAGCGAGCCGGCTGCCGCGTGGCCGCTTATCGGGGACACACCTCGTGGCGCTAGCTCCCCATCGGATACATGAAGGTATGGCACGGAAGATGTAGTTTCTAGGTATTGTTTGGAGAAGTCTCTAGCGCCTTTCAAGAGATATATCCAAAAGAAACGAACCTTCCGTGCCAGCCTTAGCGCGCTGACCTTAGTGTCGGCGCTTTTCTATTACCGCATCATTGCTATAGTGCCGATATGACCCAGATCGTCCAAGAAGGAGACCCGGTCCTGCGCCAGCATGCGCAGGAGGTAGACGCTTCCCTCTTCGGAAGCGAAGAACTCGCTCGCGACATCAAAGCCATGGAAGATGCACTGGATGCAGAACCTGACGGGGTTGCGCTTGCCGCGCCCCAGATCGGAATCAGCAAGCGCATCTTCATCGTCCGCTACGACCGCATGCGCCCCACCCGCGACGAAGGTCCGGAGGTGCCTGAGCGTGGCGTGTTCATCAATCCGACGTTTGTAAAAACCTCCCGCCGCATGGAGGAAATGGACGAAGGCTGCCTGTCGGTGCGCGGTGTATACGGCAAGACCCTGCGCCATGAGCGCGCAACCGTTGCTGCGTATGATGCAAGCGGCAAGAAGTTCGAGCGTGGCGGAGGCGGCGTGCTCTCTCAGGCATTCCAGCACGAAATCGACCACTTGGACGGCATGCTGTTTATTGATCATGCAGAGAGCCTGTACGAATACGTGCGCGAGACTCCCGATGCATAAGCCTTTTCTCTTTTTTGGTACTCCCTATGTTGCGCGAGACACACTCGCGCGCCTTGTCGAAACTGGCTACCGACCGCTTGCGGTTATTACAGCGCCTGACGCACCTCGCGGACGCGGTCAGATGATGACTCCCTGCGAAACAAAAGCTTGGGCGCTTGAGCACGGACTCACCGTGCTTACGCCCGAGAAACTGGACGCAAACACTATTAAGGAACTGCAGAGCTACAACGCTGACTATGCGCTTGTCGTTGCGTACGGAAAGATCATGCCGCGCGCTTTGATTGAGAGTTTCCCGCTTGGCGCCGTGAATGTGCATTACTCCCTGCTCCCGAAATACCGCGGCGCTTCTCCTGTTGAAGCGGCACTCCTGCATAATGACGCGATAACCGGAGTCGCTATCCAGCAAATGGTGTATGAACTGGATGCCGGCGACGTGCTTGCTTCCCGCGAAGTTACTATCGAACCAACAGAAACTACGCGTGAACTGCGTCCGCGGCTGATCGAGGTCGGCGCAGATCTGCTTATTGAAACTCTGCCAGCGTTCGAAGCAGGAACGCTCACGCCCGTGCCGCAAGACCACGCGCTTGCTACGCGCTGCGGAAAAATACAGAAAGAAGAAGGTCTTCTGGATCTAGCAGGAGACGCATGCGAAAACTGGAACAAATACCGTGCATATGCAGAGTCTCCCGGCACCTACTTTTTTATGGAGAAAGACGGTAAGCAGCTACGCGTCAAAATAAAGACTGCAGAACGTAGAGACGGACGATTTATACCTCTTCGGGTCGTGCCTGAGGGCAAGAACGAGACCGACTACGCCTCCCTAGCCAACTGAGAATATTTTCTTGGGTGAGCGGTGTCCGGAGATAAGCTGCACCTTCCCGACCGGCACCGACAGCTCATCGGCAAGCACTTCGCGCACGCGATTATTCGCAAGGTTGCGCTCCGCAGGCTCACGTACCGCAATTGAGTAGGTAGTATCATCCGTGCGGATGATTGTTTCTTTTTTTGCGTCAGGACGCACGGTTACGCGCACGTACATGGACTAACGTTTGCCAAAGCCCTGAACAAATTCCTTAACCTTCGCGCTTCCCCGACGGAAGAGCGTGTGCTCTTTGCCGCGACCGCGACGCAGTTCGCGTCCCACATCGCGCGCAACGGTGGTGATTGCATGCGAAAGCTTTGCCTTCGTCGACTCTGCGCGGTAGAGCTTGCCTTCGTGGTCGATGTTGAGTTCTGCGCGCCAGATGTCGCCATTGTTCTTGCCGCCTACCGCGCGCTCCAGTTCTACCGTAGCGCGGGCTACGGTGTAGTCATTGCCGAGGAAGCGAGCCAGAGGCTCGATCTGCCTGCGGGCCTGCTCGATGATTTCGCGAGTTGGCTCGTAGCGGGTGCCTTTGAATTGGATATCCATAGTGCGCTTAGTATACGGTACCGGTGCCTGCATGACGTGTGGATGAATGTTGCCGAAATGAGTGTTTCAGCCTAGAATACGCCCACATTCCGCGATAGCTCAATGGTAGAGCAGCTCCCTGTTAAGGAGTTGGTTCCAGGTTCGAGTCCTGGTCGCGGAGCAACGGTGTTAAAATACACTCATGAGCAAACTCATTACCTGCATCTGGTTTGTTAATAACGATGGAG
>CAZTMV010000027.1:0-5487 GCA_964615225.1 uncultured Candidatus Saccharibacteria bacterium
ACCTGCGCCGCCTGAAAGGCCGCCGCCGGTTGAACCGCCAGTAGAACCGCCGGTTGAACCACCTGCAGTTGCGTTTACCTTAGCGCGAGTGATCGGGCCAAAGTAACCTGCTGCAGGAGAGATTCCGTTAGCTGCCTGGTACGCTGCGAGAGCGGACTGGGTCTGTGCACCGAAGTATCCGGTTGCACCAGCTGGGATTGAGTAACCCTTAGAGATGAGCCAGTTCTGGAGAGCAGTTACCTCTGCACCAGATGAACCAATAGTAAGGTCCATGGTGAAGGTCATGCTTGCAGAAGCTGAACCACCCTGAAGGGATGCGATCTGAGCAAGAAGCGCGTTGATCTGGCTCTGGAGGTCAGAAACGCTCTGTGCCTTTGCTGAAGGAGCAAAAGCAAAAGAGGTTGCGACGAGAGCAAGACCTGCGACAACTGCTGCAAAACGCGCAAATGCGTTAGTAGTAGTCATTTTTTAAGTTTTTTGTCGAAACATACGCGACGCGGCAAATAATAAGGTGCGCCGCGCACGCTTCGTTTCATGTCTTTCTAATGGGTTTGCCACACTCCCCTACCCGTAGATAGATGAGTGTGACGGGTCACATTTTTCAGACTAGACCTACAGGGCGTAGTATCGACCCACGTCCCATAGGCTAGCTGGCTAAGTTACATAGCGTTCTGAGTTTCTTCCGTATCTGAAAATTGCATCCGTTCTGACGCCCGTCTCCAAATGAAGACGAGCATGAAGGCGGTCTATGACCGCTATATTCACTAAGGAAATACTCGTCTTACGCCACTGTAATGGTGGCGTAATGAGCCCTTTGTGAAGCATGTCAATGATCCGCAGGTGCCCTCGCGGCACCCTGCCCTCCGGGAACACATGTCCCCGGTATGAATAGAAGTATACCGAAGGAGCGCGTCCCTAGAGAGCAAAACGAATGTGGATAACCGCCCCGTACATAAACGCAAAATAGGCCGTTGCCGGCCTTGTCTGTGCGGGTATTAGCGAGGGGTTCCCACAAGGCCTACCCTACCCAAAATGAAGGTGTCCGTCAACCACTACTTGGCAATCAGTGCGTAGGTGGTCCAGCGGCGCTCACCGGTCTTTTGGACAACACCCTCTGATACAAGCGCCTGCAATTCGCGCTGAATGGTCTTCTCGCTTACATCGCGGAACATGGTTGAAAGGTCCTTTATATAGGAAGGACCCTTAGACTTGAGCATAGAGAGGAGCGATTCACGGCGGCTGGTGCTTTTAGGGTTAACAGTACCTTGTCCTTTATCTTGTCCATTAGAAACAGAAGTTTTAAGGACAGCCGGGGTGCGCACCTCAGACGATATCGGACGCGGCAGTGCGCGCGAGAGCGTTGCCAAAGTCGGCATCTCATCAAGCAGCACTTTCGGATCTTCATATGCTGCGATTTCCTGCAATAGATGCCCAGCTTCAGTCGTGATGATATCAGCATTCATTGACGATAGGTGGTTTCCCGAGCGAGCGAGCGACAAAAGACTTGAGAGAGCGAGCAGTTCGCGAGACAGCGCATCGCGGGCATCAGCTGGCGGCAGAACCGACGCGTCAATCAGGCCAAGCGCAATACGGTCAAAGCGCTCGCGCAGCATCTTCGCGTCCTTGAAGGCTGGTGCAATCATGTGGAGCGCTTTTGCGATTCGCTCTGCCTTTTTATAGATATAGACCCTACGAATGTCCTTATCGAATACGTTGGAAAATATGGATTTCTCTAAGACCAAATTGTCAAAACCAGCTACATTTTCCTTCTTTTTTAGGGACATATTGTCCTTTTGAAGTTTTGTATCGGTCATGGTTTTTCTACGTCCTTTACGTTACGGACAAGTATACTCTCTCAAACTTGCCCTGCAAGCATTCGCGCTATCCCACTAAAAAAGTAAACAAATACGCCAAGATTTCTGCGTGTAGTGGTGATAAAATGAAGCAAATGGCACGCAAGAAAAAGAAAGAGCCGGTCGAGTACGGCGAGCTTGTAAGGTGGTCCTCAGCCATCCTTCTTGTAGCACTCGGCCTTATCCTCCTACTCGCCCCATTCAATGCAGCAGGCTTTGCCGGAGAGTCGCTGCTTGGAATCGCTAAGGCGCTTTTGGGTGTGTTTGCGTACGTACTCCCGCTCGTGCTTATCGCTGTAGGCGCGATGGTCGCAATGAAGCGATCATTTGTATCAGCAATGACCGGGACCGGCATCGGCCTTATCATCCTTTCCCTGCTCGCACTCTTCGGTATTGCCTCTGAGACCTTGGGTGGTGTGATCGGTTCCTTTATTGGTGGCTTGGCCTACGACCTCTTCCAGTGGGGCGCGGTCGTGCTCTTGATCGCGCTTGGTCTTGTGGGTCTTGTGATCGCAACCGACGTCGTCGAGCTTTTGAACAACCTCGGCTCGGCTGCAAAGACTGCGGGCGATGCAGCTATGAACGTAAAGATGCCGGCACTCTCTAAGAAACAAAGCGAAGACGATGAGGAGGAAGAGGAGGCACCGGTGGAACGCGCAAAGCCTGAGGTAGAACCTACCGTCAAACACTTTAATGAAAACGTGGAAGGTGCGGTTGCAACCGCCATTCCGAACTTCGACGCTGAATACAATCCCCCACCGATCTCGATCCTCGGCGAAGATAAGGGCAAGCCAGGCGTCGGCGACATCAAGGCAAACGCCAACATCATCAAGCGCACGTTCCAGAACTTCGGCATCTCCATTGAAATGGACGAGGTCTCTATTGGCCCTACCGTCACCCGCTACGCTATTAAGCCAGCTGAGGGTGTGCGCCTTTCCAAGATCATCAGCCTCCAAAACAACCTTGAGCTCGCGCTTGCCGCACACCCAGTGCGCATCGAAGCTCCTATTCCAGGCAAATCGTTGGTCGGTATCGAAGTTCCGAACGCCGCAAAAGCAATGGTTGGTCTTGGTGGCGTTATTTCTGCGCCCGAATGGGGCAACAGCGACAAGCCGCTCCTGTCAGCTATTGGCCGCGATATCGCCGGCACGCCGCACTACGTAAACATTGCTAAGATGCCGCACGGCCTTGTGGCGGGTGCAACTGGCTCTGGTAAGTCAGTGGCCATCCATGCGCTCATCACTTCCCTCCTGTACCGCAACGGCCCGAACCAGCTGCGCTTTATCATGATCGACCCAAAGCGCGTGGAGCTCACGCTTTATAACGGCATCCCCCACCTATTGACCCCGGTCATCACCGACCCGAAGAAGGCCATCATGTCATTGAAGTGGGCTGCCAAGGAAATGGAGCGCCGCTATAACGTGCTTGAGAACGAGCAGGTGCGCGATATCGACTCGTACCACAAGACGGTTGTGGAGCCTGCAAAGAAGAAAAAGAACGCAGAGGATATGCCTGAGTCCATGCCGTACATCGTGATTGTGATCGACGAGTTGGCCGACATCATGCAGAGCTACCCGCGCGAGCTTGAGGCTGGTATCGTCCGCCTTGCCCAGATGTCTCGTGCAGTGGGTATCCACCTCATCCTCTCGACCCAACGTCCGTCCGTGAACGTCATCACCGGCCTCATCAAGGCGAACGTCCCTACCCGCCTCGCGCTTCAGGTGGCGTCTCAAATCGACTCACGCACCATTATTGATTCTGGCGGCGCAGAACAGCTGCTTGGCGCCGGCGACATGCTCTACCTCTCCTCTGATATGCAGAAACCAGTTCGCTTGCAGACCGCCTTCATCGCTGAGGGCGAAGTAAAGAAGGTCGTGAGCTACATCAAGCAGCACAACGCAGGCACCCTGGGTGGTCTGGACCTTGGCGGCGCTGGCACCGGTGGAAGCAGCAATGGCGGCCACCCTATCGAGATGAACGACGCCATTATTATGGCCGGAGACGATGACGTGGATGATGACATGTACCTGGCTGCCAAGGCTGCGGTCGAAGAAGCGGGACGCGCCTCTACGTCCTACCTGCAGCGCAAGCTTAGAATCGGCTACTCGCGCGCAGCTCGCCTCATGGACCTGCTTGAAGAGAAGGGTGTCATTGGTGCCGCTGACGGCTCTCGGCCGCGCGATGTGCTCTCTCGCAGTGCTGCAGCTCCTGCAGCACCAGACGACGAGCAGCAGTTCTAAGGTATGTTTCGCGCCATCGTCGGCATCGTCCTCGTCCTTCTTATCGGCTACGGCGCAGTGAAGGCTCTCCCCATTCTTTCAGGTCCTTCCCTCTCTTTGGTTGTCCCCAGCGACTACACAACTTTCCCGGAAGGCTTCATTGGCGTTTCAGGCGTGGCGCATAATACTGAAGCCGTATTTTTGAATGGAGCGCCTGTTTTGATCGACCCCGAAGGACGGTTTGCGAAGGAACTTTGGCTCCCCCAGGGAGGGTCTATACTTACCTTCACTGCACGTGACCGCTTCGGGCGAACCGTGACTGAGCGACGCACCGTGTATATTCCTTAATCCCCTTCTATGGCCCCTAAAAAGAAAGCAGTGAAAAAAGCATCTGAGGATTCCGTTTCCAAGGAACCGGAGACCAAGAATGATCGCGCCAAGGCCGTAGAGCTCGCGCTTAAAGACATCAAGACCAAGTTCGGCGAAGAGGCCATCATGACCTTCGGTACCGGCAAGGTCGCGGCTATTCCTTCAATCCCGACCGGCTCCATTGGTCTGGATGCCGCACTCGGCATCGGCGGACTCCCCCGCGGACGCATCATCGAAATTTACGGACCGGAATCTTCCGGTAAGACTACGCTTGCGCTCCATGTGATCGCAGAAGCGCAGAAGAAAGGCGGTATCTGCGCATTCGTGGATGCAGAGCATGCCCTGGATCCTGAGTACGCGCGCAAGATCGGCGTAAAGCTCCCTGAGCTTCTTATTTCCCAGCCGGACACCGGCGAGCAGGCACTGGAGATCGTGGAGTCCCTGGTGCGCGCTAACTCGATTGATGTGATCGTCGTCGACTCCGTCGCTGCCCTCACCCCGAAAGATGAGATTGAGGGAGAGATGGGTTCTGCACAGATGGGCAAACAGGCCCGCCTTATGTCACAGGCGCTTCGCAAGCTCACGGCCATCACCGCGAAGTCCAACACCATCATTATCTTTATCAACCAGATCCGCATGCAGATCGGCGTGATGTTCGGCAACCCAGAGACCACGACCGGCGGCAAGGCGCTCAAGTTCTACACTTCTGTCCGCCTTGATATCCGCCGCATCGCGCAGATCAAGAAGGGTGAGGAAATCGTAGGCGGCCGCGTGCGCGTGAAAGTCGTAAAGAACAAGGTCGCTGCCCCGTTCAAGACGACTGAGTTCGATCTTCTCTATAACGAAGGCATCAGCGGCGAAGGAGAGATCCTCGCGCTTGGCGAGAAATACGACATTATCGAGAAGTCCGGCTCATCCTACCGCTACGGTGAGATGTCCTTGGGCCGCGGCTACGATGCCTCTCGCACCTTCCTGCGTGAGAACAAGCCGATTGCAACGGAGATCCTGAAGAAGATTCGGGAGAAACTTGCAGAAGCCTAAGTAAA
>CAZTMV010000028.1:0-5350 GCA_964615225.1 uncultured Candidatus Saccharibacteria bacterium
TTTGGAGCCGATGACCGGGATTGAACCGGTGACCCCCACCTTACCATGGTGGTGCTCTACCAACTGAGCTACATCGGCAATAGTTCGCATCCTAGCCGATTTTGGCTTGCAATTCAACGTACAGCGTTATCCCCGCGCCTGACGGCATGACTGCCTCCTGCAGATGCTACGCTTCTAGCAATGGATCGAATCGACCCTTCCTGCCGCTGCGGCCACCACTACCTCGCACCGGCCATGATCATTCTGATCGGCGTCGACTTCCTCCTGCACGCAGCAGGTATCGTCTCTTCAGCCTTTCTTGCGGCCACCTGGCCAGCGCTCCTTATTATCGCGGGAGTTGCAAAGCTTGGCGGCCGACGCTGCCGCTGCTGTAGCGCACGCGCATAACTCTATGAATAAACTCTTCCGCAGACTTGCCCAGTGGACCAGCCACATTGCCGGTACTCCATGGGTATTCATGTTCGCCGTGATCCTCATCCTCGTCTGGGCAGTCACAGGCCCTATCTTCGGCTTCTCCACGACCTGGCAGCTGGTCGTAAACACTGGAACCACGATCATTACCTTTCTCATGGTGTTCTTGATTCAGAACACCCAGAACCGCGATGCACATGCTGTGCACCTCAAGCTTGATGAGATCATCCGCTCTATCGAGGGAGCTCGCAACCAGCTCATAGACATCGAGGACACGAGCGACGAGGTCATCGAAACCTTCACCAAAGAGTTCGACGAAATCCGCAAGGAAAACGGCACCTCTTCGTAAATGAAAACGCCCCGCAGCTGCGGGGCGTTTTACTACACTGCGAGCATGTATGATTCAACGTTCGACGCGCCGTATTCGGCAAGAACTGCACCCGCACCCTTATCTGCATCAGCATGTGCAGCAACGAGAATATCTCCCGCTTCTACGCGATCAGCGTAGCGCTGCGCATGCTCTGAGGAGAGACCCAGGCGCCCTAAGACTGCCACGATACCGCCAGCAACCGCTCCAGCTGCGCCTCCGGCAACTGCTGCTCCTGCTGCGCCCGAAAATCCGAGCGCTGCTGCAAGCGGGCCGGCAGCGAACAAAGGGCCGATAACCGGAATGATGCCGGCAAACGCGGCCAATCCTGCAAGCGCGCCCAAGGTGCCGCCGACTGCCGCACCTTTGCCAGTGCTCTCGCCTACGGTATCGCGGGCAATATCGTCAGCATCGTGCTCTTTCACTTCCCCATCGGTATTTCGGTACACATAGGAAATGTGGTCGGTCGGAATGCCTAGCTCGTTATGAAGCTTATTGATAGCCTTTTCCGCATCTTCACGCGCGGCAAAGGTGCCGATAGTCATTGTTTTCATGATCAGCGCTTGTTAGTGGTAAGCGCTTACTATGCGTAGAAAGCCGTGAAGCGAGGATTAACCTTGTAGGCTAGTTCAGTGCTGCTACGATATAGGTGAGATATGCGGCAAATAGTACCCACGCACTATAGGGAACCAACAAGAATGCTGCTTGCTGCGATCGTGGATAAATGAGCGTAGCAAGCCCGAGGGTAAGTACGCCAAGCAGGAGCGCGCACCACACAGAAGCGCTGAGTAGATGCAGCTGAAAGAAAAGAACGCTCCACACGAGATTAGTGAACGTGCACAGCGCAAAGCCTGCCATACTCACGAAGAACCTGCTGTCGCGCGGAGCCTTGTTCCAGATAATCAACAAAGACCAGGCTGCGAGTACATAGATAAGCGCCCAGATAAGCGCAATAACTCCTGCGTCTGGATTCCAGGAAGGAAGTACGAGCGTGTGGTACCAGTCAATGCCGCCGCTCGTGAGAATACCTCCGAACATAAAAGCGAGCACAGCGAGGTACGGAATGGCAAGATAGTTGAGCTTCATCAGTTGAGATCGTCGGTGGTCTGCCCCTCGAAGTGCTCATCGTCTGCAAGCGCATCCGCTTTGGTTGTATGCACGATGGCATCTTGATGATGTGGCGGCGAGTAGAGCGTGTAGAGCTTCAGAGCATCGCTTGTAGAAGTATTGATGATGTTGTGACGGATCCCTGCGGGAATGATGACGACCGAGCCGTCAGTGAGCTCGCGCTCCACGCCGTCCAGGACACTCTTCCCTTCACCCTCTTCGACACGGATGAACTGGTCGGTGTCCTCATGAACCTCTTCGCCAATATCGCTTCCTGCTGGGATCGACATCACCACGAGCTGGGAATGCTCGGCAGTATAGAGCACACGGCGAAAATCCTCATTTTCTAGGGTAACCGCCTCGATATTCGTGACAAATCCTTTCATACCTTTATGGTAGCACTTCCTCGGGTGTACACTAGAACCTATGACTGCAGAACAATCTAGTGCTCGTACATTCCTCAAGGAACACTCGCTCGGGGTGCTGGCCACCCTCTCCCCAGACGGCGCGCCGCGCGCCCGCTCTGTATACTATGCCGCTGATGACGATTGTAATATCTACTTCTGCACTCTCGCTGGTACCCGTAAAGTTGCGGACATTGCAGTACATGCGCAGGCAGCGTTCGTCGTATCCACATCGGACGCGCCGCAGACCGTACAGCTGGAAGGAACCATTACCGATCTAACAGAGACCGCTACTATTACCGACGAGGTTCGGTCCCTTCTTGATACGCTCATGGAGCACGGTACGCACTTCGCGCCTCTTACCCATCTTGATCCGGGCAAAGTTGCCTTCTACAAGCTCACCCCGACCTGGATACGCTTTGGCGACTTTACCGACGGATTCGGCGCGGATAAGTCGTTTACGCAGATACCGGTTTAGCGTTTCTTGGCTGCCTGCGCCTTCTTGATGTTCGCTTTCTGCGCTCGCTTCATGGCAGGCGTCGGTTTTGCGCGCTCAGGGACGTTTTTTGCCGGATGCGCAGCAAAGACGTCTCCCTTCACGTGTACGATCTTGCCGCGAAGTGCTTTTGCAAGCGATGCACGCTCCTTCGTGTCGTCTATGACAAGTTCACCCCTCGCACTGACATGCGCATGCTTTTTAGACACAAGCCACGTAGCAGTTGCCCAGCTACCGCTTGAGCGACGCCCTGCGATACGCTCAAGCCCGCCTTTCTTCCCAACATCCTGTGTACGGAAGGAGGTGAACTGTCCCTTCGGGCGCACTTCGATCCGGTAAAACTTGCCCTGGCCCGTCGTGCCAGGCTTTGCGCGTCCTCTTCCCTGGGGTTGTGCAAGCGCATGCTGGCGCTTGGTCATACCCTTCCAAGCAGCCTGCGCCTTACGAACATTTTTCTTTGCTGCAGAACGCTGTTTAGCTGTTGCCATAGCGATACTGTTTATGAGTAAGAAGATTCTCTGTTATAAGTGTACCCCCAGAAGATCGCGTGTGGTGGCGTTATGAACTGTGGCGTAAACTATCTCTTATGAAGGTCGCTCTACGCATTCTTCCTGTCCTTGCAGCGGCGGGTGCCCTTACTGCCTGGGGTATTGCGGCTGCACCGAGCAAGGTAGAAGTTGCTTCGCCACTACTCTCTTCCGAAGCAGTGCCATTACCTGCACCGGAACCGGAAACTATCAACTATATAGAAATCAAAGAGGGCTGTGGTCCCTATTTTGCAGGCACCTGTATCAACGCGCGCTCAGGCCCGGGAATAGAGTATCCTTCCGTACTGAAGCTTCGTACAGGAATGTTGCTCGCGGTCGCCACAACGACCGTTACCGACGCAGCCGGCACTGATTGGTATAAGGTTGTCTTTACGGAATGGATTCGCTACCCGAACCGGCTCACAAGCGATCTCTATGTTGCTAAGACATACGCTCACGGATTTAGTGCTAGCGGCAGCGAAGAGCTTGAGACCGCCCTTCCCGAACTGTTTGATGCAGCACGAGAAGTGTTCGGCCTCACTTCACGAAAGAGCATTGTGGTAGATCGTTCTGAACAAAAATTATATGCATATGAAAATGATGTACTTTTCATGGAGGTTTCTGTGTCTACGGGGCTTGATCTCACCCCGACACCGCGTGGCACCTTTACGGTGTACCGCAAAACACCGAGTCGATACATGCAAGGACCACTTCCTGGAATCAGTGACCAGTACTATGACCTGCCTGGTGTACCCTGGAATCTCTACTTTACTGAAGAGGGCGGCGCGATACACGGCGCATACTGGCATGACGAATTCGGTACGCAACGTTCCCACGGGTGTGTAAACCTGCCGCTTGATGCAGCACAAACTCTCTACGAGTGGACGCCGCTTGGAACCGCGGTTCTCGTACAAGATTGAATCTATGCACACCCTTATCCGCCCAGCCCTCTTCGTCTGGCTCCTGTTTATTCCCCTTGCGATCATAAATGGCGCGCTGCGAGAATTGATCTATAGCCCGTATGTCGGTGAGCTTGTCGCGCACCAGATAAGCACCCTTACGGCCTCGCTTGCCTACCTCATACTCGCGTACCACGTGCTGCGCAAACACATTCGCAACCAATCAACTTGGACGCTGCTTGGTATCGGTTCGTTTTGGGTAGTACTTACTGTTATTTTTGAGTTTGGATTCGGCCATTACGTCGATGGCGCACCTTGGAGCGAGCTTGTTGCCGACTACAATCTGTTTGCCGGCCACGTATGGGGATTATTCCTTATTGGCATATTCGTGACCCCACATCTTGTACGCATGATTGCAGCACGGAGCCATCGCACTGACGCATAAACCCACCCTTTCGGATGGCTTTAAACCTCTGCACGCTCTAGTCAACGATGTTGGAACTAGAATAAGACTTGCCCAGGCTTTATCTTCATTCCCGAGTTTTACACTTCAACGAAGTAATGATCTTATCGATTACTTCCCGTGAGCCCGAACGGCTTGTCAGGACCCCGCCGAGATTTTCACATTCTTTTACGACTGCCGTGAACGGTAGGCGCCCTTCTTCGTAATAAAAAATCACCTCATGTTCGCCAATTATCTCGGTTCTAGTGCGTGTATCAACGCCGGTATCAAGCCCTTTTCCTATCGTGGTGAAATAGACCGTATCCCCCTCTCCTTCAACTCTCACTTCAGAAAGCCCTTCTGATGAGATACGCGGGTTATATGCCTTTTCTGTGAGTGTCCAGGAAGAAGGATACATAAAACTAAATCCTTCCCAATCACTCACGGTATAGCGCGACCAACCTCCCTCTGAAGTAATCGTACCTTCTGTCGTTCTTGCAGAATGTACGGGACCAGGCATCTCCTCAAGCTTTCCGTTTCTAATGACCTCTGTTACCTCTCCTTCGTCATGCTGTAAATATGCAAAACCGAAAATACTAGCTGCTGCAATAGCAATAACAATGAGCACAAGTGAAAAACCTCGCTGTTTGTTAGACATGAAATCAAGTATATAACGCACAAAGCCACCCTTTCGGAT
>CAZTMV010000029.1:0-4595 GCA_964615225.1 uncultured Candidatus Saccharibacteria bacterium
TCGTCCATCGGAATGTTTGCCGGAGGAATGGAACGTATCCAAAGCTTCTTCGTGTCTGTTGGCACGCCATTATAGTTCACGGTAATCTCCTGTCCTTCCTGGATGTCAGCAAGTGCGAAGAAATCCATCTGCTCCTCGTCAATAAACTTCTTGTAGGCAGCGTTCGGCTCGTACGAGTGGTTGTACAAGGAGCCATACCCAAGACAGATTGCCGGACGATCCCGTTTCTCTCCCCACAGAAAATAGTAGTTAATGAGTCCGGTGCGGCGCAGGCGCTCTCGATCCTTTACATCCTTGAGCGCAACAACTGGGCACGACTCAATCAGATCCCCTGCCTTAATAAAAGTAGTAGCGAAGACGCCCCGCCCTGCTCCAGTAAGAGTTGAGGATGCCAGACGAATCTTGTGCGAAGGCGCAGGGTTGGCAGGAGTGCGAGGAGCAGTATATTCGTTCATGTGATGCGTCGCATTCTAGCATTACCACTAAGGTGATCTATATATGAAGAACGCCCCGTTTCCGGAGCGTTCTTGTAATACAAGTCTTTAGAACCAGCCGTACCCGAACCCTGCAAGATAGAGGCCGTAGAGAACGACAATGATGCCGTCGACAACGTACCACTTGCGCTGATTCACCTTACGGATGAGCTTGTTCAAGGAAGCCTCCGGTAGAAGCAGGTAGAGAATACCCTTCACCAGGGAAATCCAGCCGAACAGGGATACGAGCGCTGCGGGAAGCGTGGTCCAGTCGTTGTGAATGTTCACGAGGAACGAACCCAGCAAAAGCGTGAGCATACCCGCAACCAGCTGCGCGTAGCGTTCCTCGACGAGCGCAGCAACGCCGAGCATGATGTGGCGGCGATTCGCGAGAACCGCCAGACCCGCGATGATGGCATAGGTACCAAATACCTGCGCCAAAAGAATAGTGAGCGTCATGGATATCAGTTAGTGGCTAACACCTTTAAGTATAGAACTGGCTACAGCTACGAAATGGAGGGGTGGGTATAAGCAAAAGCGGTACACCCGAGGGGCGTACCGCTTAAACGACTACCGGTCGCGAGAAACATCGGTCACACGGCGCAGGGCCGTATGCACGATGTTGCTGTTTCCGTACAGGTCGTTGATGCAAAAGAGCGTCAGCAGAACTGCCACCATGATGTCCGTGCGCGTTGGCGTGTACATCGACAGCATGCCGAGGACGACCATGAACAGCACGATGACCAGCGGACTGAGCGAGGACAGGAAGTCCGCGAACAGCCGCATCGTCTTGCTGGCAAACCTCGCCTGGATTCCCGTGTTCGCCGCAACACGATTCCCGAAATCAATCAGGAGCATGAAGAAGATCCACGCGGGCCAGAAAACCATCTGCGACTCGGGAGTTGTAAACTCCCAAGGACCGAAGATGATGACGAGGTTGACGGGAAGGCAAACGAAGAAACTCACTCCGTAGGTGAAGATCGCCTCCAGAATGTTTCCGATTCTGCTTTCCTGCTTCCGGTGCGGACCGCGCGGCGGCAAAGCTGCCGTGGGTTCGTCGTCGTAGTTTTCACTCAATATAGCCTCCTTGGGCTAAACTCCCCTACCACGAGGGGTGTGCTATTTATAGTTACAAATACAGCTATGTCAAGCTCCTAGCAAGAAACCTAGTATCCCTTGCGCAAACCTAAAGAACGGGCCGGAGAATACATAACTGAATACGATCAAGAACACGATGAGTGCCGTGAATCCGCCGAGACGCTCTTCTATGGAGCGAAGCTGCATCGAATAGCGAAGCGGCAGAATGCCCCGAAGCACGGTAAAGCCATCAAGGGGCGGGAACGGGATCAGGTTAAAGAGGCCAAGGAACAAATTCACCCACGACACGATAACCGCAAGCGATGCGAACTCAGCGAATCCATTCGCAAACGCAAAGCGCGCCACAAACGCAAACACCACTGCCAGAAAGAGGTTTACTGCAACGCCAGCAACGCCCACCATCGCCTCGCCCCAGCGCTGATTCTTGAGGTTGTAGGGGTTATACGGCACCGGCTTCGCCCAACCAAAGAGCATGCCGGCATTGGTGAGCACCAGAAGGCCCGGAATAAGGACGGAGCCGATGGGATCAATATGCGGGAGCGGGTTGAGGGTCAGGCGACCAGCAAGCTTTGCGGTCGGGTCCCCGAGAGCGTTTGCGGCCCATCCATGAGCCACCTCATGCACGATTACCGAGAGAATGAGGGCAATAATCGTGAAGATCATGAGTTCTGGAGAGTCAGTCATGGGAGGCAGTATACCGTACCGTTGCCTCCAGATAGCCCCCGTGGTATCCTCCTTGCACTATATGGCACGCGCTTGCGACATCACCGGAAAGTCGACCCAGATTGGCGGGCGGTACTCTAACCGTACCCGTGCTACCCAGTTCAATCATACGGGCAAGGTTCGCCGCAAGGCTAACCTCCAGAAGCGCCGTGTCTACGTTGCGGAACTCGGGAAGTCTATTCTCGTAGACATCAGCGCCAAGGGTCTGCGCCACATCAAGAAGAACGGCGCCTTCCAGACCTTCAAGAAGGCGGGCATCGTCTAAAGAAACCGGGTCTCCCCGGTTTTTTAGTGCTGTTTCTTTTTAGATAATTCTTACTCCCTACCTCCCGTATTGAGTGCGAGCAGAAGGAGCGCGCGAATGCGACTATGCATAGCACTACGCTCTTGATCCTTAAGGTCTTCAAACTGGCTTCTCGTCTTTTCCGATTCCGTACGCATAGCTATCGACTGTCCAAAGTCGATAAGGTGGAATACGCCATCGACATCAACCATGATGTTCCGATCTTTTACATCGCCATGGAGACACACCTCATGCATTGCGGTAACGAAGCTGTCGAGCTCTTTCCAGAGGGCTTCTTGCGCCTCTGGTGTTCCATAACGCTTTCGAAGCCCATCAAGAACTCTGTCTTGCAGGTCAATATGCATGCTTCTACTGTTGAAAATGGTTTCCAAATTCACGCCCTGCACCTCGTGCATGCCGTAGCATTGCAGCGCTCCGCGTTTGTAAAAGAAGTACGGATGCGGCACGCGGATACGTTCTCCAACACCAATACGTCCTTCCGCTGCCTCAATTTCAGTAATAATTTCTACCTCGCGAAGCATGTCATGCTCAGCATCGACCGAGAGTGTCTTTGAAGTTGGCGTGAGTAGGTATTTTACGGCGATCGACCGATCAATCCCCTCAACCGTCATTCGCTTGATCCGAGCAGTCTGACCAGCTCCAAGCAGATTACCCTCTGCAGTGAGCGTCTCGCGCAGCTGGCCGCCAAGCGCATCTACCACCTCCGGTGACTTAGCCCACGCTTCCTGCAGGGCCGTATCAGAGGCAATACATTCAACAATCGCTTTCTCGCGTGCCTCCAAAATAATTTCCATGTATCTCTTGCGCTGCTGCTCAAGCACCTCAGGCGCTTCTTTTGAATCCTGCGCTATCTTTTCGAGTACCAAGAAATGCCGCTTCCAAAGCTCCTTGGGGAGCCGGCGGAAGTAGCTAAAAAGCTCTGGGTCTGAGTGCTCAAGTTCCGCCTCTATATCATCAGGAGTAAACGGTTCAGGAAAAGAAGAAAAAGCGCGTTCCATCCCATGAGTATATACCTAATGCTTTGTATCAAAAACGGTATACTGCTAGGCATCAGTAACCCACTATCCATGACCTACACACCCCGCACCTTCTCCCTCCCAGACCTCAAGGGTCTCTCCAAGAAGCAGATTGAGGTACACCTCGCGCTCTACGAGGGCTACGTAAAGCACGTAAATGTGATTCTAGAGAAAATCCAGAAGCTTCGTTCAGAAGATGCTGAAGGAAATGCGTTTATTATCAACGAACTTCGGCGTCGTATGGGTTTTGAGTTCGACGGCATGCGTATGCACGAATACTACTTCGAACAGCTTGAGCATGGCGCAACTGCCGCAGCAGATGAATCTCCCCTTAGAGACCTTGCAAACGAAAAATACGGCAGCTTTGACGCCTTCATCGCACATATAAAGGAAGTTGCAGGTACCCGCGGTATCGGATGGGTTGTGGTGTATCACGATCCTGCAGCGCGCACCCTCCATACTGCATTTGTGAACGATCACGAACTTGGCCAGCTTGCAGGGCTCCCAATCATTCTCGCACTCGATCTCTGGGAGCACGCTTTCATGGTTGACTATGTACCCGCGGAGAAGAAGACATATGTCGAAGCATTCCTGGAGAATCTTAACTGGAGCGTGATCGAGAAGCGCGCGCTAGAGTCTGCTACTTAGGCTATATATCTTAAAATAGAACCGAGCAAAGGCTCGGCTTTATTTTTTCGTATCCATGGCTCTGTTTGCGAGCTCGTCTGCGTCTTTATTTTTCTCACGTGGCACGTGCTCAAATACGACCGTACCAAAGTTGCGCGCAATCACGTTACGAGCTTCCAAGTGCCGAGGAATGAGATTGGGATGTTTTACCTTGTATGCACCCTTCATCTGTTCAATCACGAGCTTACTATCCATACGAATCGTAACGGTAGCTTGCTTAAAGAAACCTTCGGGAAATTCGGTGAGAAGCTTCTTCAAGCCCCGGATCACTGCTTCGTATTCCGCCACATTGTT
>CAZTMV010000030.1:0-4549 GCA_964615225.1 uncultured Candidatus Saccharibacteria bacterium
AGGTGCACGTAAATATCTTCAAGCGCCTTCACCGCGTCTCCTGCAGCGATGTTGTTCTGGTGATAGAGCTCGTCGGTGCAGTCTCCTGCAGCCCAAATGCCCTCGACTGACGTGTGCTGGTTTTTCGGATCTGTAATAACGCGGCCGACTTCGTCCAGATCTACAAGGCCCTTGGCAAATGACGTGTTCGGCAGCACGCCGATTTCTACAAAGATGCCGGCGCCAGGAATGGCGCGCTCTTCACCTGTCTTGTTATCTTTGATCTTCAGTCCCGAGACGAACTTTTCGCCTTCGACCGCAATAGGCGTTACATCGGTAATGGCAGTCATGTTCGGGTGTGCGAGCACCTTCTCGATTGTGATCGGTTCTGCGCGGAACGTATCTCGTCGATGCACGAGCGTGACTGATTTTGCGTACGCAAGCAGCTGCGCAGCTGTCTCAAAGGCTGCGTTGCCGCCGCCAACTACAATTACATCCTGCCCTGCAAAGATAGGACCGTCGCACGATGCGCAGTACGTAACGCCCTTATTCTCAAATGTGTCTGCGCCCGGCACTGCAAGTTTCTTGCGCCCTGCGCCTGAGGCGAGTAATACCGCAGCGCCGTCATAGGTCTTTCCTTCGGTAGTCGTTGCGCGGAACCCTCCGTCGATCTTCTCAAGCTTCTCGACGCGCGAACCAATCGCATCTTCTACGATATCGCCCTTGTACGCATCCAAGTGCGCCTTCAAAGACTTGGCGAGCTCTGCTCCTGGAATGTTCACGGTACCGATCCAGTTCTCAACGCCCTCAGACACAGTCGACTGCCCGCCGATTTCTTCAGCGATCAAGGTTGCTGAGAGACGCTTGCGAGACGCGTAGACGCCCGCTGCGATGCCTGCGGGACCCCCGCCGATGATGAGTAGATCTTTCATAGTGCAAGCAGTATATAGCAAAGTCCCCGGCAGAACCCGGGGACAGCTGCTGTGCTACTTCTTATTGCGGCGCAGGAAGGAGGGGATTGCGCCCCAGCTCTCCTCGTCTTCCACAACCGGAGGCTTTACCTCTTCCTCCTTCTTGCGCGGCGCTGCGGTCACGACTGGCTCAGGCTTCTCGCGCTTGGGCTCCTCAACAACCTCCTCCTTCGGAGCTGGCTTTGGCATCTCGTTGTAAATCTTGCCGCGTACTTCCTCCTGCTGCTTTGCCGGCATAGAGAAGAGCGAGCGCTCTGGAGCAGCTATAGGTGCGTACTCAGCAGGCACGGCGCCCTCAGGGAAGCCGGTTGCAATCACAATGATGCGGATCTGACCCTTCTTCAGTTTTTCATCGCGCATGATACCGAAGATGATCTTCGCGTTCTTATCAACCGACTCGTTGATAACCTTTGCAGCTTCTTGAACCTCGAGGATTCCAAGATCCTCAGATCCGGCAACCACAAAGAGGATACCCTTCGCGCCATTGATGGATACATCAAGGAGTGGGGAGTTAACGGCCGCAGTTGCTGCCTCCTTAGCGCGGTTATCGCCGTCTGCGACACCGATACCCATGAGAGCCGGGCCTGCGCCCTCCACAACGGCCTTGATGTCGTTGAAGTCGGTATTGATCTCTCCCGGCGTGGTGATGATGTCGGAAACGCCTTCCACTGCCTGGCGCAAAATCTCATCTGAAAGCGCGAATGCGTTCTTAGCTGAGGTGCCCGGCTCCACAATCTGGAGAAGCTTGTCGTTCGGGATGATGAGGTAGGCATCTACTTCCTTCTTGAGCTCGATCAACCCATGCTCGGCAATGTCCTTGCGCTGCGCACCTTCGAATGCAAACGGCTTGGTAACAACTGCAACGGTCAAGGCACCAACTTCTTTTGCGATGCGCGCAACGGCTGGAGCAGAACCGGTTCCGGTTCCACCTCCCATACCGCAGGTAATAAACACCATGTCGGATCCCTGGAGGGCTTCCATGATTTCCTGGCGGGTTTCCTCAGCGGCGCGGCGACCGAGCTCAGGATTCATGCCGGTACCAAGACCGCGGGTGAGGTTCTTGCCGATGTGGATCTTGCGTTTTGCGAGCGAGCGGTGCAGATCCTGGGCATCTGAGTTCACCGCGATGAATTCAACCCCCTTCACCTTGGAGGCGATCATGTGGTTGACGGCGTTGTTGCCGGAACCTCCGCAGCCGACCACGCGGATGCGGGCGAAGGTCTCGATCTCAGGAACGACGCGCTTGCTCATAGGGGAGGGGTTGGTGAAATAAAGTAGGGTTCTGGACCATAATACGCTTCTGGTGTTGTAGTGCAAACGTTGCGTCAATTCAAAAATGTGCGGTTATTACAACACGAAAAAACAGAAAGGCGCTCCTTTTCGGAGCGCCAAGCCTGGTGCTAGTCGCGGTAGTGATATTTCTCACCCTTCGCATCCTGCCTGAGGTGTCGCCAAAGGTCGTAGGCGCGCTTCAGTCCAAGGAGCGAGAACAGCGTTGCTGTTGCTCCAAGCGGTATGGAAGCTACAAGCATGAGATGCAGCGCAAGTGAAGCGGATTCGCCGCTTGTTGCAATCTGCCATGCATAGGCGAGAAAGATAATCCATGCAAGCAACACGACGCTTGCAATGCAACCAACCAGCAGTGCGGTATGGAAGTGCGCCTTGAGGTTTGGTCCTCGCTTCGGGCGTTCAAAGAACATACGAGACATGGCTCGTCCTCCCTAGCCGCAACTATAGATAGTTCTCACCTCCCGTCAAGGAAGAAATTGCTCAAGAAAGCGGCGGATGCTTTTGCCAGTACCCGCAAAATGCTTCTTCTTCGGCGTATCGGTGTCTCCCGTGAGGCCCCAGAGCGCAAGGCCGTAGGCAACAGCCCAGGTAGCGTCCTTGATCTTGGCGTCAGGCGGCGTCTGCAAGTCTGCAAGGCGGGAGGGAAGGGCGAGCGCACCCTTAGCAATGTCAGTTACCTGGCCCTGGCCGGCTGCGCCTCCCGAGAGAATGATGCCTGCAGGCAGTGTGCCGCGCTTGCCGATGGCGCGCAGGTGCTTGTCGATAAGATCGAACATCGTGCGGAAGCGCCCATGGATGATGTCGTCCACTTTCTTTTTCGGATACATAGCGCCGCCCAAGCGGCCCATCTTGATACGCTCCGCTTCTTCGAGCGAGACGCGAAACCCGAGTGCGAGTTCGTCAGTGATAGTCGAACCACCTGCAGGAAATACCTTTACGGAAATAGGAACGTTCTCGTCGTACACCACGATAGAGAGCGTTTCAGCACCGATGTTTGCAAGCACACATCCTTTCATCTTCTGATCTTTGGAAAGCGTGACGTAGGAGCCTGCAAGCGGGGAAGCCATCCAGTCGATGATGTCGATATCGGCTGCCTCTGCCGCGTCAGTAAGTGCGGCCGCGTGACTCTCAAGGCACGTTATAAAAAGATAATCCGCTTCTAAGCGTCCGCCACGCATCCCGATGGGATCACCAAGCACCTTGTGTCCATCGACGCGATACTCAAGCGGAATCTCATGTAAGACGCGGCGATTCAAAAACTGCGACTCGCCCGCGTGCCGCGCGCTCTCGAGCACTTTCTCGGTATCCAGATCAGTAATTTCCTGATCCGCACGCGCAACCATCGCAGAACCGGTCGCCCTCGCCTCATCCAAGGAAACGCCGCCTACGGCAAGGAAGGCGGTTTTAATAGCCACTCGGGCCATGTTCTCTGCTTGGCGGCGGGCGTTGCGAAGGGTAGTTGCAGCGTCCTCGGGATCCACTACGTAGCCGTGGCGCATGCCGTTAGAGGGTACGACTGCGGTGCCGATGATCTTGGGCACGGAACCCGAGGCACTACGAACTTCCTCAACGACGACGATTTTCGTCTGATGAGTTCCGATGTCTATTCCGGTTGCTATTCTTCGTCGTGGCATTGGTAGGTGTAGGAACAGATGAGAACCGAGCCATGAGAGCTCGCTCCATCTTGTCCATTGTAGGCCCGTGTGGGTGTCCTTTCAAATGGATGCAGCCGTGGATAAACAAATACGCCACGAAATCAGTGTACGAAAGTCCGTAGCTTGGCGCTTGGCGCTTTGCTTCCGCAAGACAGATTGCGATTTCGCCGCTCTTCTTTCCAGTCTCGTACGAAAGCACATTTGGAATATATGACTTCTTACGAAGCGCTTGGTTCATAGACTTCGCTTTTGCGTCAGTCAGGTAAGCCAACGAGAGTTCCCAACCGGGAAGCGCTGCTTCCGCGATCTTTTGATACGGAAAACGAGGCGCAGCGCGCCTCGTGAGGTTCCGGACGTCTACCGTCGTCATCGGTTACTTGCGGCGTCCGCGAGGAGCCGAGAGGTCGATCTTGCCGAGCTTCACGTCCTCGTTGAACTTGGCGATACGCTCGCCCTTGATGAGGGCGCGCTTGTGGTCCACGTTCTTGGACTTCTGACGCTCGTAGTAACGGCGCTTGCGAAGCATGCGCACGAGATTAAGCCCCTGCGCGCGGCGGGAGAAACGACGGATCAGCGAAGCAGAACTCTCGTTCTTACCGCGGCGGACCTCTACGCGTACTGCGTTTTGCATAAAAAGGAGAATAGCATGGAGGG
>CAZTMV010000031.1:0-4216 GCA_964615225.1 uncultured Candidatus Saccharibacteria bacterium
TAGGGAGGAGGTGGAGAACCATATACAGGGGCGGTACATGCGATAGGTTCGAATCTTAATCTGCAAACAGGTTGTCGGTAGATAGCAGCAAAGGGCGCGTCAAAAGACGCGCCCTCGCAGAATGTTAGCCTCTCGCTGTTGCTTCGTTGCGTTTGCGTTCCGCCCTGAGTCCGAAGAACAGGATGCCGGCGAGTCCGACGAAAGCCAAGGCAATGCCTGACCAGCCGGAAACGTTCGCGTACAGTTCGCCATTGTGAGTCATGGCAAACTGGTAGGCGAGGCCGGAGCCGAACGCTGCTGCCACAGATGCGACAACAGTGGGAAGTGACACTTTCTGCATTTCTCGGTACCTCCTGGTAAAGAGTGCATGGATTATATGTAGTAACTATAGAGCTGTCAAGTGTATCTATATGTACGTACAGATTCGAGCTCTAACCAGTCCGCCAAAGGTATACTGTTCTTACTCCAGGTCATGCATTTCAAATCATTAAAGATATCGCTGGCGCTGTTAGGCATAACAGCAATCGTATTCTCCAGAGGATTGTTTTTCTTTTTCGATGATCCTGAAGGTCCGAATCTTCTCATCGTTATAGTTCTGGCAGCTGCTCTGTATGTTGCGTCCTTAGCGCCATACTTGTTCCGCGTGTCGAATGCTAACAAGTTTCTGCTCGCACTGTGTATACAACTTGCGTTGGTTGTCGGTCTCTACGGTGTACTGGCATAGGGTAAACAAAGAAGCCCCGCAAGAAGCGCGAGGCTTCTCCGGGACCATGCTTTAGCTGTCGCATTCCGCACAGATTTTCTCGAGCTGCGCCTTTAAGGCGCGCTGCTCAAGATCGTCCAGGGGAACGCACTGGTGCTGAAGGGCTTCCGCCGGGACTTCAAAGGACAGCGATACGCCGTCCTCGTAGAGGTCTCGAGCCCAATCGTCGAAGAGTTCAACCAGCGATTCAATCGTGCGGCAGCTCGTCGGCTCGTTTTGGTTGATGCGCTTGCACGAGAGGAAGTACTCCGTGTAGCCGTCGTCAACGAGCTTGTAGGCAACGAACGTGTCCATGTGCCACTTCCTTTGTGTTGGTTGGCGTTGATATGACTATACATTTTAAATAGCTAAGTGTCAAGGTACGCAGTGGTTGTCCACGAGCCCACCTTGTTCCTAAATGGGCATTGCTATACTTACGCTCATGGATACTAAAACTATTACCCCGACCGGCATTGCGGTCGCGCTCGCCGTTATCATTGCGCTTGGCTTCCTCTTCCTTGGAAGCGGCTTTCTCGGGCTTTTTTCCAGCCAGCCTGCTATAAGTGATACTGTATTAACTACTAACGAAAACGGCATGGCAGATCTTATGATGACCGACACCACAGTCGGTACGGGCGCAGAAGCAGTACCAGGAGCAACGATCACCGTTAATTACGTGGGTATGTTCGAAGACGGACAGGTGTTTGACGCATCTTCCATCCATGGTCAGCCGTTCACTTTCGTTCTTGGCGGCGGCCAGGTGATCCAGGGCTGGGATCAGGGTATTGTCGGCATGAAGGTCGGTGGCACCCGCCGCTTGGTCATCCCGTCTGATTTGGCGTACGGCCCGAACGGCCGCGGCCCGATCCCAGGAGGCGCAACCTTGGTGTTCGATGTTGAATTACTTGATGTGCAGGTAAGCGCAGCTCAATAGCATATGTTCTTTGGCAAGAGAAGAGAGGGACCGAAAGCAGAGCCTTCTCCGGGCAATGAGATTCGTTCGCTCGTGAAAATCATCAACGACATGAGTCCAGAGGAATTGAAGCGCCTTGATTCAGAAACTGCGAATGCGGCCGACTCGGCGCTCAAGGGATCTCTTCTTGAAATGCTCAAAAATCTCAGTTCTGAAGAAAGACACAACCTCTCTCCGGAATTTGTAGAGAGAGTTATCAAGCTTTTTCCGGACGATACGAACGTCCATAATCTTCTGAAGAAGAGCTAATGCCCTTGCGCGAAATGGCCCTCCTCGCTACGGTAAGGCGATGGGGGCCATTTCCTTTTCTATTACCAGCAAGCACGGCCGGGCACGCACCGGTCTTTTGACGACGCCAAATGGAACCATTGAGACGCCGGCGTTTGTTCCAGTCGGCACTAAAGCAGACGTGAAGGGCGTGCTGCCAGACGCTCTGAAAGCCATTGGTGCGCAGGTGGTGCTTGCCAATACGTATCACTTGTACCTGCAGCCGGGAGAAAAGCTCGTTGCAGCTGCGGGCGGGCTCGCAAAGTTTATGAACTGGCAAGGTCCGACTATGACGGACTCCGGCGGCTTTCAGGTGTTTTCGCTGGGAGCTGCGTTCGGACGCACGATTACCAAGATCGCATCAGGCGAAGAAGCACCACGCGAGCACGGCGTCTCGGTGTTTGATGAGAGTGTTGCATCCCAGCATGGTCAGCTAGCTGTCATCGATGACGAGGGTGTGACGTTCACTTCGCACTTGGACGGCAGTCTGCATCGCTTTACGCCGGAGCGTTCCATCGAAATCCAGCACGCTCTGGGCGCTGATATGTTCTTTGCGTTTGATGAATGCACTGCGCCTACCGAGCCGTACGAGTATCAGAAAGAAGCGATGTATCGCACGCACCGCTGGGCTAAGCGCTCTCTGGACGCGCATCGCCGCAATCTTGCTGCGAATAAGAAACAGGGCATCTTCGGCATTGTGCAGGGAGGGCGGCACGAAGATTTGCGCCGGGAATCTGCACGTGAAATCGCTGCAATGGATTTTGACGGGTTTGGCATAGGCGGCTCATTCAGCAAGGCAGATATGCAGGGAGCGTTGCAGGCTGCCATTCCTGAGCTTCCTGAGGAGAAACCGCGCCACTTCCTCGGTATTGGAGAGCCAGGGGATGTGCTCTTGGGAATTGAAGAGGGAATGGACCTCTTTGACTGTGTTGCGGCAACCCGTATCGGTCGCCACGGCTCTATCTATACGCGCCGGGGCGTGATACACCTGCGCGGCGCTTCCTACCAGAAGGATTTGGGTCCGTTGGATCCTGAGACAATCATTCCAGGCACCGAAGGATTCACACGCGCGTATGTGTCGCACCTGATTCGCTCAGGAGAGTATCTCGGGGGAACGATTGCATCCATGCATAATCTCGGTTTTATCTTGAAACTCGTAGATGGTGCTCGGGAAGCTTTGAAGGAAGGCACGTTTGAGGAGTATAAGAACGCGTTCATGCGCGATTACTACGGTTCTTGACAGATTTCGTATACATAGGGTAGTGTCTGGATCCTGTCTCGCACCGCGGGATTGTTCTTGGAAAGGACTACCAATGCAAACGTTCGATCAACTGCTCGCTGTCAAAAAGTGCTTCACACTGGAGCACATCTGCAAGTTGCGCCCCAAGCTCGGGAATGCGCTTGAAACCTGGTACCTCGACGAGGTCTATCAGGAGAAAAAAGATGATGACGAGCATGTTCCGATCGTGGAAGACCTGCAGGTGACAAATCGCCGTTACACGGAACTCCAAACGATTCTGCACGCCCATGAGGGCGACATTGCCTGGCTCTATGACCAGGTCGAAAAGATTCGTTTTGAGGCCGAGGCGGCAAACAGCTAGCTGGTCTATGCGTTGGTATGGGTGGGAACACGGGCGCGGATTCTCCTTCGGGAGGGTTCGCGCCCGTTTTAATTGACGACAGGTGCGCGGGAGTGTAGTACTAGTTACAGAAGGAGGGCCGCAATGGACTCAACGAATACTGGACTGATGAATGTCCTTTTACGGTGGATATCAGGAATCCTGTTTGTGTTTTTCGCGTTCGTGGTTATCTACGGACAGCTCGTCGCCGGCCTTCCCATCCTGAGCGATTATCTCGCAGGAGAGACGGTAACATACGCGTTCGGTGAAGCATTCGAACTTTCGGAAGCTGCGCACCGGCATCGTATGGCTACGATTCTCTTGTCGGGCATTACGGCAGGATTTGGGTCCTGGTTCTTCCATACGCTTGGCCATCACAGAGAATCTAAGTGGTGGCTCTGGCTTTTTCTCTTCCTCCTGTTCGCATGGTTTTCTCTGCCGGTTTAATCTAGTGGCAAGAAATTGCGAGCATGCGAAATATAACGAGCGCGCGTCTTCGGACTCGCGCTCGTCTTGTTTGACGTACGGTAATAAATATGTTTCGATTATATACAGACGCGGGAATACTCCTGTGCAATCGAAGAGGTGCAACATGCATGCAGAACTTCTCCAATG
>CAZTMV010000032.1:0-3083 GCA_964615225.1 uncultured Candidatus Saccharibacteria bacterium
CTTTGCAGGATATCTACAAGCCGCTCTCTGAGCGGACACCAGACACGCAATACCGAGACCGAATCGCCTACGTGCTCAAGCACGGCGAAATGATCAAGGAGACGCCACAGGGCGCAGGAGCACTCACCTGCTTCGGCACCCTGCCGCAAATGGTCTTCGATCTCTCAAACGGCGTGCCGCTGATCACCGAACGCAAGATGGGCTTCTGGCGCAAGCCGGTTGCTGAAATCATCGCGTTTCTGAACGGCGCACGTACCATGCAGGAGCTCGAAGCCTACGGATGCAACTTTTGGAGCAAGGGCTACGAAGAAACCGGGAAGATCCTTGGACTCGACCCTGGCGATCTCGGACCCGGCTCTTACGGTGCGGCATTCCATGACTTCCCGAAGCCAGACGGCACGACACTGAACCAGTTCGCGCAGGTGGTGCAGCAGATTCGGGATTTCCCGTCGCTGCGCACACACCTCGTGACCCCGTGGATTCCGTTCTACACGGCCCGCGGCCCGGACCGGAAGGTACTCGTAGCTCCCTGTCACGGGTGGTTACACTTCCGCGTTCTGAACGGCAAACTGCACCTGGAGATGAAGCAACGATCTGCTGACCTCGCCATTGGCGTGCCATCGAACATGGTTCAGTACACACTGTTACTGCTCATGATGTGCCAGGTGACCGGGCTCACGCCTGGAAACTATGTACATGCGTTTTCGGACGCACACATCTATGAGAACCAGATTGAGAAGATGCAAGAACTCGTCCAACGAGAATCTCGCATCTTCCCGATCATTCGGGTCAATCCGAACGTGACGGATTTGTTCGCCTTTCGAAAGGACGATTTTTCGATCGAAGAATACGATCCGCACCCGGCCATGGACATCCCGTACTTGCCGTAGCGTGTCAGAGCACCCCCAGCAATGGGGGTGCTTTTGTGCTATAACCGAACCAATGAGCAAGCGCGTGAATATAAAAAATGCGACCGTCAAACCGAGAGACGGATATGTCAGCGTTCTCTCCAAGATCACTGAAGAAAAGATCTGCCCCTTCTGTGAACACAACCTACTTCGTCACCACCCCAAGCCAATCCTCTTCAAGAACAAACATTGGATTTCGACTGCTAATGCCTGGCCTTACGAAGGAACGCGCCACCACTTCCTTTTAATCGCACGGCGCCATGTTGAATACGTTGAAAAGCTAACTGCTGAGGAGTGGAAAGCGCTTGGTCTCGCACAACGCAGACTGACTAGAAAATACAAACTTCCAGCCTCTTCCCTCTTTATCCGCTCCGGTGACACACGCTATACCGGAGCAACAGTGAATCATCTTCATGCGCAGCTGCTACTAGGCGCAAAGCAGCGTCCTGACTCAAAACTCATCACTCCACTTCTCGGTTTTGGAAAATAAAGAACTCCCCGCCTCGCGACGGGGAGTGTTTATAATTCTACGCGAATGATTTCAACGCCTTTGGAGCGAAGCGCGTCAGCACCATGCAGCAGTGAGTATCCGCCAGCATAGTAGAGCCGACGAAATCCCGCAGCTGCAACAGCGCCTGCACACGGCGGGCACGTGAAGGTTGATACGTAGAGATCAGCTCCTTCAGTTGTCATGCCAAGCTGTGCCGCTGCGGCAATGATCCCGATCTCTGCATGAAGCGCGCTCGATACGTCGATACGTTCTCCAGCATTGAAGTTGGCTCGGGGATCACCGAGCACGTACAGCGTTTGATCGGAAGGCAGATGCCTGTTGAAGGCCGTGAGAATCGGCTTGCCGTCACGCGCCATGAGCGCGCCGACCTGCCGCCACCAATCCGGACTTCCCTGTGCTGCCGCTTGAGCTTCACGCAAGAGTGCTTGGTCAAGCAGGTCGACACTAACAGACACGTCTTCGCCAGATGGCTGCGTACTTTGCGTCGCCTTCATATCCCATCGCAAGCGCCATGATCCATCGAAATCGATCTTGGTGCCCGGAAGGTACTTGGCGGCAAATGCGTGCGCAACATCCTCGTCCGGCATGATGATCGTCGATGCGGCCGAAACCGCACCAAGATCTTCCGGTTCAAGAATATGCACGCTCCGGACAACGCCGAGCGCTGCGATCATTCGTGCGGCATCTTCCGGATCGTTGCCCGGAAGATGCCGCGTCAGCGATGGAAATTCGCTGATCAGTTTCTTGCCGAACACGAACAAGTTCGCATTCGGATACTTCCGAAACAGCCGCAGATAGCCATCATGCGGCGATGCAACATAGGCAACGAGAGCGATCTTAGAACTCGAGTCCATCGATCGCCTCCTTGAACGCCTCATCGAGCTGGGCCTTGAGTCGAGTAATGACCTGTTGGGCGCCGTCGAGAATGAGCTTGCGAACGCGAGCGCTAGTTGACGTTGTCGCTTGGGGCGGCAACGTCACCAACTGCTCACAACGCTTGCGCATTTCGTCGGTGCTCTTAAGATCCGTCGTCGACTCGGAGATGATCCGCGTTTCGTGCGGGATAAGGTCCGACAATTCCGTCATGCTGTCTTGCAGCGCGATGATATCCACCGGCCGCACATGCTTGAGCGCCAAGCAGCGCTCGTCTTCCGGAATAATCGGACGACGCGGCCCCTTACGGGACTGCGTCAACCTGTCCGAGTCAACGCCAACGACCAAGATGACGTGCTCGGCATCAGGATAACGCTTGCGCGTTTCTTCCTTCCCCAGGTCCATGTAGTCGTCATGGCCATGATGATGAAGGTCCCAAACACCCATGGTCAGCGCAATCACGCAGCCCATGGAACGAAGAATCTCGACCAGCTTGAGCAGCTCATTCGAATCAGTGAAGAGTCGATCTTCGAACTTGGCAGTCCCTTTCAGGATCCTGATAGCGCGAAGCCTGAGCGGATCAGTTGTTGCAGGACGAAACGTTGTTGCACCTGTTTTGTGGTCATCAGGCATAATGCCCTCCTCTCTGTAAAGATCAGTGACCGGAGAAACCGTACAGGACATGTAGCGCGTTGTGCAAGTGTCCTGAATGTGTCGTAGCAGGAAAGAAAAAACGATGCTATGGTCTTCCCGGAGGTAAGAGCATGAAATTGAAAGTTGTTCTCGTTGCC
>CAZTMV010000033.1:0-2990 GCA_964615225.1 uncultured Candidatus Saccharibacteria bacterium
TCGGAGCCACGCTTGGCACCTATGCAATCGCGCTTTCAATAACGAGAACCAGAATCGGCAAGCGTTTGTTTGGTATGTGGCTCCCGTTTATATGAATACTATCTATACGATCGGACACAGCACAAAACCTTTTCCCGAGTTTCTCGCAAAGCTTAGAGAACACGCTATCGACGTGCTGGTTGATGTGCGCTCCATACCGCGTTCACGCTTCAATCCGCAGTATAACGAGAAGCGGCTGGCAGAGTCGCTTGCAGTAGAAGGCATACGCTATCTTGCACGCGGAGCCAATCTTGGCGGAAAGCTCGAGAATGTCGACTACGAACAAGCGATCGACGAGCTCGTACTGCTCGTTCGAAGTGGCAAGAACGTCTGTGTCATGTGCAGCGAGGGAGACTACCGCACGTGCCATCGGCGAACCATGCTCGAGCCTTCGTTTCGCGGGCGGGGGCTTGTGGTAGCGCATCTGCGCTATGGGACTGCAGCTGTTACTGAGCCGGAACAGCTGCCGTTTCCTCCTTCGTCAGATAGCGGGCGGACAGCTGGCGATAATACTTAGAGTTGAAAGCGAGCAGCGTAACGATAAGTCCCATGATGCCGGCAAGCGTGAATACAATAGCGATACCGCGATCAGGTCCCGTGCCAAACCAGTCACCAATCAAGACGGCTCCTGCGCCGGTCGTCATAAGCGGAATGAAGAAGAACTGAGTCAAAGGGCCAATGATAAACGCCGTGAGCGGAGAGGCGGACTGCTCGACGCTTTGCGCGAACCCGAACACGCGGCCCTGGCGCTCAAGCGGTACGACCTTCTGCAGGGTCGTCTGCTCTGCAGCTTCCGCGTATGGACTCACGAGGAACCATATAGCGCAGCCGATCGCTAGCAGTACGATCGATGGCTGGATAGTGAAGAAGATACAGGTGGTCCATGCAATAACGTTGACCAGCAGCAAGGTCTTCAATGGATTCTTGCCGAGCCCGGTCTTCGCAATCAGGATGCCGCTTCCGATGAATGCAAGACTGAGGAAGCCGAACAATACGCCCCACACTTCGACCGAGACCAAGGAGAGGCCGTAGGCATCCATGAGCGCCATAAACACGCCGCCTAAGAAGTTGTTGAAGGTGGAAAACAGAATGAGTGCAATCAAGCCTTGGATTCCAAGCACGATCTTAATTGTTCCTTTCAAATCAAGGCGCTTGGGCTGCGTTTCTCCGGTATTGGACTCATGCAGTGTTTCTGGCACCTGCACGAATAGAAGATGCAAGAACACGAGCGCTGCAATTGCGGCTGCAAACATGAGCGCGTAGTGCATACCACCCCAGGCAACTAAGAACCCGCTGATCATTGAGGTGGTCAAAAATCCGATACCGTTGACCATGCCTACAAGCCCATTCGCTTTATCACGGCGATCTTCCGGCACGAGAATGGTGACGAGCGTTGAGAGCGCGATTGCGCGGATGTTGCCTGCGATGACGCCGAACATAACAATGAACACAAAGATCCAGAGCCAGGGCTCGTATACCTGCGCGATGCGTTCAGGAGTCGCGATCTGCAAGAATACGAAGGCGAGTACGTAAAAAAGGAATGAGACAGCACTAGAGCCCATCATCGCGAATTTCTTGCGGTGGTGATCCACAACCGAGCCGAGCCAGAAGCCTGAGCCTGCGGTCAGCACCAAGTACATACCGGCGATCATGCCGGTAGCAAAGACCGACTGCGTCTCCAAAAAGACGTAAAAGGTGAGCGCAAACCACACCGTGAAGTTAGTGATAGACGCAACGAGATTATTTCCGAGAATCTGATAGAAAGCAGTCATTGCGGCCCATTCTACACTGCCAGCTTGCCATGCGCTTCCTAGTATTGGCATGAAGTCCAAAAAACCGCCACGCTTGTAAAAGCGCGGCGGTTGCGTTTTAGGACCAGTACACTGCGTTATACGTTCGCAGTTCAAGCCGTTTTGTGTCGTGGTCGTACGCGTAGTCGGTAACACCGCAGTTGTGCGGCGCATCGCCTTCCGGCCAGTTGAGCGCTTGATCGTAGGACCAGCGCTCAAGCAAGAACCGGAATGAGCGGAGCGCGCCGCCGTGCGTGATCACGAAAACAGTCTGTCCTTCATGGTCGCGAAAGAGCATGTTGATGAAGGTCTGCACCCGATTCGCAACATCAGACAAGCTCTCGCCGCCCGGAGGGCGAGCGAAGAAGCCGCCGAAGGTGTCCCAGTGCTCTTGGAGCCAGGGGAACGCCGCTTCAGCTTCTGCCTTGGTCATGTCGTAGCAGTAACCTGCATCGCGTTCGCGGATGAAAGGGTTCTTGCGAACCTTGATCCGAAGACGTTCGTCAGAAGTGTATGCGTCGAGCACGCCGTCGCAGGTCTCGACCGTACGGGCATAGCCCGTGTGATACACGTAGTTGGGCACGCCGAAGCGTTCCTTTACCTTCACACCAGTTTGCTTGGCCTGCAGTTGGCCTTTTGGTGTGAGTGTGACTTTGTAGTCAGGAATCCCTTTGATCTGCTGCCGCGCCTCGTCATCGGCAAAGTACACGGAGCCTTTCTTAGCTGCGTTTCTCTCAGACTCAGCATGGCGTATCAGAATCAAGCGGGAAGGTCGGGGTTTATGCACGTAGTAACCTCCATGTGGTAGGTGTCAAAAAACTTTCCGCTGCTGCGTAGTTCCATTCAATAGTGAAAGGGGGTGGGGAGTCAAATGACCCTTTGCCTTACCGCTTGTTTACGTACAGCTCAAAGATCGCAAGCACAATCATCCAGAATGCCAGCACGTAGAAGAAGGCGTTTTCATACGCAGTGCCTCTGCCAATGTAGGCAGAGACAAGGGTAGTAAGCGTTGCCAGAATCCAAATCACGACTGCTCCGTAGTTTTTAATGAAAGGTGGCATGTGCTAAATGGTAGTGCTGGCTGACCGGATACGAAAGTCTCAATTTGTGACCCCACGGGGAATCGAACCCCGATTTACGCCGTGAAAGGGCGCTGTCCTA
>CAZTMV010000034.1:0-2770 GCA_964615225.1 uncultured Candidatus Saccharibacteria bacterium
GGGTATGGTAGTGGCGTATACTAAGAGCACGATGGCAATGAATTACGAAGGGCCGGTGCAGCCTATTTCTTCCGCTGAAGAAGAGATCGCGCATCTGCGCGCGCAAATCGCAGCCAAGGAGCGCGAGCTTGCGGGAACTAAGAAAGAACGTCCGCTTGAAGCGATCGTGCGCGATCGCGTGGTGCGCCACGTGCGCATGCCGTCTGCGCATGTGCTCCATCCGCAGTATGCGATGCGGGAGTCTGAGGCGAGAGAGCTCGCGCTTTCTTTGGACCCGGAAAGCGATGACGAAACGATGGCAGAGCTTCGCGCGCTTATGGAGACTCGCGGTATTCATAATGCGTTTCAGGTGTTGGATAAATTGAAGAGCCCACACCTTGAGGATGACTTCCATCGCTTTCTGGTTGCGTACCTGACTGCTGGCATGTCGATCAAGGGCATGAACGAAGGGCAGCCGGAGTGGAAGGCGCTGCACATGACCTTGTATGAGGTTGAGCTTCCGGAAATTGCCGGAGAGGCAGAGCGTAATAAGTCGTTTAAAGAGCTCGTGTCTGCGATGGAGCAGTTTTATAGCGGCATGCGCGCTATTGAAGACGCGTACGCGGGCGAGCCTGCCTACTACACGCTTGAGCTTGCGGTGCCTGTCGACCGTCCGCACCTGCGCTTTTATGCGGGAGTCCCGAATGGACGTGCAGATCTGTTTGAAAAGCAGATCCTCGCCATTTTCCCAAACGCGGTCATTACGCCAGAACCAAACGATTACAATACCTTCGCGCAAGACGGCGCGGTCGTGGCGTCTGTTGCAAAACTCAACAAGAAGCATCCGTATCCGCTGAAGGACTATCAGGAGTTCGACTATGATCCGCTGAACCTGATCTTGAATGCGTTTGCGAAGATCCAAGCGGAAGGTGAGGGCGCTGCGCTGCAGATTGTGATCCGCCCAAAGGGAGACGCGTACCAGAAGCTCTATCGCCGCATGTACGATGATCTGCAAAAGGGCGTTAAGTCTTCAAAGGTGTTCGAGTACTCAGATGACTTTGCTTCAGAGCTGCTTCGCGAAACGAAGGGCTTCATGTCTACGAAACCGCTTGCAGGCGGTTCGGTAGACCAAGACGCACTGCGCGCGGTAGAAACGAAAATGTCCTCGCCGGTTGTGGAAACGAATATCCGCCTAGTTGCTTCATCGCCGGATGAGCGCCGGGCAACCCAGATCGTGAGCGAGCTTGAAGCTGCATTCAATCAGTATGAGAACACTCGCGGCAATCGCATGGCATGGAAGCGCGTGACGGGAAATGCGCTCAAATCCTTCATCCGCGCATTCTCGTTCCGCCTCTTCGCGCACGACGCGTTGCTGCCGCTTTCCCTCAAAGAACTCACAACGCTCTTCCACTTCCCGCCGCAGGGAATCGTGTCATCTCCGCACCTCAAGCAGTCTCGCTTCAGCGCTGCTGCGGCTCCCCTGGATCTTGCAAAGGACGGCATCATGCTTGGCACCAACAACTTCCGCGGCACTAAGACGGATATTCACTTTGCGCCTTTGGATCGCGCGCGTCATTTGTATGTGATCGGACAGACCGGTACCGGTAAAACGTCGTTCATGAAAACCCTGATCGAGCAGGACATTCGAAACGGCGAGGGTGTGTGCTTCATCGATCCGCACGGAAACGACATTCTCGACGTGTTAGCGTCGGTGCCGAAGGAGCGTTACAAGGACGTGATCTACTTTGATCCGGCAGAGCTCTCGCGTCCATTCGGCTTGAACATGCTCGAGTACGATCCAAATCGTCCGGAGCAGAAGACTTTTATTGTCAACGAAATCTTGGCGATCTTCCGTCGCCTGTATGGCGATGTGCCGGAATCCATGGGTCCTGCTTTTGAACAGTACTTCCGCAATGCAACGTTACTTGTGATGGAAGACCCGGCGTCAGGCTCCACCATGATGGACATTGCACGCGTGCTTTCAAATGCGTCGTTTAGAAACATGAAACTTGCTAAGAGCCGCAACCCGGTCGTGAACCAGTTCTGGACCGAGATTGCAACGCGCGCGGAAGGCGAGGCGTCGCTTGCAAACATCGTGCCGTATATCACCAACAAGTTTGATGATTTTACCGCAAACGACTTCATGCGCCCGATCGTGGGTCAGCAGACCTCCTCGTTTAACTTCCGCGAGGTGATGGATTCTAAGAAGATTCTCCTGGTCAACCTCTCTAAGGGCCGCTTGGGCGAGCGAAACGCGAACCTCCTAGGTCTTGTGCTAGTAGGCAAGATCTTCATGGCAGCGCTTTCGCGCGCGGACAATCCCCGAGGCGATTTCCCGCCGTTCTACCTGTACATCGACGAGTTCCAGAACATCACGACTGACTCCATTCCAGGCATCTTGTCTGAGGCCCGCAAATACAAGCTCTCGCTGACGATGGCGCACCAGTTCTTGAAGCAGATCAATGATAAGACTCGGAATGCGGTGTTCGGCAACGTTGGCTCAATGGCGGTGTTTCGCGTAGGCGAGGAGGACGCGGAGTTCTTCGCAAAACAGTTCGCGCCTACCTTTAGCGCACTTGATTTCGTGAATATTGAAAACTACAACGCGTACGTGCGCATGCTCTCCAAAGGCGTGCCGCAGAAGCCATTTAACATCCGTTCGATCGAGCCGAATGAGGGCAATCTTGCGCAGGTGGATGATCTGCGCCGCTTATCCTACCTGACGTATGGGCGTGATAGGGAGGAGGTGGAGAACCATATACAGGGGCGGTACATGCGATAGGTTCGAATC
>CAZTMV010000035.1:0-2548 GCA_964615225.1 uncultured Candidatus Saccharibacteria bacterium
ATTCTGGTTCTCGTTATTGAAAGCGCGATTGCATAGGTGCCAAGCGTGGCTCCGAGACGCTCCGCAAGCGAGCGCATATAGGTTCCGGACGCGCACGAAACCTTCAATTTCACCAGCATGAAGGAGCGATCTCCTGCTGCCATAAAAGCAGCATCCCAGCTTGCGCGCACCTCAGCAATTCTGAAATCAGCTCCAAGCTGCTTTGATGATTCATCAACGCGTGGTACCTGATCTAGAAACGTAGCGATATAGTCGTGAAGTTCAGCTGAGGAAATCATTCGCACATTCTTGAGGTCTATGCGATAGATCGTCTCCTCATGCGTAGGAATGTTTGCGTCAGCAAGCGTTCCCTCAAGCGTATGCAGGAACAATGGCTTTCCATTCACAGTCTTTGAGGAGAAGCGAGGATATGCGCGCGCATGCGTTCCAAGCTCTTGCCTGAGCGCTTGTTCGAGTATGCGTCGTGCAGATGCAGTTTTCTTGTTTGCGTAGCTCACCACACCAAGCGCATCTGCGGTATCGCTGCCGATATCAAACAGCACTTCTATCTCGTATGCTTTATCCAAACGTAGATACTGTTCCCGTTTCTTGCACTCGTCTCCGAGCAAGATCAGGAGCTTGCCTTCGGCCATAGGATCAAGCCGTCCTGCGTACGTTGCAGGCGTATCCACATACCGAGGATTCGCCTGTTTCCAGGCTGTGAGAGCCGCAAGCGGAGTCTCTCCTCGCTTCTTCCAGAGCATCACGCGTCGCATACAAGCATCATACGCATGGGTTGAGAACTGTCCAAAAATGAGCTATAGTGCGGCGTACAGATTGCGCGGTTAGCTCAGTTGGTAGAGCATCCCCTTGACGTGGGGAGGGTCAGGGGTTCGAGTCCCTTACCGCGCACAATGAAGCGCAACAACAAGAAGTCAGAAAAGATTTACATGTACGGGCGAAACACGCTTCGTGAGGCCCTGTTGTCTGCGCCACATACGATCAAGAAGGTGCATATCGACGACAACGCCAAGGACGCGGAATTGTCTGAATTGCTGCGCAAGCACAACATTCCGACCGCTTCGATGACGAAGGCGGAGGCTGATCGTTCGGTCGGCGGCGATACCGCGCACCAGGGCGTGATCGCAATTGTCGACGCAGGCGAATTGGTGCAGCCGTACGGTGAGTTTATGTCTTCCCTTTCAGTCACGGACAATACCGGACTTGTCGTGCTTGGCGAAGTACAGGATCCACACAACGTCGGTGCCATTATCCGCTCTGCTGCTGCCTTTGGCGCTGCGGGCGTCCTTATCCCGAGCCACAACCAGGCCCCGGTCACGGGAACCGTTGTGAAAACCTCTGCCGGCATGGCGTTTCGCATCCCGCTCGTGGCAATCGGCAACGTGAATGATACGCTCCGCGACCTCAAGGAGCGCGGATTCTGGGTCTACGGACTTGCTATGGAAGGCTCTATCCCGCTTGAGCAAGAGGGCTTTGAGAAACCGAGTGTATTCGTGCTCGGCAATGAGGGCACCGGGCTTCGCGAGAAGACTTTGGAGACCTGCGATATCGCACTCTCCATTCCTATGCATCCGCGCTGCGAATCCCTGAACGTCGCAGTCTCCGCAGGCATCGTACTCTCTGCTTGGAGCCGCAAGCATCCGGACTCCCTCTCCTAGCCTATGACCGAACGGCATCTTGCAACGCTTCCTTCAGACGGTTACGAGCTTATCGACTCGGGCGACCATATGAAGCTCGAGCGCTTTGGCGCGCACATGCTCGCACGCCCGGACACCCAAGCCATTTGGCCTAAAGATGTATCCAAAGGCTGGGATGCGGCCGCAGCAACATTTGCCTTCAATGGCGGGAAAGGCTCGTGGAGCGAGAACGCGCTTCCGGAGAGCTGGAACGTAGCTATGAGCGGCATGACACTCAAAGCAAAGCTTTCCTCTTTCAAGCACACCGGGTTGTTCCCTGAGCAGGAGCCGAACTGGTCCTGGAGCACCGAGCAGATTGCAAAACTCTCCAAGCCGAAGGTACTGAACCTGTTTGGGTACACCGGCGCTGCATCCGTTGCAGCAGCACTCGCAGGAGCAGAGGTCACGCACGTAGACTCGTCCAAGTCGAGTATTACCTGGGCAAAGGAAAATGCAGACGCTTCTGGTGTAGCTGACGGCGCCATTCGCTATATGCATGAAGATGTCCGCTCCTTTGTTAAGCGCGAACTGAGACGCGGCGCAAAGTACGAAGGCATTCTCTTGGATCCGCCAGCATTCGGCCGCGGGTCTAAGGATGAGGTATGGAAGATCGAGGACGATCTGCTTCCGCTGATTGAGCTGCTTAAGGAATTGCTCTCGGATGCGCCGGGATCATTCTTTCTTTTGAATGGCTACGCAGCCGGATACGCGCCGCTTTCATTTGCAGAACTGGTGCGGGCAGTGTTCCCTGCGGCAAGTGCAGAATATGGAGAACTGCGTATTGAGGAGAAGAGCGGCCGCCAGCTTCCCTGCGGCATGTATGTGCGGTTTACTATCTAGACTATGAAGACGGTCATTCTTTATCACGGAAA
>CAZTMV010000036.1:0-2354 GCA_964615225.1 uncultured Candidatus Saccharibacteria bacterium
CATGAAAAGCACGCTTATCATCCTTGCTATCGCAGCGCTCGCATTTGCAGCGTTCTGGGGCCTCAAGGTGTCTGAGCCGGCTGACACTCACGATGCCTACGAAGGCTGGAGCGAGGCGACGAACGGTGGCATCACCTTCAAGTACCCGAATCCTTTTCACGGCACCTATATTTCTGCAGCAGAGTGGCCTCCTCTGGTTGAGCGCGTCGTGAATAAATATTCGTGCAATACGACCATCACCGGCACTGACGGACCAGTCCCGCATCTAGAAGAGAAGACGATCAATGGCACTACGTACTGTGTCTCAACCTCGAGCGAGGGAGCGGCAGGCAGTACCTACATCACGTACGAGTATGCGCGCGAGGGCATTCGCGGCGTGTTCACCTTCCGCTTCCCGCAGTGTCTCAACTACGATGAGCCGGAGCAGGGAGCCTGCAAGCTCGAGCAGCAGACTTTTGATATAGACACGCTTGCAGACCGCATCCTCTCGAGCGTGCGCTAGGCAGACGGCACTATTCCTGGTATAAGGGATATACGGTGGCCTTCGGGTCGCTGTTTCTTTGCTAGCTAACCCGAAACCAACATGACTGATGTCAACAACGACACTGTTCTCGGCGAGGAGACCACCAACAACGAGGAGGTTCTTCCTACCCAGGGCGAGGAGATGGCGGTTCCTGCTGAGGGCCAGACCCCAGTAGAAGGCGAGACTCCAGCTGTATAAGCAGCAGAAAAAACACCACTCGAGAGAGTGGTGTTTTTTCATATGCTACGCTAGCCACATATGCCACCATTCATCAGCGGGCTTGAACTTGAATTCATTGTCGTTCTGTTGCTCTCCTTGGGCATCGGACTCATTATCGGCCTTGAGCGCGAAAGCCGCGGCAAGGATGCAGGCATTTCCACGCACATCCTCGTGATTGCAGGCGCAGCACTGTTTACGTTCTTGGGCTCTATTGTGGATGAGATGTCTACCTCTCGTATTGCAGCGCAGGTTGTCACGGGCATCGGTTTCCTTGGCGCAGGTCTGATTCTCAAAGACGGCATCACGGTCCGTAACCTCACGACTGCAGCTTCCTTGTGGTTTGCCGCAGCGCTTGGCATGGCGATCGGCTACGGCTTCTACACGATCGCGGTTATCGGCGGCATCGTCTGTGCGCTTATTCCGCGCATTCCAAGTATCCACAAGCACTCTACCGACGGGTAGTACAATAGAAGGGTACTAATTCATTCTATCCATGAAGCAACTTCTCTCGTGCAACTGTGCAGGCAAGTGGAGCGCATTCGCTCCGTTCTTCCTGCGCGTCGTTACCGGTCTCATCTTCCTCGTCCACGGCTGGCAGAAGCTTCAGGGCGGCATTCCGCAGACTGCGGGCTTTGTCGGTTCCTTGGGCTTCCCGGCTCCTGAGGTCTTTGCAGTCCTCCTGATTGCAGCTGAGGTAGGCGGCGGTATCCTTCTCATCTTGGGCGCGTTCACGCACTGGGTATCCAAGGTGCTTGTGCTGGTTTCCTTGATCGCACTCGTTCTTGTACACCTCAAGAACGGCTTCCTTGCAAGCAACGGCGGCTACGAGTTCATTCTCTTGATCCTCGCAGCATCCGTATCGATCATGATCACCGGCGCAGGCGCCTGGTCAGTAGATCGCAAGGTCTTTCATAAATAGGGAAGGCAATGAAAAACAGGCTCCAGTGGAGCCTGTTTTTCTATTAACTCTCCCTTCATGAAGCTCAGGCTACTATTGCGGCGTTAGCACTAAATCAATTTCTATGAACCTACGCAAAGCATTCGGTGCGCTCATGACTGTTGCGCTCATTGCGCCGACATCTGCGTTTGCGGCTTCTCTTACTGGCGAAGCTTCAGGCGGGATCATCCTGGCGCAGGGCCTGGATACGACGATCGATATCGGCATTGATGCCAATGTTGGGGACGACGGCACCGGCACCCCCTCGCAGGGAAGCGCAGGAGACGACTCGAACATCGAGGATGGTACTGGCTTTGAGGCAAACCTCATGACGTCGGTTGACGTTATGGACGACGATGATCTCGACCGCTACCAGACGAGCCTACAGGGAAGCGATAGCTATTTTGCAGAAGCAGACTTTTCAAGCGAGTCGAGCTACGACGTTGCGTACTACCACGATGGACGCTTGTTCGGCTTCATTCCCGTAAAAGTTAAGTCGCACACGGAAGTCACGACTAACGACGAAGGACAGGTAGTCGTGAAGACCGGGCTCCCATGGTGGAGTGTGTTTGTGACTGGCACCGGAGACGTTGCCGCTGACGTGGATGCGCGCCTCGCGTCTTCAGGTTCGGTTGCAAACGATATGAAGCTTGGCGGCAGCGCGGCAGCAAAGGC
>CAZTMV010000037.1:0-1827 GCA_964615225.1 uncultured Candidatus Saccharibacteria bacterium
CGGTATTGCGTGTCTGGTGTCCGCTCAGAGAGCGGCTTGTAGATATCCTGCAAAGTACTTCTCCTTGTGAGGATGCCTGCGCCCATCCTACGCGGGCAGGGAAGACGGTCAAGCAGTCGCTATTTCGTGCTTTAGCCGTGCCACGATATCCGCAATCGCAAACACCGCTATGCCGTAGCGCCAGCGGTTTTCTACCGGAACAGGGTTTGTCTTGGAGCGCGCCTGGTAAAACAGATAGAGCTCATCGCCCTCTACAACGGCGCTTGCGTGCCCGTTCTCGCCGTCCTCCCATTCATCCGAGCGTCCGAGCAAGACAGGTCCCAGGCTCTGGTACGGACCGTCTACGTTGTCTGCAAGCGCGAAGAAGACTCGCTGGCGGGTGCCGCGCGGACCTTCCTCCATAAAGCAGGTAGCGTTCAAAAGCATATGGCCATCGGGAAGCTCGACCACTTGCGGTCCTTCGATACCCCATTCGTAGTCGGGGTGTTCGCGGCGGTTGTGGTGCCAGGCAATCTCATCGTGGTCCAGGATCTTACCGATGCGCTTCCAGGGACCCGACCACTGATCGCTCGCGCTTTTCGCAAGATACACGTCCGGCTGCGGGATGATGGGCACGTCTTCAACCAGGCGTTTGGGAATACCAGAGTAGACAAGATATTTCTTGCCCGCAATCAAGGAGAAGTGGGGATCATAGAGTCCTGCTTCGGTTGAGCCGTGCGGACGCACCAGGGTGCGCATTTTAGTAAACGTAGTGCCGTCTGCAGACGCCAGATACGTAATATCGCCGCCGATCGACATGAAGTCCTTCTGCACGGCCATATGGAACAGACGATCCTCTGGATCAAACACCACTGATGGAGCGGCAACGTGCGGGCCGTTCAAACCTCGTAGCTGTACTGGCTCTTGCTCTGTCCACGGTCCTTCGATGGAAGGGGCGCTCGCATGCAAAAGCTTCCAGACTTCGTCTCGCGTATCGCCGCCTGACCCGTAAATATGCCAGGTCGTGCCGTCAAAGCAGATGCAGGGATCCTTGGCATCTTTGAAGCGGCTCGACTCGAACAGGGGTCCGATCGTGCGACGAGGGGCAAGCGGCTCCATAGAGGTAAGCATATAACCTTTTCAATCTGAGCGTTTGATGAGTATAGTGGCAGCAATGGAGTATCTCGAACGCGAAGACGCGGACGTCTATAGACTGATCCGCGGGGAAGAGGAGCGCGAGCGCACAACGCTCGAGCTTATTCCGTCTGAGAACTATGTGTCGGCTGCGGTGCACGAGGCCATGGGAAGCGTGTTCACGAACAAATACTCAGAGGGGTATCCCGGCAAACGCTACTATGGCGGTCAGGAATATACAGACCAGATTGAGACGCTTGCAATTGAGCGCGCCAAACAGCTCTTTAAGGCAGACCATGCCAACGTGCAGCCCTTGAGTGGCGCTGCGGCAAACATTGCTGCGTATTTCGCGTGGCTCGAGCCCGGTGACACCATCCTCGGCATGGACCTCTCGCACGGGGGACACCTGACGCACGGCGCGCCGGTAACGTACATGAGCAAGCTCTTCCGCTTCGTGCGCTACGGCATGAAGAATGTCGATACCGGAGAAATCGATTACGATGGCCTTCGCGAGCTCGCGCTCACAGAAAAGCCAAAAATTATTCTTGCAGGATTTTCTGCGTATCCGCGCACAATCGACTGGAAGCGTATTGCAGACATTGCGCAGGAGGTTGGCGCCGTTGCGATGGCGGATGTCGCACATATTGCGGGCTTGATCGCCGGAGGAGTAGTCGAGAATCCTCTGGAGCATGGATTCCAGATTATGACGACCAC
>CAZTMV010000038.1:0-1620 GCA_964615225.1 uncultured Candidatus Saccharibacteria bacterium
AACCGGCGACCTTCTCGTTACGAGTGAGATGCTCTACCAACTGAGCTACGGTGGCTTGTTGTGATCGAAGATAGCACGTTTTGATTTATCGAGCATCCAGTGGCGCAAGCTGTGGATCTTGTACGACGCTCGCCTTCCAGCCCTGCTTCTCGGCGTCATAATCGAGCCGGGTAATAAGTGAAATGCCCGAGCGAAGCTTTTCTTCCGTACCGCTTCCAAGCAGCTCTCCGATCTGGCGGAGTTGCTCGTCGATGTGCTGCACGCGCTCGGCTACAGGCACCTGCATACTTGCTTCCAATCCCCCATGCAGCGCGCCGATCACGACTGCAAGCGAAGGCTTGTCCGCACCCGCTTCAACGAACGAAGCGATCGCGCGAGACTTTTGCGCAATAACATCATTACGAAGTGCGAACTCGATCCGGTCGCTCGCGCTTGCGCCGCCTGAGAGCGTGTTGTGCGCACGGCGCGCCTGGCGTTCCTGCGATATAACTCCTGCAGCGCCAAGTCCGAGCAAGGCTCCGAGCGCCGCACGGCGCGTCATAGGCTTCACCTTGTGCGAGGCGACACCAGCGACTGCTGCCCCGCCGATCAGGCTGATGCCCAGCACTGTTTCGAGCATTTCCTGCGTTGCCGTGTCCGGATAGTGGGAAATGTCCGGGAAGAAGAGCGGCTTGCCGAGGCGCTTCGCCTCCTGGACCAGTTCGCGGTACTGCGGATGCGCTTCGATAAAACCTGGATGCGCGTCGCCCTGCGTCCGATCGTAGATGAGTTCAAGCAAGATACCGTCGTAGCGCTCAAGCCCTGCGTGCTGCTGGGGCTGCGTATGGTTGCCGTAGAGTACTTCAAAGCGCGCTTCGGGCGTTTCGATGACGGATGACGCTCCCGCCTCCCGCAACTCTTTTCCTTCCGCTATCGAGCGGTCAGTGAGCGTGCGCGGAGGAGGAAATTCGGACATAGGCTTGCGAACGTTCCTGCGGACTAGTAGATGCCGCTATCAATCTCCTTCACTCGCTTTGCGTAGTCTCGATTGTAGTTGCGTTCCTGAGACTTGCGCTTCATGCCGTGCAGCACTTTGCGGGCGATGTAGTACACGCCTGCAGTTGCCACAAGCCCAGCGCCAACAATAAGAATCGGTCCGGCAAGCGGAATACCGATGAACGAGGCCGTCAAGCCGCCGGCAACGCCAGCTCCTCCGACTCCCGCAACAGCCGCTGACTGGGCGTTGATGGCATCCTTCTCTTTCTTTTCTTGGGCGTCTTCCTCAACCAATCGCTGACGGAACGAGGCTTCGGTATTCTCACGCGCCTTCATCTTAAGGGATGCTTCTGCCTCGAACTCCGTAGGGCCGGACTGCTCAAGACGATCTGCTACTTCTGTAAGCTCGGCCTGGCGAACTGCTTCTGCAGCTTCCGCGTCATGCGGTTCCTGAGGCACGGACTCAATAACGACTGCTTCCTCTTCAACAGAGGCTGTCTCTTTCTTGGCGGCTACGCGTTCAATGGTTGACATGCCACCAGAATAAATGTCCCTCATATTTATACAAGTCTGTGCTTGGGGACGAACTTTTTGGAGCCGATGACCGGGATTGAACCGGTGACCCCCACCTTACCATGGTGGTGC
>CAZTMV010000039.1:0-1569 GCA_964615225.1 uncultured Candidatus Saccharibacteria bacterium
GCCAACCCCGGGACCCAACGCTTTCGAGCCGAGGGTCCTTTCTATTTGGTACACTCTCTGTAAATGCTAGCTTTAGACGTCGAAACCTCAGGCACCAACCCCGACCAGCATTCCATTCTCGCAATTGGAGCGCTAGACATCAGCAATCCCTACAACCAATTTTATGGCGAGTGCCGGGCGTGGGACGGCGCAAAGCTCGAGAAAGAAGCTGCAGAGATTAACGGGATAGGGGAGGAGGCCGCAACGGATCCTGCAAAACAGTCCGAAGCTGAGCTTATCGCTGCGTTTTTTGCATGGGCAGCAAGTCTCGAGGAGCGAACGCTGGTTGCGCAGAATGTCGGCTTTGACCGCGCATTTCTAGCGGCTGCCGCGCATCGCGCGCATCTAGATATGCCATTTGCCACGCGTACCATTGATATCCATACGCTCGTCTGGCTGCATATGACGCAGCAGGGAAAGACGCCGCCTACAGAAAAGCATCACTCTGCAGTTAACTCAAAGACAGTTCTCAATTACTGCGGGCTTCCTGAAGAGCCGCGTCCGCATAACGCGCTCTCCGGAGCGAAGTGGCATGGGGAGATCGTTTCGCGTATAGCGTATACTAAGAACATTCTTCCGGAGTTTTCGAACTTTCCCATTCCATGGCAGAACCCCTAAACATTCCAGGAACAGGCACCGTGCCCGTCACGCTGCCTGACGATAAGGCACGTCATCATGTAGTAGGCGCGCAGCTTGCGCAGACCGTCGAGGAAGGGAAGACTACCGTGCCTGATGTACGCGAACCGCTGGTATGCAAGCCACGTCAACTTGAGCCGTGGCGCGTCTTCAAGATCATGTCGGAGTTCGTGGAGGGCTTCGAGATTATTCAGAAGTACTCGCTCGCAGCAACCTTCTTTGGGTCTACCCGCATCCTGCCTGACAACCCGATCTACCAGGCAGCAACAGAGCTTGCCGGGAAGCTCGCTAAGCGCGGCTTTGCGGTCATCACCGGAGGCTCGGCAGGCATCATGGAAGCTGCGAACAAGGGAGCGTTTGAGGCGGGGGGTACGTCAGTCGGCTTGAACATCCACTTGAACGCCGAGCAGTCAATGAACCAGTACGTGACCGAGCAGATCTATTTCGATCACTTCTTTGTGCGCAAAGTGATGCTTACGTTCTCTTCAAACGTTTATGTCTATTTTCCGGGAGGTTTCGGTACCCTTGATGAGTTCTTTGAGATCGTGACCTTGATTCAAACAGGGAAGATCAAGAAGATTCCGGTCGTTCTCTATAACCGGGAATACTGGGAGCCGCTTATCGCGCGCTTCAAGGAGCAGTTCTTGGAAGAGTACTCGTATATCAGTCCGGAGGACCTGGGTATCTTCCATATGGTAGACACCATAGACGAAGCCTACGACTACATTGTGGCGAATACGGAGTGCTAGCTCTATTTCTTTAGCGGATGGAAGTCTCTATGCGTCTGTTCCGCATATCGATCTGACGCATGCACGTACCTCGTGGTGGTTTCAAGTGATTCATGGCCTAGAAGCACCTGGATTGCGGCAGGGTTTGCTCCTTGCTCTGCAAGAT